>JAUNRU010000028.1:0-16853 GCA_030535535.1 Corynebacterium casei
TTTTACTCCCACTCGATGGTTCCTGGTGGCTTGGAGGTCACGTCGAGGACGACGCGGTTGACGTCGTTGACTTCGTTGGTAATGCGGGTGGAGATTTTCTCCAGCACCTCATAAGGGATGCGGGTCCAGTCGGCGGTCATGGCGTCCTCGGAAGAAACAGGGCGCAGCACGATTGGGTGGCCGTAGGTGCGGCCGTCGCCTTGGACGCCGACGGAGCGGACATCGGCGAGAAGAACGACTGGGCACTGCCAGATTTCGTTATCCAGGCCGGCGTTGGTCAGCTCAGTGCGGGCGATAAGGTCAGCTTCGCGCAGGGTGTCCAGGCGTTCCTGGGTGACTTCACCAATGATGCGGATGCCCAGGCCAGGGCCCGGGAATGGCTGGCGGCCAACGATTTCTTCTGGCAGGCCAAGCTCACGGCCAACGGCGCGGACTTCGTCCTTGAACAGCAGGCGCAGTGGCTCAACTAGTTCGAACTCGACATCATCAGGCAGACCGCCGACGTTGTGGTGGGACTTGATGTTTGCGGTTCCGTCACCGCCGCCGGACTCAACCACGTCCGGGTACAAGGTGCCCTGGACCAGGAAGTCCACGGTGGAGCCTTCAGGGGATTCTTCTAGTACCTGGGCAACGGCACGCTCAAAGGAGCGGATGAACTCCGCGCCAATGGCCTTGCGCTTTGCTTCAGGGTCGGTAACACCGGCGAGCTTAGCCAAGAAGGCATCAGCCTCATGCGCGGTGACCAGCTTCGCGCCGGTAGAGGCCACGAAGTCCTTCTCAACCTGCTCACGCTCACCAGCGCGCAGCAGACCGTGGTCCACGAACACACAGGTCAAACGGTCGCCGATAGCGCGCTGCACGAGTGCCGCCGCAACAGCGGAGTCCACGCCGCCGGACAGGCCGCAGATAGCGCGGCCTTCAGGCCCGATTTGGGCCCGGACGTCATCGATAAGCTGCTGTGCAATATTCGCCGAGGTCCAGGTCTGCTCCAAACCTGCGACCTCAGTGAGGAAGCGGGTGAGCACTTCCTGGCCGTGCGGGGAGTGCATAACCTCCGGGTGGTACTGCACGCCAGCCATCTGCTTGGACACACATTCCATCGCAGCGACCGGGGCACCAGCCGAGGAAGCGGTCACGGTAAAGCCCTCAGGGGCTTCCGCGACGGCGTCACCGTGCGACATCCACACCTTGTGGTTGGCCTCCAAGCCGTCGTGCAGCACGCCACCGGTGTGAGTGATTTCGGTACGGCCGTATTCACGGTCACCGGTCTGCGCAACGCGGCCGCCCAGGGCGTGGTTCATGGCCTGGAAGCCGTAGCAGATGCCGAAAACGGGAACGCCAAGTTCCAACAGTTCCGGCTTGAGCTGCGGGGCGCCATCGGCGTACACGGAGGACGGGCCGCCGGACAGAATCAGGGCGGCAGGGTTCTTGGCCTTGATTTCTTCAACGGTGGCAGAGTGTGGGACTACCTCGGAGTACATCGACGCCTCGCGTACGCGACGAGCAATAAGCTGTGCGTACTGGGCGCCAAAGTCCACCACGAGGACTGGGCGCGGAGTTGTTGCAGGTTGAGTCACACAGGTAGTTTAACGCACCCGCGGCCTGCGGCGGTAAACATAGCTGCCCGCGGCCCACACGCTCAGCGCGGCGGCGATTCCGATGCCGGTACCAGCGATAACATCGCTTAGCCAATGCACCCCAAGGTATAGCCGGGACGCAGCGCTTGCCGATGCCCCGACGATCACCATTATCGCGACGGCCCACGGGTACTTCGCGCGCCAGGTTTTAGTGGCTAACAAGACGATTACTGCGGTGGCAATGGCGAACGCGGCTGAGGAATGCCCGGAGGGAAAGCTGGGGTCATAGGTATAAACCAGCTGTTCTTGCACCGGCGGGCGGGGCCGGTTGATGGTGTATTTGAGCACCGTGGTGATGGCCTGCGCCAGGATGAGGCTGGCGGGGACATAGGCGGCTAGCCACGGGGAGACCTTGTTAAACATGGCGATACCGGCGACGATGAGAACCACCACTGCGAGGTAGCGCGGGCTCATGGCGGTGCTAAATCCTGCGACAATCCCAGCGAAGATATCGGGGCTGTGATTACTGGCCAATGTATTCCTCCGCTTCCTCCACGGTGCTGGATACCGATTGCGCGAGCGCTTGCCTAAACGCGCGGAGGGCCGGATGCTGCTCACGGCCGGCGCGCACGGCGGTGTACAAAGTGCGGTGCGGCCGATCCGGCAGGTGCACAAAACGCACGCCAGGCTGCAGGGGCGCGAACAGCGCTGAGGTCACCGAACACGCGTGCCCGGCGCGCACCAGGTGGGTTTGGAGGAACGGGTCTGGGGTTTCAAAAAGCACGTTGGGTTCCACACCGTGTTGGCGGCAATAGGCATGAAAGAACTTGCCCAGTGAGTAGTCCACGGAGTCCATAGCAAACGCTGTGGGCGGGCCGGACTCTGCGCGTTCTTTGATCTCTTCGAAGGTCAACGTGGAATCTTCCGGGGTAATGAGCACCAACTCATCATCAATCAAATGCTCTCTGTGCACCGTCTTATCCGTCAACGGCAACACCCCGGGATAGTCCTCGCCCAGAATCAAATCCACCTTGCCATTGGCCACTGCCGGCAGCGCGTTTTCAATGTCCAGCTGGGAGATTTCCACCTTCAAGTCGGGATATTTCTTGCTCAAAATATCCAGCGCTTCGGGCAGGATGGAGGCCAAGACAGTCTGGAAACTAGCCACCCTAATGCGCCCGCGCACCTGGGAGGTGGAGTCGATGACGGCGGACTGGGCGGCATCGGCAAGCGCTAAAAGCTCATCGGCATAATCGGCCAACAGCTCGCCCTGCTCAGTGAGCACAATGCGCCTACCCGCGCGCTCATAGAGCTTTGCGCCAACGTCCTTTTCACACTGCGCCAACTGCTGCGAAATCGCCGAATGCGTGTAGCTGAGCAACTCCGCAACGGCCGTGACCGTGCCAAGCCGGCGCAACTCCCGCAGGATGCGCAGCCGGTGCAAATCCAGCATGGCGAACACCGATTCTTTCTGTCAGCAATTCTTACATATAAACGCTATTAATTGTAGATAGACTAACAGAAGATTTTCTCGCAGAATATCCATATGACCAATCCCTACGCAGTTCTGTGCATCATCGGCTCCTGCATCTCCCTGCAGGTCGGCGCCGCTTTAGCCATCCAGCTCTTCCCCCACGCCGGCACGTGGGGTACCGCCTCCATCCGCCTGCTGATGGCGGGTCTGATTCTGATGGTGATTGTGCGCCCGAAGTTTCACACCTGGACGCGCAAGCAATGGTTTGGCGTAGCGCTCCTCGGTGCATCTCTGGGGCTGATGAATGGCTTCTTCTACAACGCTTTGAGCCTCATCCCGCTGGGCACTGCCGTCACCATTGAGTTCCTCGGCCCCCTGGCGCTGGCTGCGTTCTTATCCCGCAGCATGCGCGATGCCGCCTGCGTCGGCCTTGCGCTACTCGGCATGGTCTTGCTGGGCATTAATTCTTTCAGCGGCGACTCGCTGAGCCCACTAGGCGTGGTCTTCGTGCTCATCGCCGGCGCATTCTGGGCCTGCTACATCCTGGCTTCGAAGAATGTTGGCTCCTTGGTGCCCGGCCAAGGCGGGCTCGCCGTTGCGCTGCTGATTGGCGGTACCTTGATTTCCCCACTGTCGGGTACCAAGGCGCTGGTTGTCTTTACCGACTGGAACCTGTTCGCTCTCGCCGTGGGCACCGCGGTGCTGGCATCGCTGATCCCCTACTCCCTCGAACTCGTCGCGCTGCGCCGCCTGGCCCCGAATGTGTTCTCCATCCTCATTTCGCTGGAACCTGTCTTCGCGGGGCTCTTTGGGTGGCTGCTGCTGTCCCAGGATCTCAGCGCGCTGAAAATCTCCGCCATCCTCCTGGTTGTCATGGCGTCCATCATCCAAACCGTGGCCAAGCCTGGCAAGAAACTTCCCGCACCTGACCCCGATGCTGACGCCGCCGGCCCGCTCTATCCCCCAGCCCGCAAACGCACCCTGCGCCAGCGCCTTAGGCGCGTGAGCAACGTGCGCAGTTAGCAGGATCTGAGAAGGGCCGTTCGGAAGAAATTCTCCGAACGGCCCTTCTTGTTGAGCAGCTAACTAGCGCACCGCCAGTCCAACCTTCTGGAAGGACTTCAAATCCGTGTAACCGCACTTAGCCATCGCGCGACGCAGACCGCCGACTAGGTTGAGCTGGCCGAAAGGCTCATTCGATGGGCCGTAGAGCACAACTTCCAGGGTTGGCTCGCCGGATTCATCAATGGCATCCAGGTCATAGTCCAAGGTGCCGGCGTATTCCACCACGCCACGTGGGAAACGTGGGTGACCAGCAACAGCTGGCCAGTAGAAGCCACGCGCACCAGCTTCCTTGGCTTGCGCCAGAAGTGGGCCGAGCACAACAGCGTCGGCGCCGCAGGCAATCGCCTTGGCCATATCAGCGGAGGAGGTCAGGTCATCATCAGCCAGGATGTGCACGTAACGACCACCGGTTTCATCCAGGTAATCCCGGCGCGCTGCCGAGACATCCGCGATAGCAGTTGCCAGCGGAACATCAATGCCCACGGTTTCCGCGTTGGTGTTCACGCCGCCGCCGACAATAACGCCCGCAGCACCAGTGCGCATCAAGTGCAGCGCGGTGGTGTAATCCACAACGCCACCGGCGATAACTGGAACCTCCAGGGTGCCAATAAACTCCTTCAAGTTCAAAGGCTCACCACCGGTGGAAACATGCTCCGCGGAAATCAGCGTTCCCTGAATAAACAGCAACTCGGCGCCGGCCGCGATAACGAGTGGCGCAATCTCGCGTGCGTTCTGCGGAGAGACGCGCACAGCAACGGTCACGCCGGAATCGCGTACCTGTGAGATACGCTCCGACAAAAGCTCCGGGTTCAACGGCGCCGAGTGCAGACGCTGCAGCACCGCCAAATCACCTGGGTTCTGGCAGACCTCAGCGATAGCGCCGTCTAGGTCCTCATGGCGACCCCACAGGCCTTCCGCGTTAATAACACCCAGGCCACCCTGCTTGCCCATTTCAATGACAAAGTCAGGGGTTGCCAAAGCATCAGTTGCGTGAGAGACCACTGGAATATCGAAAGTATAGGCGTCAATATTCCACTGCGTGCTCACATCCGAAGAAGAGCGAGTACGACGGTTAGATATCAAAGAAATATCAGCGAGGTCATAGGTACGGCGCGCTTCGCGGCCAATACCGATTTCAACGTAATCACGCATGAAAAGTTCTAATCCTTAACGGTAGTTCGGAGCTTCAACAGTCTGCTGCAAGTGGTGAGGATGCGACTCTGCCAGGCCAGCAGTGGTAATACGCACGAACTGCTTGGTCTTGAGCTCATCAATAGTAGCGGAGCCAGTGTAGCCCATCGAAGCACGCAAACCGCCCACAATCTGGTGAGTAATCGCACCAATTTCGCCGCGGTAAGGAACCTTGCCTTCCACGCCTTCTGGAACCAGCTTGTCTTCGCTGCGCACATCAGCCTGGAAGTAACGGTCCTTGGAGTAAGAACGCTTCTCACCGGACAGGCCACGGCCCTGCATCGCACCCATGGAGCCCATGCCGCGGTAGCGCTTGTACTGCTTGCCGCCGACCACAACAATGTCACCAGGCGCTTCAAGCGTGCCAGCGAACATAGAGCCCAGCATCACCGAGTCAGCGCCAGCAGCCAAAGCCTTGGCAACGTCGCCGGAGTACTGCATGCCGCCATCGGCGATGATTGGCACGCCGGCTGCCGATGCCACCGTTGCTGCCTCCATAATCGCCGTAATCTGCGGCGCGCCAACACCTGCAACAACACGAGTGGTGCAGATAGAACCAGGGCCAATACCGACCTTGATAGCATCCGCGCCAGCTTCAATCATGGCCTTCGCAGCAGAACGGGTAGCCAGGTTGCCGCCGATGACGTCAATCTTGGAACCGAAATCCTTCTTCACGCGGGAGACCATCTCCAGCACGCGGTTGTTATGCGCGTGTGCCGAATCAACTACTAGGACGTCCACTCCGGCATCGACAAGCATGCCTGCACGGTCATAAGACTCATCACCGGTACCGATACCAGCAGCAACCAACAGGCGACCCGAAGCATCCTTCGCGGAATTCGGGAACTGCTCAGTCTTAACAAAGTCCTTGACTGTAATCAGACCGACCAGCTTATTGTTGCCATCAACAATCGGAAGCTTTTCCACCTTGTTAGCAGAAAGCAGCTCCAGCGCTTCTTTCTTGCCCACGCCCTGCTTCGCCACAACCAGCGGCATAGCGGTCATGATGTCAGAAACCTTGCGGGAGTAGTCACGCTCAAAGCGCATATCGCGGTTGGTGCAAATACCCAGCAGGGTGCCTTCATCATCAACCACTGGAAGACCCGAAATGCGGAAGCGTGCGCACAGGTCATCTACTTCCTGAATGGTCATATCTGGATTCGCCGTCACCGGATCGGTGACCATGCCCGACTCGGAACGCTTCACAATCTCAACCTGCTCCGCCTGCTCCTCCGAAGACAAGTTGCGGTGCAGCACGCCAATGCCGCCCTGGCGCGCCATAGCAATCGCCATACGTGCCTCAGTCACGGTGTCCATCGCGGCCGATGCCAACGGCATCCCCAAACGAATATTGCGGGTGAACTGCGCCGAAGTGTCAACTTCCGACGGAACTACATTAGATTCAGCAGGAAGCAGCAGCACGTCATCAAACGTCAAGCCGTGCAGCGCAACCTTATTTGGGTCATCTCCACCGGTAGAAACACGATTATCGGACATTAAGGGTCTTCTCCTTCGCACAGGCTTTTCTTTTTACCTACCTTAATCCTTAACCCCGCGATATACATATCCGTGTAAGCCAGCTAATAACTCATGCATTAATAATTGCCTAATCCGAAAGTATTACCTAGGCTTCGTGGTGTGAACTTTTTCGCCAATATGCCCAAAGATCCCTTTGCTGACGATCCGAACGATCCAGCGTCTTTCATTGAGGATGATGAGCACAATGAACTGGTAGATCCCATCACCGCCGAAGAACGCTTCGCACTCAACCGCGACCTCGAACTGGTCCAAGAGTTTGCCAAGCACCTCTCCCCGCGCGGCATCGACGGCATTTTCATGTTCTGCGAGGACTGCGAAGAGCCACACTTCTACGAGTGGGACATCATGGCTTCCAACATGAAAAGCATGCTCAACGATGAACTCTCGGCCGTCCATGAACCCGGCGCCGAACCTGACCCCAACCGCTACGTGCCATGGGAATACGCCGTCGGCTTCATCGACGGGCTCAACTCGCACCGTTTTGGCTAATTCCTCGTGTCTCACGGCACTGCGGGATTAACCAAAACGACGTACAGTGCCCGCGGGACTAACCCAAACGACGAGCAGAAAGCAAAGTAGGCTGCAGTTTGGCCGATAGAGCTCGTGGTTGTTGCGTGCAGATGGCATGCGAAAAGCCTCTGACTTTGACCAGAATTTCTGGAAAGTCAGAGGCTTTTTACGTCTGAGCGCGAGCTCAACTAGGTAACTAGTTCTGAACCTGCGGTGGAGTCAGGCCGTTATCGCCGCCACCGCCGCCCTGGTTTCCACCAGGATTAGCCGGGTCCTCAGTTGGCTCCGGGTTATTGGTAGGCTCAGGAAGCGGATTTGGAACCGTGTTGTCATAGACCGTGGTGGTCTCCACAACAGTCTCCGTGTATTGCTCAACCACAGTGGTCGTGGTGGTCTCCGGCGCTGGAGTCTCAGATGGCTCCGGTGCTGGCTGCTCCACGGTCTCGGTCACAGTCGTCGTGCGCGTCTGGGTGTCGCGGTTAGCGCGCGAAGCCTCACTGGCCTCGCTTTCCGCCGCACGACGATCCCCACGAGCCTGAGCTGCTAGGTCACGTGCCTCTTCAAGAAGTGCACGCGTGCCAGCCATATCGCCAGAGGCCGCGGCAGCATCCATTTCTTCCAGCGTGCTTGCCAATTCAACAAAGGCAGCATCAGAAGAATTGAACAAGTTCTGATTCACGCCATACAGCGGTGAACCCGGTCCGGCGTTGTAAATCGCCGCACCCGAACCAGCAATCAATACGGTGGCCGCAGCTGCACCAATCAGACCGTTCAAAATCGGACGGCCCTTACGGCGACGCTTGCGCGCATCCGCCAAAGAAATAACCTCTGGTTCTAGCTCCGCGCCCTCAATAACTGGCGCGGCAGGCATCGGACGTTCAACGTCTTCACGCAACTCCAAAAACAGTGCAGCAAGTTCATCTGCACCATCAGAAGGATCATTACCTAAGGAAAGCTCGGTCAGGAAAGCATCATCGTCGATAAGTGGCTGAAGCTGCTCAGCCATGGACTCAGGCGATTCCAGTCCATCATCTTTCTTCTTACCCATGTCTACTCCCCCTTTCCCTGGCGATTAGTCATTTTATTGTTTCACTATCGGTTTGTAACGAACATTGGAAGGTTGTAAGTCTCCGTCAGTCCTCGTGGGTTGCCTCCACTACTTTCCGCAACTGTGCGAGCGCCCTATGCTGGGCAACGCGTACAGCGCCCGGAGTGGAATCAACAACCTCCGCGGTCTCCTCCGCAGACAGCCCAACGAACACACGTAGGATTACGATGTTGCGGGCCTTGTCACTTAATGTATCGAGCATCGAGCGCACTCTGTTACTACCATCTGTGACCAGCGCAAAGTCTTCAGGATTATCGCCCTGTTCAACCGAATCTGGCACCTCTTCAGTGGGCAGCGTGTGGTCCCGGCCCATCGCGCGGTGCGCATCCGTGACCTTGTTAAACGCAATGCCGTAGACATACGCCATAAAAGGACGGCCCTTGTCCACATAAGAACCAATAGAGGTAGCTACCGCCAAGCAGATCTCTTGCGTGACATCCTCTGCGGTTGGCTGGCGCCCACCACCGATGCGGGCACGGCAATACCGCAAGACCGGCGGATAAATAATCCGCATGACGTCTTGGATCGCACGACGACTGCCGTCCACAGCCAACGGAACCAGGTCCGCTAGCTCCTTTTCGGTATCGCTCACGTTCTCATTTGCCCTTCATCATGAAACCAGTTGGTTTTAAACAATAGTCCCCCATACGCCGCACAAACCGAATCAGTCTAACAATTCGGCCGAGCATTGTTGGTGTCCTTAGTGTGCGCCAGCGTGTTTCATTGTGCCAAACCGAAACACGATTAATGCGGCACCCATCATGCCACAGTAGCACCATAGACCACACTCGCCACATACGTTTCAACTAAATTACCCGCATTATTGCAGGATCTAGCCCCCTCGCAACTTGAAATAGAAGAAACCTCAAAAGTTCACCTATCTTTAACCTTCCACAACAGCGCAGGTCACGCGGGGCAAAAACCCATTCGCAATGGTCAGCCCACTTGATCGCAACCAGTTGGCTACTTTTTGTTCACCAAATCGCGAAACACTACCTCTTGGCCAGTTTGGTGGTGTCTTTCCAATGCCACTGAGTTTTCGCTGGAATTTTTCGCTTTATTTTCAATTCTTATTCCCAATAAGGAGTCTCTACCGTGTCACAGCCGCACCTGCTTCCAGGACCAAACGCTGATTTTTGGGAATGGCAGCTACATGGCGCCTGCCGAGGAGAACAGTCTGATGTGTTCTACCATCCGGACGGCGAGCGTGGACGCGCTCGCGCCCAGCGTGAGAACCGCGCTAAGGCAATTTGTGCTTCCTGCCCAGTACTCGAACTCTGCCGCGACCATGCTCTTGAATCTGCAGAGCCTTACGGCGTCTGGGGTGGAATGAGCGAATCTGAGCGTTCCGTGGCGCTTCGCGGTCACCGCAAGAAGAAGGTCACCGTCTAAGAAAAAATACGAGCCTAGCGGCAAATTTGTGCGCTAGGCGGACGTAAAATGTTGTATTCCGGGCATGATTTCGCGCTCCCCCGAAATCGTGCCCTTTGTGCTTTCTATCCGAGTACGGTGGGCGGTTAAGTTCCCTCACACCACCAAAATTTTTGGATTAAGGAAGTGCACACCATGTCACAGTTTTCCGGCGTCGAACTCAACCACCAACTCATCGCGGGCACCTGGCGCGCGGGCAGCTCTGAGCGCAGCGCCAGCGATGTCAATCCTTTCGATGACTCGGTTATCACCGACATCCAGCAGGCATCGGCCGCTGATGTTGATGAAGCCTATGAGGCAGCCAAAAAGGCTCAACCTGAGTGGGCTGCGCTGACTCCATCGAAGCGTTCTGCCATCATCTACAAGGCTGCGGAGCTGTTGGAGGAAAAGCGTGCGGAGATCGTCGAACTGCTTATCCAAGAGTCTGGTTCCACCCGCAGCAAAGCAAACCTAGAAGTCACCCTGGCTGCCAACATCACGCGTGAGGCAGCGTCCTTCCCAGGGCGAACCCACGGCCGCATCTCACCGTCGAATACTCCGGGCAAAGAAAACCGCGTTTACCGCGTCGCCAAGGGCGTTGTGGGCGTAATTAGCCCCTGGAACTTCCCACTGCACCTGTCCATCCGTTCGGTCGCCCCAGCGCTTGCTTTGGGCAACACTGTGGTGATTAAGGCAGCCAGTGATACTCCGATTACCGGCGGGCTTATCCCGGCGCGCATCTTCGAAGAGGCCGGCGTTCCAGCCGGTGTTATCAGCAATGTCACGGGCGCGGGTTCTGAGATTGGTGACCACTTTGTCACCCACGCCATCCCGAAGCTGATTTCTTTTACTGGTTCCACCCCGGTGGGCCGCCGCGTAGGCGAGCTCGCTATCAATGGCGGTCCGATGAAGAATGTTTCTTTGGAGTTGGGCGGCAACGCGCCGTTTATCGTGCTCGCTGATGCCGATGTCGACAAGGCCGCACAAGACGCCGCCGTCGGTTCTTTCCTCCACCAGGGCCAGATTTGCATGGCTATCAACCGCGTTATCGTCGATGCTTCCATCCACGATGAGTTCGTGGAGAAGTTCGTTGCAGCCGCCAAGCACATTCCTGCCGGTGATCCATCTGAGGATAAGACCATGGTGGGCCCAATCATCAACGACAGCCAGCTCGATAGCGTCAAGCAGAAGATTGCCCAAGCCAAGGAAGAAGGCGCACGCGTCGCGCTTGAGGGCCCGATTGAAGGCCGTCTGGTTCATCCACACGTGTTTACTGATGTCACCCGTGAGATGGAGATTGCGCGGGATGAAATCTTTGGTCCACTCATCGGCGTGCTAAAGGCTGACGATGAAGCCCACGCCATTGAGTTAGCCAACGACCCGGAATTCGGATTGTCGGCAGCGATCTATTCCACCGACATTGACCACGCTTCGCAGGTTGCGCTGCAGATCGAATCCGGCATGGTTCACATCAATGACCTGACTGTCAATGATGAGCCCCATGTGATGTTCGGCGGAATGAAGAACTCCGGCCTGGGCCGCTTTAACGGCGATTGGGCCATCGAGGAATTCACCGATGACCGCTGGATCGGCGTTAAGCGTAGCTAGCCAGGTACTTTCCGGTCTGTGAGTTCTCGACCTTCATCAGGTCCATCGGCGCACCGGCGAACACGATGGTGCCGCCATCGGAACCAGCGCCCGGGCCCAGGTCAATAACGTGGTCTGCGTGGGCTACTACTGCCAAGTGGTGCTCAACGCAGACCACCGTGTTTCCAGATTCCACCAGGGTATCCAGCAGACCCAGCAGCATGTCCACATCGGCCAAGTGCAGGCCGGTGGTTGGCTCATCGAGCACCAAGATATCCGCCGCTGCCTTCGAGCCTAAGTGAACAGCAAGCTTCAGGCGCTGGCGTTCACCGCCAGACAAAGTGTTTAGCGACTGGCCCAAGGTGATGTAGCTCAGGCCGACGCTGACGAGCGTGTCACAAATCTTGGCGGCCGCAGCCACCTTGGATTCTTTGTCCTTGAAATACTGAGCTGCTTGGTCAGCAGGCAGCTCCAGCACATCAGCGATGTTCTTATCGGCGAGCTTGTAGCCCAGAACCTCATCATTAAAACGTCGGCCCTCGCATACCTCACACGGCACATCGGCGCCGCTCATCAGGCCCAAGTCCACCCAGACCACGCCGGCACCATTGCAGTGCGGGCAGGCACCATCTGAGTTCGCGGAGAACATGCCCGGCTTCACGCCGTGTTCTTTGGCAAAAGCCTTGCGGATGGAATCCAGCGCACCCGTGTACGTTGCCGGGTTGGAGCGGCGCGAGCCACGAATCGCAGTTTGATCCACAAACAAAATCCGTCCCGAATCCACCAAGTCCTGCGGCAAGCATGCCATCAAGGAGGACTTACCGGAACCAGCCACGCCCGTAATGGCGCTGAGCACACCAAGTGGAATGTCCACATCGACGTTGTCCAAGTTGTTCTTGGATGCCCCGCGGATCTCCACGGCATCACTAAACTTTCGGACCTCATCCTTGACCGGCACCCGGTCACCCAAGTGCTTACCAGTCACCGTGTCGGATGCCTTCAGTTCCTCAAAGGTGCCACTGAAGGTAATCTCACCGCCGTGGGTACCCGCGCGCGGCCCCAGGTCAATGACGTGGTCTGCAATCTCAATGGTCTCTGGCTTGTGTTCAACCACCAGCACCGTGTTGCCTTTATCTCGCAGCTGCAACAAAGTACGGTTCATGCGCTCAATATCAGCAGGGTGCAAACCAGCGGTGGGCTCATCAAAGACGTACGTTGCATCGGTCAATGCCGAACCCAAGTGGCGCACCATGCGCGCACGCTGTGCCTCACCACCCGACATCGTTCCGGATGGGCGCGACAACGTCAGATACCCCAATCCAATATCGATGGCGGTTTCTAGGGAGGACGATAAAACATCGACAAGCGGTGCAACACGCTTATCCTCTACACCGCGCAGCCAGTCCAGCACCTCGTTGAGCTCAACGGCGCTGATATCCGCAATGGATTTGCCGTTGATCTTCGAGGTGCGCGCATGCTCCGCCAACCGAGTGCCGCCGCAATCCGGGCAGGACACGAACGTCACTGCGCGGTCAACGTATTCGCGCAAGCTCTTCTGCAAAGAATCCGGGTCCTTAGCCAGCAGCGAGCCCTTCAGGCGCGGCACCAGACCGTTGTATGTCATGTTGATGCCGCTGGACTTTACCTTCTCGTCCTCGGCGTAATACAGCTTGTGCTTTTCAGCATCGGTGAAGTCCTTGACCGGCTTGTCCGCGGAATAGAACCCGGACTCGGCGTAGGTCTTCCAGGACCAGGTATCCACCTTGAGGCCCGGCACCAAAATGGCGCCTTCATTAAGCGACAGGCTTTCATCGACCACGGCAGTCAGGTCAATGTCAGAGACGCGGCCGGTGCCGTCGCAGTGCGGGCACATGCCGCCGGTTCGCTCAAAGGTGGTGACAGTCTTCTTGCCGTCGTTGACGCTCATTGCGCCTTGCGCGCTTACCGATGGCACGTTGAACGAATACGCACCCGGGCCACCCACGTGCGGCTCGGCAATGCGCGAGAACAGCACGCGCAGCATGCCGGTGATGTCCGTGACGGTGCCGAAAGTCGAGCGCGTATTCGCAGCCAGTGGCTCTTGGCCCACGATGATTGCCGCGGTGAGGCCTTCGAGGTGCTCCACGTCTGGGCGCGCGAGCGATTGCATGAAGCCTTGCACGAAACCCGGGTAGGTTTCGTTGATGAGACGCTGCGATTCGGCAGCAACGGTGTCAAACACCAGGGAGGACTTACCGGAGCCAGAGACACCGGTAAACACGGTCAGCTTTCGCTTGGGGATGTCAATGCTGACGTTTTTCAAGTTGTTGTCATTCGCACCAACAACGCGGATAAATTCTTGTCCAATCACTTGCGCAAGTTTACATTCATCACGTCTTAGCCACAGCGTGAACCGAGATCACAAACGCGCCCTGCAACTTCGAAGAGTCAGCAGGGCGCGAAAGTGTTTAAAGCGCGGTGGCTTTAGTGGTGGTGATGGTGTCCACCAGCGGCTGCCTCAGCAGCTTCAGCTGGCTTTTCCACAACCGATGCCTCGGTGGTCAAGACCATGCGTGCAACGGACGTTGCGTTGACCACTGCGGAGTGGGTGACCTTAACTGGGTCGATAATGCCGCCCTCAATAAGGTTGGCGTACTCCAAGGTGGAGGCGTTGAAGCCCTCACCGTTTGGCAGGTCAGCAATACGGGAAACAACAACAGCGCCGTCCAGGCCAGCGTTGGATGCAATCCAGTACGCAGGGCGGGTCAGTGCGCGGGCAACAGACAGGATGCCAATCTTGGCTTCATTGTCGAAGTCATTCGCGAACTCTTCCAAGCCCTTTGCAATCTGTACCAAAGCGGAGCCGCCGCCGGCGATGACGCCTTCTTCAACAGCAGCACGTGCCGCGTTGATAGCGTCTTCGACGCGCAGCTTGCGCTCGTTGACTTCGGTTTCAGTTGCAGCGCCGACGCGGATAACCGCGACGCCACCGGACAGCTTTGCCAGACGCTCTTCGAGCTTTTCCTTATCCCACGTGGAATCGGTGCGCTCGATTTCGCGGCGGATGAACGCGCGGCGCTCTTCCACAGCTTCAGCGGTGCCAGCACCGTCAACCAGGACAGTGTCATCCTTGGTCACGGTGATACGACGTGCGCGGCCCAGAACCTCCAGGCCGGACTCGTTCAGGTTGACGCCAACCTCAGGGTCAATAACGGTTGCGTTGGTGACCACAGCAAGGTCATCCATGAATGCGGAACGACGCTCACCGAAGTAAGGAGCCTTCACAGCCGCGACCTTCAAGGTCTTGCGGATAGCGTTAACAACCAGCGCCTGCAGTGCTTCGCCTTCAATATCTTCAGCGATAATCAGGGTTGGCTTGTTGGATTCTGCAATCTTCTCCAGAAGTGGCAGGAAGTCCGGCAGGGAGGAAATCTTGTTGCGTACCAACAGGATCTGTGCGTCATCCAAAATCGCCTGGGAAGTCTCTTCCTCAGTAGCGAAGTAGGGAGACAGGTAACCCTTGTCAAAGGAAATACCTTCGGTGATGTCCACGCTGGACTCCATCGACTGGGATTCCTCGACGGTAACAACGCCGTCCTTGCCCACCTTGTCCATGGCGCCGGCAACCATCTCGCCGATTTCTGCGTCACGGGAAGACACGGTAGCAATCTGAGAAATCTCAGTCGCGGAGTTTACCTGGGTTGCGCGAGCCTTCAGCTCTTCAACAACCTTCTCAGCTGCAGCCGCGATACCGCGGTTGAGCTCGATTGGGTTGGAACCTGCAGCAACGTTGCGCAGGCCTTCGAAGATGAGCGCCTGCGCGAGCAGGGTTGCGGTGGTGGTGCCGTCACCAGCGATGTCGTTGGTCTTGATAGCAACAGACTTCACCAGCTGGGCGCCGAGGTTCTCAAATGGATCCTCAACATCGATATCGCGCGCGATGGTGACACCGTCATTGGTCACGGTTGGGCCGCCGAAGGACTTCGACAGCACCACGTTGCGGCCGCGTGGGCCGAGCGTGACCTTCACAGCGTCGGCGAGAGTATCTACGCCGCGCTGGATGCCCTCACGGGCTTCTTGATCAAATGCAATCAGCTTTGCCATGTTTGGCTAAACCGCCTTACTTACTTCTCAATAACAGCGAGTAGGTCACGAGCAGACAGCAGCAAGAACTCTTCGCCGTCGTACTTGAGCTCGGTTCCGCCGTACTTGGAGAAGATGACAACGTCGCCGACGTTAACGCCAACTGGGGTCACTTCGCCCTTGTCGTTTGCGCGGCCTGGGCCGACTGCAACAACGGTTGCCTCTTGTGGCTTTTCCTTCGCAGAATCTGGGATAACCAGACCGGATGCGGTGGTGGTTTCTGCTTCTACGATCTGGACGAGAACCTTGTCCTCAAGCGGCTTAATGTTTGCCATGGTGATGATTCCTCCGTGTGAAATCTCTTAGTTGCGTTTGTGCCGGTTGCATCATTAGTCCAGCACAGCCGTCGTCGCGGGTGAACAACTGTGGGTCAAACAACCTTGATTAGCACTCTACCCGCGCAAGTGCCAGCTCTCAACCACAGCCCTTGCAACTAAAGTACGCTGTGCGCGAACGCCGGAAAACACCTCGTAAAAAGCAAAGCACTGCCCTCCTCTTTCGGAGAACAGTGCCGGAATTAAATTGCGTTATTCTGCTGCCTGCGCCTTTTCCGCGGCTTCCGCCCGACCGGAGTTCAAAACAGCTGCGCGCCACAGGCGGTATTCTTCTTCGTTGTCTTCACGGTAGTTCTCCACCGCGCGAACAGAGTTTTCTACGCCTTCGATAATTTCATCGGTAACGTCTCCGCCCTCAGATTCCACGAAGATAACCGCGCCGGAAATCGCACGCAGTGGGTCCTGCAGAAAAGACGGATTGCCGGTATCCGCAGTGTTGCGCGCAAGTGAGGCCACTGGGTTGGGTTCTGCGCCTTCGGCCTTTGCCTCAGCATTAAACAACGCTGCGTATAAAGAGCCGTCTTCTTGGAATGCCACGGCAACGCGGTCTTCGGTAGCGCCGCCGAGGAACTGGTTTGCATGTTCCAGTTCGAACTCAATCTTGCGGCGGGTCAGGTCAGGGTTGACAAGGAATCCGGTGATCATGGAAAAGCCCACGCTCCTTTAACACACGTGCGTATTTGAATTATTGCAATAATCAGTACCTAATCTAGCGTGTATTCCCAGCAATCGCTTCTTGTGCGCAGGAAACTTTCAGTGAACTTCGCGTTACTTGTACTCGCCTGTTAGCCAACCGCAGCAACCAGCGGAACCTCAACGTCGAGGGAAGTTTCAGTGCCCACTGCCAAACCCGATGGCGCAGCGCCTTCATGGATGAGCTGTCCGGCTAGGGCTGCAATCATCACACCGTTGTCGGTGCACAGCTCAAAGCGCGG
>JAUNRU010000028.1:16953-21203 GCA_030535535.1 Corynebacterium casei
GCAGTCTTCAATCCGGAGAAGGAAAAGTCGTGGCGGTGCTCGCCGCGCAGGTCTTCGGCACGGCTTAGGCCACGCGGGAAGGCAATATTGGCTTCGCCGCGTTTTGCTAGCTTGTCGATGACAGGTCCGCCCGGATAGCCCAATCCCAACAAGCGGGAGACTTTGTCATAGGCTTCACCAGCAGCGTCATCGAGGGTGGAACCGAGTTCTTTCATCGGCTTGCCCACGGCATCAACTTCCAGCAATTGGGTATGACCGCCAGAGACCAAAAGTGCTACGGAGTGCGGTAGTTCTTTACCTTCTAGGTTGGCCACAGCGACGTGCCCACCGAGGTGGTTCACGCCGTAGAAAGGCACACCCCACGCGGATGCATAAGCTTTGGCTGCCGATGCCCCCACCAACAACGCGCCGGCCAATCCCGGACCGACCGCCGCGGCAACTGCGTCGGGTTTCTCAATGCCGGCTTCCTCGAGCGCGGCCGCCATCACCTGCGGCATGGCCTCCAAATGGGCACGCGAGGCGATCTCTGGCACGACGCCGCCAAAGCGTGCATGCTGCTGCATGGACGAGGCGACACTGTTGGCGATGATCTCCATGTGGCCGGATTCGGAAAGCTTGATGATGCCCACGCCGGTTTCATCGCATGAGGATTCAATACCTAGGACAATCATCATTCCTCCTCTGGAGTCTGTGTCTGAATTGGAGTCTGTGTCTGAATTTCACGTTTCATGGTGTGCGCATCGGCGCCTGAGGGCTGGTAGTAATTGCGGCGAATGCCAAGGTGCGCAAATCCATAATTTTTGTACATCTCGATGGCGGCCTCGTTGCCCACGCGTACTTCTAAGAATATCGGTGCGTGCTTTAAATCCGCGATGTGGCAGATATTGTCCATCATCATTCGGCCAATTCCGCGGCGCTGATGCTGCGGATCAGTGCCGATGGTGAGGATTTCAAACTCCGGATCATCCATGTTGCCGCGCAGCGCTAGGCCGGCGTAGCCCACCAGCAGGCCTTCGTCTTCGACGCCGAAGTAGAAGTTATACGGCTGGATGAATTCCTGCTCGAATACCTCGCGGTGCCACGGGGTTTCGCCGGGAAATAGGATCTCTTCGAGCTCGGCACAGCGTGCGGCATCGGCGTGGTTCAGCTTGCGCAGTTCCACTTAAAGCTCCACTTCTGGAATCGCTGCTGAGCGCGGCTTGGCCGCTGGTTCCTTGGCATCCGGACGGCGTAGATACAGCGGCACCAACGGCTGCGGGGTTTCGTCCAGAGCTGCGACCGCGGCCAATCCAGCAGTAGTCGGGCGCTGGTTAAGCACGCGCAGGGCACGCACAGATTCAGGAAGGCGTTCAACAAGATTCGCTGGGATGGAGATGATATCCAGCTCGCCTAACTCAGCGGGCACCTGCAAGTCTTCGGGACGCACCACGTTGGGCTCGCCTACGCGCTCTGCGGTGCCGTTCGTGACGCGGTAGTAGGCAAAGTAGATTTCTTTCCGCCGCGCATCGGTCGCGACCAACAGCGTTGCTGCTTCCTCGACGCTGGTTGCGACCTCGTGCGCGATTGCGTCATGGGTACACACACCGTGCACGGGTATGCCGAGTGCTTGCCCCAGCGCCGAGGCGGTAGCCATGCCGACGCGCAGGCCGGTGAAGGGACCGGGACCAACGCCCACGGCAATGGCATCGAGGGCGTTGTAGCCGCTTGTCTGCTTGCCGATTACTTCTTCCACCGCCGGCATCAACTGCTCACTGAGCAAACGGGTGTCTTCAATGACCTGTTCATCGATCTGGCCGGATGAGGTATCGACTACACCGGTGACAAGGTCTGGGGTTGCGGTGTCTAGAGCAAGAACGCGCATTAGCCAACCATGAACCAGGTGTTATTTGGGTCCTTGATGAAGGTCATCAGGGCAGCTGGGTTGATGGGCTGCGCAGACTGCAGCTGGCCACACAAGTCAATGTTTTCGCGGAAGTGCTTCTCCACGATTGGCTGGCCTTCCATTGGCAGCACCAGCATGTAATTGGTGTGCTCTGGGATAGCGCCGTTTTCATAGGTAAACAGTGCCGGGTCAACGCCGAGCTGCGCGATGTTTTCTTCCGTTACACCTGGGCAGATTGGCATCACTGCGTTGATGTTTTCGCCCCAGACATCCAGCGGCGCCAAGGAAGTGCCGTGCAGCTCCATGTCGTCGACCTTTTCCATGCTGGATTCCAGATCGCCGGTGACAGCAGCCTCAGCACGGGTGGCGTTGAAGGCAATCAAGCCCATGAGCACGACTAGCCAGCCTGCAACAATAACGCCGATGAGTGCTTTGGTCTTTTGCGAAATCATGGAACTCCTCTAAATTTGAAAAACTAGTGCATGGGGGTGTGAAGATTCACCGTTATACAGTACGCGCGATATCGCCTGTGTTAACAACCGGAGGCGAGAATTCAGGAATTGTCCACCCAACGCCAAGAAATAATGCGCGCGTGGGAATCCGGGTCTTCTTCCAGCGCGGATTCGCGGTCCAAGGAAATGAGCAGATAGCGCTCGGAAATCTGCTCCACTAAACCCCCGCCCCATTCGGCGATGACTACGGCCTCATCCAAGTCGGTGTCCAGGTCCAGCGAGTCGAGCTCGCCCAAAGGGTCGGTTGCGCCGGCTTCTTCGCCCAACAACCTGTAAGCATCCACGTGTACAAGAGCGGGACCGCCAACTAGGGAACGGTGCTCGCGTGCAATCACAAAAGTCGGTGAAGTTACGCGGCCTTTAACTTGCATGCCCCGTGCGATGCCCTGGGTCAGCGTGGTTTTTCCAGCTCCCAGTGGCCCGTCCATGATGAGCACATCACCGGCGCGCAAAGTCTTGCCTAGTGCCTCACCAAAGGCTTGGGTGTCTTCTGCGGTGGCGAATTCTTCGCGTCCTTCGAGTGGAAAACTCATAGGTCGATTCCTCCCTCGTAGACGCGCTTGGTGCGCCCGGTGGGGCGGCAGACAACTTCATAGTTGATGGTGCCAATGGCATCGGCAAGCTCTGTTGCACTTTGGCCGCCTTCGCCAAAAATGATGGCCTCATCATCGGCCTGCACGCCAAAAGGGTTCTCTCCCAAATCCACCACGATCTGATCCATGGAAACGCGTCCGACCTGAGGATAGGACTTGCCACCGATGGTGACGTTGAGTGAGCCCTGCACTGAACGCGGCAGGCCATCGGCGTAACCGACGGGCACAACCGCCAGATATCCATCTGCCGGGGCAGTCCATGTCAGGCCATAACACGAAGACTCGCCTTGTTTGATGGGTTTGACGTTGATTATGTTCGCCGCCCACGTCATCGCCGGCTGCAGGCTATGTTCAACGCCCGCGATGGGTTCTAAGCCATAAGAGGCCAGGCCGACGCGCACCTGGTCAAAGTGCAAATCCTTGCGCGACAGGGTTGCTGGGGAATTTGCCAAGTGGTTAATCGGGCACTCCAAGCCCAGCTCGCGTGCACGCGCAATGGCCTCGCGGAACTCTGCCGCTTGGACATCGGTATGGGGATTTTCCGGTTCATCCGCGCACGCTAAGTGCGACATGAGGCCTGTGACTTCGATATGCGGGGCATCGGCAAGCAAGGCGAAAACCTCATCCCACAGCTGACGGTCCACGCCATTGCGGTGCATCCCGGTCTCCACCTTGATGACCACCTTGACCGGAACCTCAATCTCCACCAGCGTCTGAGCGTGGGCCAGCGATGGAACCCCGATAACGATGTCAGAGCTCAACGCATCCGAGAGATCCTGCTGCGGCTCCCACATCCACGCCACCAGCGGGGCATCAATGCCCAGCTTGCGCAGCGCGACTGCCTCATCCACCGTGGCACAACCGAGGACATCCGCGCCGGCTTTGAGCATGACCGGCGCGACCCGCTCCACGCCGTGGCCGTAGGCATCCGCCTTGACCACGCACATTAAGCGCACATCGGGGCCAACTAAATCCTTCAGCAGCCTCACGTTGTGCGAGATGGCATCCAGGTTGATTCGAGTGGAAAGAAGCGACATGGGCCTTATTGTAGGTCGGTTATTCCACGGTTACGGATTTAGCCAGGTTACGTGGCTGATCCACGTCGTAGCCCTTAGACTCTGCAACCTTGCAGGCGAAGATCTGCAGCGGCACCGTGGCCAGCAGCGGCTGCATCAGCGTTGGGCTCTGCGGAATGCGGATGATGTGGTTGGCGTATGCCTCCACTGCCTCATCGCCTTCTTCAGCAATCACGATGGTGATTGC
>JAUNRU010000028.1:21303-29741 GCA_030535535.1 Corynebacterium casei
TCCTGCATGGACTGTGCCAGCTTGGTGACATCGTCCTTGCCGTCGATGACCTTCTGTACCTTGTCTGGCATGGCGCGCAGCTCAGACAGGATGGCCTCGACTTCGTCGGCGAACATGTTGCCGCGCAGCTGCGCCAGGTACAGGCCGAGGACGTAGGTCGCGGTGATCTGCGCCAAGAAAGCCTTGGTGGACGCCACAGCGATTTCTGGACCAGCGTGGGTGTACAGCGCTG
The DNA here is from genome assembly GCA_030535535.1 of Corynebacterium casei. Classification (GTDB taxonomy): domain Bacteria; phylum Actinomycetota; class Actinomycetes; order Mycobacteriales; family Mycobacteriaceae; genus Corynebacterium; species Corynebacterium casei_A. The sequence continues at coordinate 21,536 of JAUNRU010000028.1, forward strand.
CGTCCGACTCACGTGGGATGGATGCGCCTTGAGTGTTGCAGATTGCGATAACCTTCGCGCCCTGCTGGCGTGCGTGGCGCACCGCCATGAGGGTATCCATGGTTTCACCCGACTGCGACAGAGAGACAACCAGGGTCTTCTCATTCACGATTGGGTCGCGGTAGCGGAACTCGTGTGCCAGTTCCACCTCGGTTGGGATACGGCACCAGTGCTCGATGGCGTAGCGCGCAACGTGGCCGGCATATGCCGCGGTGCCGCAGGCGATAACGATGATCTTGTCGATAGACTTCAGCAGCGACTCATCAATGCGCAGCTCGTCGATGGCCAGGTTGCCCTTTTCATCAACGCGGCCCATCAGGGTGTCACGCACTGCTGCTGGCTGGTCATGGATTTCCTTCTCCATGAAAGAAGCAAAGCCACCCTTTTCCGCAGCTGCTGCATCCCATTCGATGTCGAAGCGCTTGCCTTCTTGCGGGTTGCCTTCATAATCGGTGATGACAATCTCGTCGGCGGTGACGGTCACGATGTGATCGTTTTCCATCTCGACGGCCTTCTTGGTGTAGTCAATAAAGCCCGACACGTCAGAGCCCAGGAAGTTCTCGCCCTCACCAAGGCCGATAACCAGCGGGGAGTCACGGCGTGCAGCAACAATACGATCTGGCTGCTCCGCGTGGATGGCGAGCAGGGTAAAAGCACCATCGAAAAGCTGGCAAGCCTTGCGCATTGCCAAAGTCAGCTCGCCCGTTTCCTTGAACAAATCGCCCAAGACAGTCGCCGCGACCTCGGTATCGGTCTCGGATACGAAGTGATAGCCCTTCGCCTGCATCTCAGCCTTGAGCTCAGCAAAGTTTTCAATAATGCCGTTGTGAACCACAGCAATCTTGCCGCCCGCCACAACATGTGGGTGGGAGTTAACATCGCTTGGGCCACCGTGGGTTGCCCAGCGGGTGTGGCCAATGCCAAGCACCGATTCTGGCAATGGGCGCGCCGCGATTTCGCCTTCCAGCGCCGCTACTTTTCCTGCCTTCTTACGCCAATGGACTTCCCCATCGGAGTACACAGCAAGACCTGCTGAGTCATAGCCGCGGTATTCCAAACGGCGCAGTCCCTCCAGGACAACATCTTCAGCAAAGTACTTACGGTTATCGGACGGGTGACCGGCATATCCTACGATTCCACACATGAGCCAAAACTTTACAACAGGTTTTTGTATCTCATCGATCCAGGCAGAGCGTCAAATTTGCGCATATTCCCGATAGCAGGGAAAACCGGCTGCAAAAAATTCTGAGCGGAGGGAGTTTTTCTACCCCTGTTCCTTATAATTTCCCCGCATTTGGCGCAGTTGGTGCATCATCGAAAGTTATCTTGTTCTATCCTGGGTGATGTGTCTGCGAATTTGAAGAAACACCTGGCAACGTTGTCCAAGCGTGGAAGCCACCGCGTGCTCGTCGGCGATCTTGATTACGCCGGCCTGCCCGGCAAGGTCTACACGCCAGCGGAAGGCAAGGGCCTTCCAGCTGTTGCTTTTGGGCATGACTGGCGCAAGAGCGTCAAGGATTACCACGCCACACTGCGCCACCTGGCTAGCTGGGGCTTTGTGGTTGTCGCACCGGACACCGAAACCGGGTTTATCCCAAACCACCGCAACTTGGCTGCTGACTTGGAGTCCAGCCTGCAGGTTGCTGCCGGCGTGAAGCTGGGCAGTGGCAATATTTCTGTCTCCCCGCACAAGCTTGGTCTGATCGGCCACGGCATGGGTGGCGGCACCACCATTTTGTCTGCTGTGGACAATGACAAGGTCAAGGCCGTTGGCGCCTACTACCCTGCTCAGACTTCGCCTTCTGCCGATGCCGCGGCGCGCAGCCTCGACATTCCTGGTCTTATCATCGGCTCCGGTCGCTCCGATATTTTCAACGCTGGTAACCCAGCGAAGCTCGCCTACAACTTCGGCGGCGACGTTATCTACCGCGAAGTTGAAAAGGGCACTCAGCAGGGTTTCTCCGAGGACCTGCTGTACAAGCTAGTTATCGGCTCTGGTGCTTTCCAGGCTTCGCAGGCGGAAATCGCCCGCGGCCTGATGGTTGGTTTCTTGCTGCACCAGCTCGAAGGCGATAAGACTTACTCTGATTTCTCCGAGCCAGATGCCGCTGCCAAGGGCGTTGAAAGCTACTTTGGCGACGAGCTTGCGAAGAAGGCCGGTGAGCCCACCAAGGATGAGCTTCTTCCTGCCAAGCAGGATTTCTAACCTAGCCTCTTCGCAGCACTGACTTCACCTGCCCCGGCGCCTTTCGCGGCGCTGGGGTTTGCTGTTTTTCTACCGGCTGCTGCACGGGCGTATTCTGCCCCGGCGGCGGTTGTTTCACAGCGCCCGGAATATCTGGCGTGCGGTAATCCAACGGACGATTTTGCGACACCGGCTGAGCATACTGTGCTGGCTGCGCTTGACCCCACTGCTGCCGCTGTTGCCCGTGCTGGCTGTGCTGGCTCTGTTTTGCTTGGGCGTCCTGCTTGGCTTGTGCCGCTTCTCGTTCCGCTGACTTTTCGAGGTCACGCTGCGCTTTTTCCAGCGTCTTTTCAAATTCGGTGAGGCGCTCTGCTGCTCGCTTGCGAAACTGCTGCGCGAAATCTTCAAAATCCATTACCAAGCCCCTGCCTTTCGTGCCGGTGAACTACTTGACGAACTATCTACTGAGCTAGCAGCCGAACTACCAGCGGCACTTCCAGCTGCGCTGCCTGCATACTCTTGCGCTGGGGCCGAGCTTTCTACGACAATATCTGCCGCACCTGAGACCGCCTGCACCTTCTTCGGTGGCGGTGTGGGCTCAGGAACCTTCGACAAATCCTCCGGCGGTGGCTTCACACCACCCTTCGGCTCTTCCGGTTCCGGTGTTGGCTCAGGAGCCGGTTCGGGCTCCGGTTCAGGTTCTGGTGCTGGCTCTGGAGTCTCTCCAAAGATTTCAAGATGCTCAGCAACGAAGAACATCAGCGCACCGATACCCAGGATGGCAACACCCGCACCGACCAGGCCTAGCAGGCCGCTGCAGCTGGTTGATTCCTCAACCCCGCACTTCTCCTCCTCCGTTGGCTCAGCAGGCACAGTTGGCTCTTCTGGCTCATCGATGCAGTCATCTGCTGGCTCAGGTTCGCAGCTCTCTACCGGCTTCGGCTCTGGCTTTGGTTCTGGCTTCGGCTCTTGCTGCTGTTTTTCCTCTGGTGGGCACTTTGGCTTCTCACACTCGGCCTTGTCCTTGCCCTTATCTTTATCCGTGTCTTTCGGCACGTTCGGGGTTTCTACCGGCTGGGTTGGCGTCGGATTCGACGGCTGCTGCGGCTTTGGGTTCTCCGCCGGCTGGTTCTGCGCCGGTGGGTTTTCTACCGGCATGGTTTCCACAGGCTTGGTCTCGTTTGGATTCTTCTTTTCCGGCTCAGGCTGTGGTTCAGGTTGTGGCTCTGGTTCTGGGCACGGCTCGACTTCCTTCGGCGGTGGTTCACAACCGTATTCACCGGCGGGTGGTTCAGGCGCTGGGCAGTTGCCCGTCTCTGGTGGTTCTTCCGGCAGTGGTCGATCGCAGATGCAATCGCACTTCTTAAGGAGTTCCTCGTAACACTTATCCAGAAAGTCATCACGGTCTTGGCACGTTCCCACGACCTGATCGTTGGTGTTTTCAATTAGGTAGTTTCCGGCCACCAGAACACCGGTTACCAGCACTCCCTGTGGGGTACGCCGCAGCACCCCGGTTAGCAGGGAAAGGAAGCCAGTGCTTGATTCAAGAATGCTTGACATCGCCGAATCAGATGTACTGCAAATATCGTCGATGGTGTCCGCGCACTTCTTGGAATCCTCAATAAGTGCGCTGCACTGATCATCATCTTCTTCGTCATCATCCAAGAGTTTCCTGATGCGGTCCGCAATCATGCCGCCACCAACCGACGTTATCGTTCCCAGAAGAAGGTCCTTTAAAAGCCCGCCAGCGATTCCAATGAGTCCTGCATTGTCCTTGCCTTTCTTGCCATTGCCACGACTATCGCGTTCTTCTCTGGTAGGGCCGACGGCGGCCTCGACTTGTTCGACGAGTTTGTAAGGTTCGAGTCCGTCGGTGGCTTGAATTCGGTCCCAAATGAGTTCGAAGGGAGTCGACGGGCCCGCGTATTGTCCGGCGGAGGCGGCTTGGAACTCAGCGACTGTGGTTTGAAATTCTGCAAGCTTGCTGGAGGCTTGAGATGCGACTGAACTCATTTGCCCTCCCCAATCTCAAACTGGCGGAACGCGGCGGCTGAGCCTTCATCGGTAGCCTTGGCGGCGTCGAACTCAGCAATCGCAGCCCGCGCCGAGTTGGAGATATTCTGCAAGCGATAGTTGCGAAGCTTATGAATCGTTGCGAGCTTGGATTGGATACGGCGGGCGTAGCCGTCGAAGTCGCGGCCGGCAGCGGCCTGCGGGAAATGCGGCAGCCGCTGATTCAAAGCATCCTGACGCCTGGTGGTTTCAGCGATGAGGTCATTGAGTTTCCCGACGGCTTCGGAATGGTCGAAGTGTACATCAGACACGAAAAAGCCCTCCCCCTTTGATAAGTCCATGAATTCACACGAATTTGTGCGCTATCAATATTGGACTGGAACCTCGACTCGAAGGTTCCGGGGAAGGGCTAAAAAGTTTTAGCGGCGGCGTTTTTAGACAGCTGCGACTACCGCAGCGAGACGGCCAGCAACCTTGCGGGCCTGCTCTTCTTCGGCCGCTTCAACCATGACGCGGAACAGTTCCTCAGTGCCGGAAGGACGCAACAGCACACGGCCGGATTCACCGAGTTCTTCTTCCGCCTGCGCGATAGCAGCGCGAACATCAGCAGAATCCATGATGGCAGCCTTGTTGGACACAGGAACGTTAATCAGCGTCTGTGGCAGCACGGTCATCACCGAAGCCAGTTCCTTCAAAGACTTGCCGGTCTTCGCCATGCGCGCCATCAGGGATAGGCCAGACAAGGTGCCATCGCCAGTAGTGCAGTCTTCAGGCAACACAATGTGTCCGGACTGCTCGCCACCGAGGGAGAAGTCACCACGGATAAGCTCTTCGACCACGTAGCGGTCGCCTACCTTGGTCTCACGCACCTCAATGCCCTGTTCCTTCATGGCGAGTTTTAAACCCAGGTTCGACATCACTGTTGCAACCAAGGTGTTGAAGCGCAGGTTGTTTTCTTCCTTCATGCCCACGGCCAAGATCGCCATGATTTGGTCGCCGTCAACCACGTTGCCCTCAGCATCGACAGCCAAGCAACGGTCAGCGTCACCGTCATGAGCCAAGCCCAGGTGCGCACCGTGCTCGACAACGGCTTCCTGAGTCTTTTCAATGTGGGTGGAACCGCAGTTTTCATTGATGTTGAACGCGTTTGGCTTGTTGTGAATCGGCACGACCTCCGCACCGGCAGCGCGGTAAGCTTCAATCGCGACGCGGGATGCAGCACCATTTGCAGCATCCACCACAACCTTCAAGCCGGACAGGTCTACAGCAACTGCCTCACGCAGGTGCTTCAGGTAGCGATCACGGGCGTCAGGAGCCTCAGAAATAATCCGTCCCAGCTTCGTGCCCGTTGGGCCTTCCTCGCTCAGCCCCTCCATGGTTGCCTGAATCTGATCCTCGATAGAATCTGGCAGCTTCCGTCCACCGGCGGTAAAGAACTTGATGCCATTATCCGGCATCGGGTTGTGCGAGGCGGAAATCATGACGCCAAGGTCCGCACCGTAGTCATCGGTAAGAAAAGCGATAGCCGGCGTCGGCAACACACCAACCCGTACAACATCCACACCGCGCGACGCCAAACCAGAAGCGATAGCAGCATCCAGCATCTCACCAGAGACGCGAGGATCCCGGCCAATCACCGCCGTTGGTCGAAGTTCATAGGATTCACGGTCCGCAGTCAGCACTTCCGCCGCTGCTTGTCCCAGCTTCAACGCCAGAATCGGGGTGAGTTTCTTGTTTGCCAGGCCACGGACGCCATCAGTTCCAAAAAGTCGAGTCATAACAATAGATTATGCACGTTCGGTGCCTGCTTCGCTGACTCGGGGCGGGAAAACTATCGAACCCCGAAAACGAACAAACCCGCCGCGACTTCCACAAGGAGAGTGCGACGGGAATGAAGCAAAAAGCGAAGATTAACGCTTGGAGTACTGCGGAGCACGACGTGCCTTGTGCAGACCAGCCTTCTTACGCTCAACTGCACGTGCGTCACGGGTCAGCAGACCAGCCTTCTTCAGGGCTGCGCGGTCAGCTGGGTTGTAGACGTTCAGTGCACGGGCAATAGCCAGACGCAAAGCGCCGGACTGACCGGTTGGGCCACCGCCGTTGACGGAAACCTTGATGTCGAACTGGCCTTCACGATCAAGCAAGGTCAATGGCAGGAGAACGTCCTGCTGGTGAAGCTTGTTCGGGAAGTAGTTGTCCAGGGTGCGACCGTTAACGGTGATCTCACCGGAACCAGCGATCATGCGTACGCGAGCAATTGCGCGCTTACGACGACCAACGGTCTGGATTGGGCCCTCGTGCAGGACTGGAGCTTCAGCTTCGGTCTCTGCGGATGCCTCTGGAGCAATGGAATCACCAATGGTGTTGGTGAACTCTTCGGTAGCGGCAGCTGCTGCAGCGATGTCAGCAGCGTCAGCTACGTTGTTCTCGAAGTTTTCGTTATCAGCCATTACTGTGCCACCTGCTTAAACTCGAAGGTCTCCGGCTTCTGGCCGGCGTATGGGTGCTCTGCGCCGTTGAAGACATGAAGCTTCTTAGCAGAGGAGCTCGAAAGCTTGTTGTGTGGCATCATGCCGGTAACAGCTTCTTCGATAACGCGCGCTGGGTTAGCATCCAGGGACTGGCCCAGGGTCATGGTGCGCAGGCCACCCGGGTAACCGGAGTGGCGGTAACGCATTTCGCGGTCGCGCTTGTTGGAAGAAATGTGAATCTTTTCAGCGTTGATGATGATGACGTGGTCACCACAGTCAACGTTTGGTGCGAACTGGGGCTTGTGCTTGCCGCGCAGCAGGTCTGCCACGGTGGAAGCAAGCTTGCCCAGAACCACATCAGTGGCGTCGATGACGTACCACTTACGGGTAATGTCACCGCTCTTTGGGTGGAAAGTAGACAAAATGACTCCTTGGAGTTGTCTCTGGGGGCTGCCGGCCAGCGCTACGTGCCCATACATTGTCATGCAGCGGCCGGTGGAGACCTGCAGACAGTGCGTCGAACCAAGCCCGACAAAGCACACAGGGTATCTAGCATAATGGCTGATACCCCGAAAACCAAAACACACCAGGTGCGCAATATTGCATTGCTCGCCGATGCAAAGCCCATGCATCGAAAAGCGCAATCTTGCCTGCGCACCTGGTGTGTCTTATCCCGCCTGGGACATTAGTTCATATCTAAATGAATGATTAATGAATTCAATTATCCCCAGCTTGCTGCGGCGCGACGGTTGACGTCACTCATGCGGTCGTTGGACTGGGAAACGGTGTTGGAGATGGTTGCCAGCACGGTGTTGAGCTCAGCTGCTGCCTTGTCCCACTTGGCCTGTGCTTCGTTGTATGCTGCGGCGGATTCGCCCTCCCAAGTTGCTGCCATCGGCGCGATGACGCCCTTGAGATCATCGAGCAGACCGTTGATGCGTGAAGAGGTGGAGTTGATGTCAGCGGCGGCGTTGGAGATGGCGCCGAATTGGTACTTGATTTCGCTCATGGTGACTATTCCTTCGTGTCCTTATATATAGAGGTATGAATTGGTGTGCGAATTAGAGGGCGAGTCCGCCGCCGACGTTGTTGAACGCGTCTTGGTTCTGCGCCTCGACATTATCGAAGTTGCGAGCATTCGCTCGGATGTTTTCGCTGATGGAAAGTAGTGCTTCCTGCAGCTGCTGCGAGGATGCGTCATAGCGGTTCATCAGGTTGTCAAAGGACACCTGCGCGGAACCTGTCCAGCTGGCGCGAACCTGGTCCACCACGCCCTGCAGGCGGGTCAGTTCAGCGGATACTTCATCATTGGTGTTGTCGACGCGGCCTGCGGTCGCGACCATCACTTCTGCTTCGGTCTTAAACATTTGGCTCATTGGTCTAGCCCCTTCTTGTGGGTTGTGAGTGTGCGTTATGTGTCCATCGGAAGCTGCGGTCAAACCCCCTACCGTGCTTCCTTAACTACATTGGACTCAGCCTTATCCCGGAAGGTTCCCGA
>JAUNRU010000086.1:0-7198 GCA_030535535.1 Corynebacterium casei
GCAATACCTTCGGGATTTCGGAAGGCGCGGAAATCACCACGGAGTCCAATCCGGAGTCCACTTCGCCGGAATTCTTCGCTCAAATCAAGGACGCTGGGTTTACCCGTGTGAGCCTGGGGATGCAGTCCGCGGCCTCCCACGTCTTGCAGGTTTTGGAACGCGCGCACACCCCGGGCCGTCCATTCGCCGCGGCAAAAGAGGCCAAGGCGGCGGGCTTTGAGCACGTCAACTTGGACATGATCTATGCAACGCCGACGGAGACAGATGATGATGTCCGCCGCACCCTGGACTTGGCACTAGAGACGGGTGTGGATCACATCAGCGCCTATTCGCTCATTGTTGAAGATGGCACGCGCATGGCGCGCAAGGTGAAAAAGGGTGAGCTTCCCATGCCGGACCAGGACACTATGGCCCGGCGTTATGACATCATCGCGGATACCCTCGATAACGCCGGTTTTGGCTGGTATGAGGTATCCAACTGGGCCAAGGAAGGCGGGGAGTGTCGCCACAACATGATCTACTGGCGCGATCACGATTGGTGGGGCGCCGGCCCCGGTGCGCACTCGCACTTGGGTGACCAGCGTTTCTACAACGTGAAGTTGCCGGGCCGCTACATCAACATGGTGGGCGAGGATGAGCTGCCCATCGCGGATACGGAAACGCTGACGGATTCCGAGCACCACATGGAAAAGATCATGCTGGGCCTGCGCCTGCGCGAAGGCATTGACCGCACCTTGCTCTCTGATAAGGCGCAGCCGATGATCGATGGGTTCATTGATCGCGGTTTGCTCGCCGATGACACCAGCTTGCACGTCACCCGCTCCGGCCGCTTGCTTGCCGATGGCATCATCACCGACCTGCTCCTGGCCGAGGAGAGCTAGAGCTAAAGACAACTAAAAGTTGTTTTAGCTCTGGGGAACTTGGAAGTTCGCAAGCGATATGGTGGTGGGGTAAGATTTAGCATTCGAAGGAGGCGAGTGCTAAATGTCGAGTATCACAGACGCCAGGCGTAAAGAGGTCCTGCGCGCTATCGTTGCAGGCTTTATCTCCTCGCAGGAACCTGTTGGTTCCAAGGCGCTGCTAGAGCGCTACCAATTAGGGGTTTCTTCAGCGACTATCCGCAATGACATGGCGGTGCTGGAATCTGAAGGACTTATTACCCAACCGCATGCATCATCCGGGCGCATCCCCACGGAGAAGGGCTATCGCGTCTTCGTGGATTCACTTCATGATCTCAAGCCACTGTCGCGGCCTGAGCGCAAAGCTATGCTGACCTTCCTCGAAGGTGGTGTGGACTTGCAAGACGTGTTGCATCGGGCCGCGCGCATGCTGGCGCAAGTAACCAACTCCGCCGCAGTGGTGCAGATGCCAAACCTACGGGTGTCCACCGTCAAGCACTGTGAAGTAGTAGCACTGTCGCCTGTGCGTCTGTTGCTGGTTGTTATTACTGATACCGGACGCGTGGAACAACGCAACGTGGAACTTGATGCAGTCATTGAACCCGAAGATGTTCTGCGCCTGCGCGACATTATCAATAACGCTCTGGCCGGCAAGACACTGTCTGCAGCGACCGCGCATCTCAGTGAACTCGAGGAATCCGCGCCGCTGGATATCCGCCCGCACCTTCGTAAAGCCGCGACAGTATTGGTAGAGACCCTGGTGGAATATCCAGCAGAGCGCTACCTTCTGGCCGGCACGCCAAACCTGACGCGCAACTCTTTCCCAGGTCGCGGCATTGACCTGTCCGGGATCTTGGAAGCACTCGAAGAACAAGTCGTGGTGCTCAATCTGCTCACGCGTGTGCCTGAGGTGGGCAACATCTCCGTGGTTATTGGTGAAGAACATGATGATGATCAGCTGCGCCAAGCCTCCGTGGTCACCACCGCTTATGGCACCGAAGGTGAAATCCTTGGTGGTCTCGGCGTGGTGGGCCCCACATTCATGGACTATTCAGGAACAATGTCCCGGGTCTCTGCCGTTGCACACTATGTCAGCGATATCCTCGGACATGAGTAAATGTAAAGTGTTCAGCGCGCAATTTTAATAACCACTTATTAACAAAGAAAAGGAAATTAATCTCCCCATGGCTCGTGACTACTACGGCATCTTAGGCGTGGAATCCAACGCTTCCGATCAGGAAATTAAGAAGGCTTACCGCAAGCTGGCGCGTAAGTACCACCCAGATGTTAATCCTGGCGATGAAGAAGCGGCGGAGAAGTTCCGCGAGGCATCTTTAGCTCAGGAAGTTCTTCTGGATCCGCAGAAGCGCCGCGTAGTAGACATGGGCTCAGACCCAATGGAGCAGCAGGGCGGTGGCGCCGGCGGCTACGGTGGTGGCTTCGGCGGCGGTGGCCTGGGCGATATCTTCGCTGAGTTCTTCGGTGGTGCCGGCGGCGGCCAGGGCCGTGGCCCACGCTCGCGCGTGCAGCCGGGCAATGATGCGCTGCTGCGCACCGGCATTACTTTGGAAGAGGCTTATGCCGGTATGCGCAAGACCGTCACCGTGGATACCGCGGTGTTGTGTGATCGCTGCTCCGGCTCCGGTTCTGCATCCAAGGCGAAGCCAGTGACCTGTAATGGTTGTGGCGGCGCTGGTGAAATCCAAGAAGTACAGCGCTCTTTCCTTGGCAACGTGATGACGTCACGTCCTTGTCCACAGTGTCAAGGCTTCGGTGAAGTTATCACCGATCCTTGCAACCACTGTGGCGGCGATGGCCGTGTAAAGAAGCGCCGCGATCTGACGGTCAATATCCCAGCGGGTATTGGTGATGGCATGCGCATCCGCATGGCAGACCAGGGCGAAGTTGGTCACGGTGGTGGCCCAGCCGGTGACCTCTATGTTGAGGTACACACCCAAAAGCACCCCGTCTTTGAACGCGACGCCGATGATTTGCACGTCTCCGTACGCGTGCCGATGGTCGACGCCGCCCTTGGTACCTCATTCCCCATCGAGCACCTCGACGGCGAAACCTTCGACATCGATATCGAGCCAGGCACCCAGCCAGGTGAAGCCATCGAGCTCGACGGCAAGGGCATGCCACGCCTGCGCACCGATGGCCACGGCAAGCTTTATGCACACGTCGATGTTGTGGTTCCCACCAACTTGGACAAGAAGACCAAGGAAATGCTGGAGCAGATCCGCGACAAGCGCGAAGAAGCCACCAAGGTGCAGTCTGCCGATGACAACGACGGCGAAGGCTTCTTCGACCGCCTCCGTGATAAATTCCGTCGTTAACGACGAGTGAAGCGAGGAGTTAACCTATGTCTTTGCCTGCGTTTCTAAACCCGAACCTTGCCGGCGTAGCCGCAGGCGATGTCATCTCCTTAACCGGCCCCGAAGGCCGGCACGCGGTGACCGTCAAGCGCATCGCGCCGGGCGAGCAAGTCCTGCTGATTCACTCCCCAGGGGAAAACGCTGAGGCATATTCCCGGGAGCATGAGGGGCTGTACGTCGAAGCGACTGTGCAGGAGACCGCCGGCAAAGATGAACTGATTGTCCGCGTGGATACTGTGGGACAAACCCCGGCTCCGAATCCGCGGGTGACAGTGGTGCAGGCGATTCCAAAGTCAGAGCGCTCCGAACTTGCCATTGACCTGGCCACTCAGGCCGGTGCCGATGAGTTCATAGCGTGGCAGTCCGACAGGTGCATCGCTAAGTGGGACGCCAAGAAAGCACCCAAGGCGCTGCAGAAGTGGCAAGCGCAGGCGGAATCCGCCGCCAAGCAATCCCGCCGCAGCCGCATCCCACATGTTTCCGGCCCGCTGACCACCCCGCAGCTGGTGCATTACCTGCAACAAGAAGACAGCTTTGACGCCACACCGCTGGTTTATGTTTTGCATGAAGACGCGATGGATTCTATTAAAGACGTTGAGCTAGCAGGTGATGTGGTACTTCTCATCGGGCCCGAGGGCGGCATCGGTGCAGATGAACTCGACGCACTGAAAGCAGCCGGCGCTCACCCGGTGAAGTTAGGTCCAGAGGTTCTGCGGACGGCATCGGCAGGCATGGTGGCTTTGGCCGCCATCGGGGTACGCACAAATCGATGGTAAGGAGCGCTGGTAGATTGAACAACGTGGCTATCATTACAAAGAAGTTTGACGTGGACTCTGCCTACACCAGCTCTGTGCTGGGACCGGCTGATGACAACCTTCGCGTGCTCAACAACCTCTTGGACGCGGACCTGTTTGCCCGTGGCAACACCGTCACGGTTACCGGACCGGACTTTGAAGTAGCGCGCGCAAAGAAGGCTTTGGAAGAACTCGAAGCCATTGCGCGCCGCGGCCATGCGGTAACTCCCGATACGGTCAAGCACACCATTGACATGATTGCCGTGGATGCGCCGGAGAGCGTATCCCAGGCGCTATCTGCGGATATTGTCTCGCGTCGCGGTAAGCGTGTGCGCCCAAAGACCGTGGGTCAGACCGAATATGTGCAAGCTATTGATGACAACACGATTGTCTTTGGCATTGGCCCCGCTGGTACCGGTAAGACCTACCTGGCTGTGGCGAAAGCTGTGCAGGCTCTGCAGAATAAGCAGGTCAGCCGAATCATTTTGACCCGTCCTGCCGTTGAGGCGGGGGAGAAGCTGGGCTTTTTGCCGGGCACCTTGAATGACAAGATTGACCCTTATCTGCGCCCGCTGTATGACGCGCTGCGCGACATGATGGAAGCAGAAATGATTCCTAAGCTCATGGACGCCGGCATTATTGAAGTAGCACCGCTGGCGTACATGCGTGGCCGCACGTTGAATGATGCGTTTGTCATCTTGGATGAGGCGCAAAACACCACCGCAGCGCAGATGAAGATGTTCCTGACCCGTCTTGGTTTTGGTTCCAAGATTGTGGTCACTGGTGATATCTCCCAGGTGGACCTGCCAAGCGGGCAGGTTTCTGGTCTGCGCCTGGTGCGCAATATCTTAAACAACATTGAGGACGTGCATTTTGCGGACCTGCGTGCCAGCGACGTTGTGCGCCACCAGTTGGTGGGCCGGATTGTCAGCGCTTATGACACCTATGACGCTCAAGCGAAGGGCATGAATTAATGAGCATCGAATTTTTCAACGAGTCCGGTTTCGACGGTGTCAATGAGGAAATGCTCATTGACGTCGCCTCCTTCGCCCTAGGCGCGATGGATGTCAGCCCTGATGTGGAGCTGACCATGACGTGTGTGGATCTAGAGACCATTGAGGAACTACACGTGCGCTGGATGGACCTGGAAGGTCCAACCGATGTGATGAGCTTCCCGATGGATGAGCTGACCCCCGGTGCGATGAGCCCGCGTCCGGATTCCCCGGATGCTGGTCCTGCCATGCTTGGCGATATTGTGCTGTGCCCAGCTTTTGCTGAGCGCCAAGCCCAAGCCGCCGGGCACTCGCTCTCGCATGAGCTGGCGCTGCTGACCACCCACGGCTGCCTGCACTTGCTGGGTTATGACCACGGCACCCCAGCTGAGGAACAAGAGATGTTCGCACTGCAGAATGAACTACTCGCCGACTGGTATGACTCCTTGGCCAAGCGCGGGCTGACCTTCCAGCCAAAGCCTTCGGGGCCGAAGGCCTTTCCATCGGCAGCCGACCGCGAAACCCTGGACGAGCAAATCGACACCGACTTCGACTAGGCCACGCAAAACTACAAGAATGTTAACTCCACGCTAGTTTCTAGGATGAAAGGTGGCGGGAGTAACATATCGGGCATGAATATCCTGTCGATCCAGTCGCACGTTTCATTTGGCCATGTCGGTAACTCTGCAGCTGTCTTCCCGCTGCAGCGTATCGGCCATGAGGTGTGGCCAGTGCATACCGTCAACTTCTCCAACCACACCGGTTACGGTGATTGGGGCGGCCCGCTGGTATCCGCTGATGACGTCACCAGCATCATCGACGGCATTGGCCGCCGCGGTGCTTTTGAAAAGATCAACACCATTGTCTCCGGCTACCAGGGTGGCCCGGACATCGCCGGCGCGATTGTTGATGCCGTCACCCGCATCAAGGAAGTCAACCCTGATGCGCTCTACGCATGCGATCCTGTGATGGGCAATGAGAAGTCCGGCTGCTTCGTCTCCGATGAAATCCCACCTCTGCTGCGCGACAAGGTCGTTCCAGTCGCGGACATCATCTCCCCAAATCAGTTTGAACTGGGCTTTCTCACCGGTAAAAAGGTGGGCACCCTGGAAGAAACCCTCGACGCAATCAAGGCCGCGCAGGCCATGGGCCCACGCGTTGTGCTGGTGACTTCCGTGCAGCGCCCTGAGACCGAAGAGGGCAGCATTGAAATGATTGCCGCCGACGGCGACGATGTCTTCATTGTGAAGACCCCGCACCTGCCATTCAAGCGCAACGGCTCCGGTGATGTGACCACCGCGCTCTTTGCCGGTCACTACACCGAAACCAAGGACGCCTCCGTCGCCCTTGCGCGCACTGCATCCTCCGTCTTCGACCTGCTGCAAACCACCTTCGAAGCCGGCACCGAAGAGCTCCAACTCATCGAATCCCAAGAGTTCTTCGCCCACCCACGCCTGCAGTTTGAGGTCACCAAGATCTAAAGATTGCACAGAGGGGCACGAATGAAACCGGGGGACTAATTCGTGACCTACGTGGAGCAGCACTCGGCGATTATCTATGCAGCTCCCTAGGAGAAGCTAAATGGCCCGCACCTGCCAGTAGCTACAGTGCGGGCCAAGCTGATGTTCATCTCTCAATGAAGATCAACTTCGCACTCTTTAGAATAGCGCTTGCTTCAAAGAGAACAACCCCAGGGAGGCTGACTGCTTTTTTGAGATTCACGTTTGGCATCAAAATCCGTACTAAGCGGTCTAGATTCCGTGATTAATATTCATTTCCAATGGTAATACCATTAAATTTCGGAGGAAGGCACGGTCAGGCGATTTTTCGGCGTTCTCGCTTGAAAAGGGCTATCTCGCCAAGAACTGCGTAGCTCCCAGAATTCTGCGGAAAGTTTTGGCTGTCTCTCCAGGCGAAATCCGAGGCTTGGTTTTTGAGATTCTGTGTTTGAATATCGGGGTACACAGCAAGCTCCCGAAAATGGGGCTTAGCTGTGTCGATGACTTTCTATACGCAGGTTAGTAATTGGAGAATCTCATGGCCGCTAATACCAAGGCGAAGGACCGTCGCGTAGCTTTTGCGACGATTGCCGGAACCACAATCGAGTACTACGACTTCTTTATCTACGCGCAGGCAGC
>JAUNRU010000029.1:0-29252 GCA_030535535.1 Corynebacterium casei
CCGCCGACATAAAACATAAAATAATTGAATATAGAAGGAAGGCTAGGAAGAACATCATGTTCTTCCTAGCCTTCCCTTTTTGTGCGTTTTGGCCCCTTTGGGTTGTTGGGGAAAGCCCTCATATAGAGGTCACTGGTTCCCTTAAAAGGTCAACGTGGTGTGGAACTCGCGGGGTTTGCCGCTGAGGGGGTCAATGAATTCCAGCTGCGCGGCGGTGAGGTGCATTGGGATATTCATGTCCTCGGCGTCAACAGGATAAATGATGGGATAGACAGGGTCTCCTAGAATAGGGACGCCTGCAGCCCACATGTGCAGTCTTAGCTGATGTGTCTTACCTGTCTTGGGGGCGAGGGTATAACGCGCGAGCTGTTGTTGCTTTCCGTGGATGTCTTCCATGGCCTGTTGCTCATCCGACGTCAGCGGATTGACTGCCACCAGGCTGGTGATGGCGTTGATATCGCCTTGTTCAATCCTTCCTTGAATTTCACCGGGGGTCTTCTCCATGCGTGATTCCCAGAGCACTGGTGTGTGGAAGTCGTTGTAGTCGGCGATGGCGCTGTAGGTCTTTTGTACTTCGCGGCGGGCGAAGAGCGTTTGATAGGCGCCGCGGACTTCACGGTGCTTAGTAAACAACAAAAGTCCTGATGTCAGGCGGTCCAGTCGGTGCGCTGGCGCGAGGTCATCGATTCCGGTCGAGCGACGTAGCTTCACAGTTGCTGTTTCCACGATGTGGCGTGCACGCGGCATCGTGGCCATAAAGGACGGCTTATCAGCCACGAGAATGTCCGCATCCTCATAGACAATGGGAATGTCATAGGGGACGGGTGTCTCTGGTGCCGGAGTGCGGTAGAAGAAAACGTCCTGCTCCGCTGAGAGTTCAGTGGAGGGGTAGATCGGGGTGGCATCGAAAAGCACTACCTCGCGTTTATTGAAACGCTCCTGCAAGGCCACCGCATCATCGTCAGGGTGACGGTGCCGTTGAGTTTGGATGACTTCCATGAGGAAATCGAACGCCCTAATGGGCGCAACCTCTGCCGGTACCCGCACTCGGGTGGGATTGAGTCCATCTTTAATGGGGAGGGGGCTGTAGCCCTTACGCTGATGCGATAGTCTATTTCCCATGGATTTTAATGCACTCCTTGAACCAGCAATTCAATTCTCTTCTGAGGGCATCGGCGCCCAGCTCGCGAAAGCAGGCGAATTCCTCTACATGCTGCTCTACCCATCCAACGCGGATGGTGCAGTTATCGACAACAGCAAAGATGCCGCCGAAGCGATTCAAGCAGCAACTAAATAGCCATTACGACTGCAGTTTACGTATTTTGCCCTCTGAATAGGGTATAACAACCTGCTCAAAAGGTAATAAGCAGCTATACTTAACTGTAGGAAATGAAATCATTTCATCCCCGTAGATTTTCACCTGACCAGTGCGGAATCGCCGTTTACTGGCTGAAACTGAGGAAGGGAACATCATGGCAAAAGAAGACATCGTTGTTGTAGCAGTAGACGGGTCGGAAGCCTCAAAGAACGCCGTCCTGTGGGCAGCGAATACCGCAACCAAGCGTGGAATCCCATTGCGGATTGCATCCAGCTACACCATGCCGCAGTTCCTCTACGCGGAGGGAATGGTTCCACCAAAAGAACTCTACGAAGACCTCCAGAATGAGACCGCAGGTCGCATTGAGGAAGCTCGCGTTATTGCACACGAGGCTTTCCCAGACCTGAAGATTGGTCACACCATCGCTGAGGGTTCCCCAATTGACATGCTGTTGGAGATGTCGCACGACGTCACCATGATTGTCATGGGCTCCCGCGGTATGGGTGGACTGTCCGGCATGGTCATGGGTTCTGTCTCCGCCAACGTTGTATCCCACGCGCACTGCCCAGTGGTTGTTGTTCGTGACAATAACGCGGTGACCGAGACCAACAAGTATGGTCCGGTCGTGGTTGGTGTTGACGGTTCGGAGGTTTCCCAGAAGGCAACCTCCTACGCATTCCGTGAAGCACAGGCACGCGGAGCTGAGCTCGTGGCTATCCACACCTGGATGGACATGCAGGCACAGACTTCCCTAGCAGGTCTCGCGGCAGCGCAGGTTGAATGGTCTGAGATTGAGCGGGAACAGGGCGAGTTGCTCTCCGGGCGTCTGGAGTCCTTTGAAAATGAGTACCCAGAGGTCAAAGTAACCCGTATTATCGCGCGTGACCGTCCGGTACGTGCCCTGACTGATGCGGCGGCTGGTGCACAGCTGCTGGTTGTCGGCTCTCACGGCCGTGGTGGCTTCCGCGGCATGCTGCTTGGCTCGACCTCGCGTGCACTGCTGCAGTCCTCTCCTTGCCCGCTGATGGTGGTTCGTCCAGAGTCCTACATCGGTGATGAAGAGGCAGCCGAAGGCTAGAACTCCCAGATAGATTAAAGGTTCCAACCGCTGAGTAAAGCGGTTGGAACCTTTAGAAGTTTTATTACAGTTCACAAACAATCTGCCTCTCCGCGTTTACCACCCGGGGTTTAAGTGGCACAATGGAGCACAGAGCCTTTTGACTTCGAAACATGAAGGCAATGGGCCAGACCCGATTTATAAAGAACCACAGAATAGATTTGAGCTGAAACTGTAGTCTCACACAAAAAATGATGTGGCTGTTTCAGCCCGCGAGGAGGAATAACTCATGGGTATTATCGGCTGGATTATCATTGGCGCAATCGCCGGCTTCTTGGCAGAAAAGATCATGAAGCGTGACCACGGTCTTCTAACAAACATCATCGTAGGTATCGTCGGCGGTATTCTCGGCGGCTGGCTGCTCTCGCTCGTAGGCTTGGGTAGCGGCGGCTGGATCTGGACGCTGTTCACCGCTGTCCTTGGCGCTTGTCTGCTTCTGTGGATTGTGGGCGCCATTCGCTCCAAGTCCGCGAACTAAGAAGAACTAGGAATAAGTAGAGTTAGACGCCTTTCCGGGTGAATAATTATTCACCCCGTGAGTAGCGAACAAACCGGTTTGTCTATATTGTGTAGATGAACCGGTTTAGTTGTGTCTGCAGCCAGGCTACCGAAGAAAGGATGTCACAGTGACCCAGAAGAAGTCGCGCCGCAACCGCCCGAGTCCACGTCATCGACTGTTGGCATCTGCGACCAATCTTTTTACCACTGAAGGCATTCGCGTTATCGGTATTGACCGTATTTTGCGCGAAGCTGATGTGGCGAAGGCGTCACTGTATTCTTTGTTCGGCTCTAAAGACGCGTTGGTTATTGCTTATGTAGAAACCTTGGATGAGCAATACCGTGAGGCATGGGCGCAGCGTACCGCTGAAGTCAGTGACCCGCAGGGCAAGATTTTGGCTTTCTTTGACATGGCTATTGATGAGGAGCCCGGTAAGGAATTCCGCGGCTCGCACTTCCTCAACGCTGCTGGTGAGTATCCACGTCCGGAGTCAGATGCGGAGCGCGGGATTGTTGCGGCCTGTTTGGAGCATCGTCGATGGATGCATGCCACCATGACGGAACTGCTCAATGAGATTAACGGCTACCCATCAGATAGCCAGGCAGACCAGTTGCTCATCTTCTTGGACGGCGGCATGTCTGGTGCCCGCTTGATGCGCGGGATTGGCCCGCTACACACCGCACGCGGCCTGGCAGTACAGATGCTGTCTGAACCGCCAGCGGATTACTCCATCTAGTCTTCGGATTCCTCAGCTGAATCCTTTGCAGAGTCTTCTTTAGGGTCTTGTTTCTTCTCCTCAGGCTTAGTGCCTGAGTTTCTTTTTGCCTGCAGCTCGGCCCTGCGCTTGGCAACACGGATCTTGGACGCCTCGCGGCGGATCTCTGCTTCCTGCTTCTTGTCAGCCTTGGCGTTTGCCTGAAGCTCTTTCTTCTCGCTGGAACTGAGCTTGCGGTAATCCCTGAAATCCGCGATGGACTTGCGGCGCATTTCGTGGACTTCTTCGCTGAGTGGGTACTTCTTGGCCAGCACGATTTGGCAGATGATGGTCAATGTGAGGGTGTAGAGGTTGGTGCAGAACCAGTAGAAGATGACCGCCAGTGGGATTGGTCCGTGGAATGCGATGTAGCCCAGCAGCAGTGGGATGAGCACGATGAACACCAGCGAGAAGATGAAGATGCGGCGTGAGAGCTTGGTGTTGAAATTCGTGGTCCAGAACATGCGCGTGGTGGAGATGCACATGTTGATGACTGTGAATGAGATGGCCAGAATCAGCCAGGGCAGAGCCTTCTCCCGCACGAGGGCTGGGTCCACGGCCAGGTCGGTGGCCCAGGACTCAGGCATGGAGATAAACGCCGGGATGGGCACGCCGTTGAGGGTGGTCTCACGGAAGGATTGGACTTCTTCGGCGGAGATGAAGCCAATGCGGCCTTCGAAAGTCGGCCGGGCCATGCGCAGCACTACTTGGTAGAGGCCGATGAAGACCGGCAGCATGATCAGCGGCGGGAGACAGCCCACGGCGGGGTTGAAGTTGTGCTCTTTGTGCAGGGCATCGACAGCATCTTTGTTGGCCTGGTACTCCTCGGGGGTAGTAGCAGGTGGCATTGCGGCCTTGGCAGGCCGCAGCAGCGCGGCGATGCGTCCGCTGCGCACGGAGTACCACGTCAGTGGCGCAATGAGCGAGCGGACGGTGAGAACTAGCAGCACAATGGACATTAGCCACGCAGTTTGTTCTTCAAAGAAATTGTGCGTGAGCAGGTGCCACAGCTTCATAATTCCGGAAACTGGGTACACAAAGATATCGAACATTTCTGCCTTTCTGCGTGGGCTTCTAAGCACACTATAATTTCTGACATGAAGAAGCCCCGCATCAGCATTGCCCAAGTCTTGGGTGAGCTGTTTTTAACAGCCGGCGTTGTGCTGTTGCTTTTTGCGTTTTATGAAGCATTTTGGACGAATGTGGAATCGGGGAAGCTGCAGGATCAGGCGCAGCAGGAGCTGGATGAGCAGTGGAAGAATCCCCGGCAGAATCTGACGCCGGAATTGGGTGAGGCGTTTGCCCGGATGTACATTCCGGCATTTGGTCCGGATTTTAAGTTCGCGATCATTGAGGGCACGGATGAAAGTGATCTGCTGCGCGGCCCGGGCCATTATGAGGACACACAGATGCCAGGTGAGGTGGGCAATTTCGCGGTCGCCGGGCACCGGGTGGGCAAGGGCGCGCCTTTTAATGATTTAGGGGCGTTGGAAACCTGTGATGCCATCGTCGTGGAGACCGCCACGAATTGGGTGACCTACCGCGTGTTGCCGATTGATGGGCAGCCGGCGGATTGTTTGAGCATGGAGCAGCAGGCAAAGCTGGCCGGGGAGTATTCCGGGGTGCAGGGTCGGCACATTACGGTCCCAGGTGATGTTGGGGTGCTCGCCGCAGTGCCTTCGCTTACCGATGCCCCCGCGACCGAAGGAATCATCACCCTGACCACGTGCCACCCACAGTTCTCAAATGCGGAGCGCATGATTGTACACGCGATGGAAGTAGAAAACCTCCCGAAATCTAGCAGCGATGGTTCCGGCCAGCGCCCCGCGGCACTAGAAGAAACGGCTTAGGAGCAGGATATGTATAAAGCACTGTGGAATCTGTTGCCCGGCCCAACGCCGGTGAAGCTGCTGTTGGCGCTCGCGATTGCGATGGGCGTGTTCTTCCTTCTCATGGAAGATGTCTTCCCGCAGGTCTCGCTGATGATGCCCTATAACGACGTCGCCATATAGCTGCGTTGCCGTTTAACGTCGCAGCAGCACACCTGCGACTTAGAGCCCGAGGTTGGCGATGACTTGGTGCGCGAGCGTTTCAGCCTTGACGGATTGTTCTTGGTTGCTCCACACCACAACCGCGGTGGAGTCTTTGCCCACGGCGTACACGCTTCCCGCTCCGGTGGGCGAAGCAGTCACCGGTCCGCGTCCGCCGGACCAGGCGCCGGTGTCGGTGGAGAATTCGGCGGGCGAGGTGGAATCGATAGGCGCTGCGAAATCCACGACCTGCATGACCTCATCGAAACTGCCCATGTGGCGCACCATCACCACCGCTTGTGGCTCCTCCGGGTAGGAATAAAAGGCACACGCTGGGGTGTCAAAGCTATGGTCAACGCCTTGATCGGTCATGCGCTGGCCATTGGTATCAGTCACGAACTGGGTGTCCAGGTAAGGGCATGCCTCATTTGTGCCGCGTTCCACATGGGGGACGGTATCCACGGGGACGGCGCTTGCATCTACGGATTCCGAAGCTGAACCGTCGGGGGATGCGGACGTGGTGGAGACATCGGCAAGCTGTTCTTGCTCTGGCTGCGGCGTGCAGGCTGTGAGAATTCCCGCGGCAACTACCAGGGATATTGCGCGGGGAAGTAGGCTCAAAGACATGAGCAAAAGTCTAGATCAGCGCGAGCTAGAATCCTTAGAATCTTCCGAGGGCGCCGATGTCATGCGCAATGGCATCCACATCCTCACCGCGACTATTTTGGTGGTCGCGATTTTGATGTCGGTGCGCATGAGCCTTGCCGCAGCGGCATTTAACCTCGTGCTGTTGTCGGTGTTTGCCGCCCTGTATTTTGTGGGCAGTTTCTACATGGACCGCATGAGCTACGCGCTGAAACTGGTGTGGCTCGCGGCGCTGACGGTGGTGTGGATTGTTGACATTCTGGTCGCGCCCGCCGGTATCTACCTGCTCTTTGTGTTGTTTTTCTTCTACCTGCGCGTGCTGGGCATGGTGTGGGGTGTTATTGCCGTCATCTTCGGCACGGCGGTCTCCGTGGGCATTCAGTTCCCGCAGGGGCTGACCTTTGGCGGCGTCATGGGCCCGGTGGTCTCCGCGCTGGTGACGGTAGCTATCTTCTACGCTTTTGACCGCCTGCACGCCATCAATATGGAGCGCGCGGCGCTGATTCGGGAGCTGATGGAAACCCGGCAGCAGCTAGCAGAGACTGAACGTGCTGCGGGTGTTGCGGGGGAGCGCCAGCGTATTGCCCATGAAATCCATGACACGCTCGCGCAAGGGCTGTCTTCTATTCAGATGCTCTTGCATGCGGCGAATCGGGACCTGGATCCCAATGGTGGCGCCGGCAATGTGGACAAAGCGCGGGAGCGCATTGACCTAGCGCGGCACACGGCGGCGGATAATTTGCAGGAGGCGCGCGCGATGATTGCGGCGCTGCAACCTGTCGCATTGTCACAAACCTCGCTGGTGGGTGCGCTGGAGCGCATGTCAGAAGGCTTTGCCGCAGCGGGTGAGCTAGACATTGAGGTGGATTCTGACGGCATGGTGCATCAGCTGCCGATGAAACTTGAAGCCGTCTTGCTGCGCATCGCCCAAGGAGCCGTGGGCAACGTGGCAAAGCACGCGAATGCCACACGAGCGCGAATCACCGTGACCTACGAAGACAAAGGTGTGCGCGTGGACGTAGTGGATAACGGCGATGGTTTCGATCTCGCGGCCGTGCAATCCCGCCCGGCTGGTCTGGGGCATATCGGCTTGGCGGCAATGAAGCGCCGCGCGGAAGAAGTCGGTGGGGAAGTAGTTATTGAATCGACCCCAGGACACGGAACCGCAGTCAGCGTTAGTGTACCCTTAACAACTAGTGCACATTAAACTTTTGGTGGACTACACGTAGCAAAAAGGAGTGATGAAGTGATTCGCGTCTTGCTAGCTGATGACCACGAAATCGTTCGTCTTGGACTTCGCGCGATTTTGGAAGAAGCCCAGGACATTGAGGTGGTCGGCGAGGTTGCCACAGCAGAAGCTGCTATTTCTGCAGCCCAAGCAGGCGGAATTGACGTCATCTTGATGGACCTGCGCTTTGGTGCCGGTATTGAGGGAACTCGTGTCATGGGTGGCGCTGAAGCCACGAAACGGATCCGTCAGGCGATGGATAATCCGCCGAAAGTTCTTGTGGTGACCAACTATGACACCGACGCTGATATTCTCGGCGCCATCGAAGCTGGTGCTGTGGGCTACCTGCTCAAGGACGCCCCGCCGTTAGAGCTAACCAACGCGGTCCGTTCCGCAGCCGAAGGCGATTCCGCATTGTCCTCCATGGTCGCCGACCGTTTGATGACTCGTGTGCGCACCCCGCGCTCTTCCCTCACCCCGCGTGAGCTGGAAGTGCTGCAGCTGGTAGCAGGCGGTTCCTCCAACCGCGAAATCGGCCAAGAGCTCATGCTGTCCGAGGCAACCGTCAAGTCACACCTGGTCCACATTTATGACAAACTCGGCGTACGTTCCCGCACCTCAGCCGTCGCGGCTGCCCGCGAACAAGGTGTGCTTTAGCAGCAAAAGAAATGACCTTGGAGAGTAATTCTCACAAGGTCATTTCTCGTTTTAGCTAGTTCTAGCTTCGCGGTCTCCCGCTAAGTCTGGCCTCGAACTTCCCGCTAAATTTGGGTCAATGGACCTTCGCTAAATCAGGCTTTGCCGGATTTAGCCTTTGGTGATGCGGTCCTGGATTTCCTGGGTGACCAGGTCGATGTCGCGGTTGATGGAACCGTGGGCGCGGCGGCGCTGCTGCGGGGTCATCAGCTCGGCGTTGTCTACTGCGGCGTCGAGGTCATCGAGGCGTTCTTTGATGTCGCGCTTGAAACCGGCAGGCAGCGAAGAGTTCTCATCGACGGTGTTGCGGATGCCCTGGGTGCGAGCCTTGATGGATGCGCCGTGGCCCGCGAAGGACGCGAGCTGGTCGGTGGTGACACCGGCCTTCTTAGCGCGGCGCTCTTCCAGCTGCTGACGGCCGGTGACAATCGCGCGGTAGACCAAAGGCAGAAGCAATGGTGCTGCGGTGCGCGCGGCACCGGCGTAGCGCTTGACGTTGTCGGTGTTAAAGCGGCCGGCACGCAACTTCTCCAGCTCGTTCTTCGCCACCTTCAGCTCATGCTTACGGCGCTGCTTCAAGCCCTTCTCCTCTGACTTGATCAGCTGCTTCTCCTGCTTCGACAGCAGCTTCTGCTGACGCTTGCGTGCCTTATCAGCGGACTTGACCTCGGCTTTTGCTTTGGTTTTTGCAGCCTTGAACTCAGCCTTTGCGGCGCGGCGTGACTTGCGAAATTTCTTCAAAATGCTCATCGATTAGATCCGTTCATTTCTTTTGTTCATCAAGTGCAGTAAATACTGTATTCAACATTACCTTGATGACTGCGTTATGCTCATCAGAGTGGAAAATCAGGTGCGTGCGTCAGATCTTGTGGGCTGCCGATATAGGCTCGTCCAGCGCCACACCCACCCCGAAGTCCCACGCACCGAAGCAGCTCAGGCGCGCGCTGACCGTTATGACGCCGCACGCAATGCGGTGTGGGAGAACTTTCCCCGCAAATCCGATTCCCGCCGCACACCTTTCCGCCGCATTGACCTTGGCCCTATTCCGGCGGAAGACCCGTGGTTGCGCTCTTTAGAAACCCTCGAAGCCCTTGCAACGGGTGCCACGCATATCACTGGCGCAGTATTCGCGAATGAGAAATGGCTGGTGGGCGTGGATATGTTGGTGCGGGAGGGGGCATCGGCAAGCAGTGGCTCTTACACTCCGGTGATGGTC
This sequence comes from Corynebacterium casei, assembly GCA_030535535.1. Lineage (GTDB taxonomy): Bacteria > Actinomycetota > Actinomycetes > Mycobacteriales > Mycobacteriaceae > Corynebacterium > Corynebacterium casei_A. Next base: position 9,504 of record JAUNRU010000029.1, read on the forward strand.
TCCACCCACCGCGTGGCGCGCAAACATGACAAGGCGAAGACCCTCGGCGTGCCCACCCACCGCCTGGGACTGAGCGAGCCGTTGGAGCTGGGGTATAAGCCGCGGCACCACGTGCTGGACGGCTACCACTTGGCGATGGCCGCGCGGGCGCTGGAAGAGCTCGGATTGAATTCTGGCCGTGGCGTGCTGATTGGCCAGGATAGAAACCTGGCTTTTTATACCGAAACCGCAACCTACCAGCCGGCATTGGACGCGGCGCTGGAAGCCGTGGAGCCGGAGAACCTGCCCACCCAGCCGCGGCGGGTGAAAGAGTGCGCGAGCTGCCGCTTTTGGTCATTGTGCAAGCCTGAGCTTGAAGCCATGGATGAAATCAGCCTGTTTCTGCCCGGTGACCGCGCGCGGCCTTATCGCGAGCGTGGCATTGACACAGTGCAAGGGCTCATCGATGCCTCCTTGGGCACCCCCTCGCAGTTGGCCGCCGCGTGGCGCGACGGAATAGTGCTGCTCGCGCACGGCGATATCACAGTGCCGCGCGCTGACGTGGAAATTGATGTGGACATGGAAGCTTACATGGACCAGGGCGCCTACCTGTGGGGCGCGTGGATGGACGGCACCTACTACGACTTTGTCACCTGGGAAATGCTGGGCTCCAAAGCGGAGGCGCGCAACTTCGCTGAGTTCTGGACTTGGCTGATAGAACAACGCGATAGTGCCCATGCGGCGGGTAAGACTTTTGCTGCCTACTGCTATTCCGCGCACGGAGAAAATCACTGGATGCGCATGTCCGCGCAGCGTTTCCACGCGCACACCCCTGGGGTGCCGTCGGTGGAAGAAGTTGACGCGTTTATCAACTCCGGCGAATGGGTGGACATGTTCGCCCACGTCAAAGCCAACTTTGTGGGACCATTCGGGCTGAGCTTGAAGACCGTTGCGCCACAAGCAGGCTTTCATTGGGAGCAGGGCGATTTCGACGGCGAGGAATCCGTCAACGCGCGCCGGGTTGCCATCGGCATGGATGCGGCGGCGCTGACAGCGCGGGAGATGCTGCTGACCTATAACGCCGATGATGTGCAGGCCACCTTGGCCGTGCGCGAGTGGATGAGCGATAATGCGCCGAATGTGCCGCGGCTAATTGCCTAAATGCCTAGGCATTTAGGCAATTAGGAAGTTAGGCGGCGACGGCAGCTGCTTCGGCGGCCTGGCGGGTGGTGGTCTTGTGCAGCCACAGCCCGATGACCAGCACGGCGACGGTGAAACACGAGATGTAGCCGATGAACCCGGCCCAGTTGGTGGATTCAAAGACCAGACCGGAGATAGCGCCGATGATGGACGAACCGGCGTAGTAGCAAAACAGGTACATGCTGGATGCTTCGGCGCGGTCTTTGTGGGCTGCTTGCCCGACCCAGCCGGATGCCGTGGAGTGCGCCGCGAAGAAACCGGCGGTGAAGATGAACATGCCCGCGAGCAGCACGGGTAGGGGGCCGAGCGTCATGACGACGCCGAGCGCGTAGAGCAGGATAGAACCGATGAAGGTTTTGCCGTGGCCGTAGTGGTTGATAATGGTACCCACGCGCGCGGAGGACCAGGTGCCGGCAAGGTACATCAAAAACACCAGGCCAGCCAGGGTGACAGGCAGGCCGAAGCGGTCGATGAGGCGGAACGTGATGAAGTTATACATGGACACGAACGCGCCCATCCCCAAGAAAGCGAATACAAACAGCAGGCCGGTCTGGGTATTGCGCCAGTGATTGACCATCGCGCGAATCTCAGATTTAAAGCGCAGCTGCTTTGGCTGGAAGTTGCGTTGTTTGGGCAGCAGGATAATAAACAGCACCGCGAAGAACGCGGAGACCGCCGCGGCGCCCAGCAGCGCCCCGCGCCAGCCGGTAAATTCCAAAAGGCCGGTGGGGATAAGACGCCCGGTCAGTCCGCCAAGGGTATTGCCAGCGATGTACAAACCCATCGCGCGCGGGAGCACATCTTCATCGAGCTCCTCGGACAGCCAGGCCATCGCCACCGCTGGTGCGCCGGCGAGAACCGCGCCTTGCAGTGCACGGATAGCGATGATAGCCAAGACATTATCGCCTACAAGCGGCACCATGAATGCCAAAATTGTGGCCAGCACCGCGGAGATAACCAGCAGCCGCCCGCGGCCGAAACGCTCCGACAAGATAGACAACGGCACAATACACAGGGCCAGCGCGCCGGTCGCTGCGGACACGGTCAACGCGGCCTCAGTCGGGGTGAACCCGAGCTCTTCCACAAAAGTCGGCAAAATTGCCTGCGTGGAGTAGAGGCCGGAGAAGATGGCCAAGCCCACAAACAGCATGGCCACCATGGCGCGGGTATTTCTTTGCATGTACCCATAGTCCCCCACCGCGTTGTATGAGTAAAATGCATTTTAGTGGCTTATTTAATGCGGTCGGTACATAAGGCGGTGAGCAGGGAGAATCCCATGAATTTTCATGACATCGAAGGTTTCTTGGCTGTGGTGCGCGCCGTGGAGGAAGGCGCGAGCCTTTCTGATGCCGCAGATGAGCTCTATGTTTCGCAGTCGGCGTTGACCAGGCGACTGCAGGGGCTGGAGAAAGAGCTCGGCACCACGTTGTTTGAACGCCAGGGCCGCAGGCTGGTGCTCAATACCCGCGGCCGCGCATTTTTGCCGCATGCCAAGAGGATGATTGAGGCGCGCACCCAAGGAATTGAGCAAGTCACGCGCCTGATGGATCCGGAGCGCGGCCAGGTGCGCCTGGATTTCATGCACTCTTTGGGCACGTGGATGGTGCCAGATTTGCTGCGCGCTTACCGCCTGGAGCATCCGCATGTGCAGTTCGTGCTGCATCAAGGCGCGGCGCAGCATCTGGTGGATCGGGTGCGCGATGGCTTGAGTGATATTGGGCTGGTTGGCCCGAAGCCTTATGAATTGCAGGTGCCGGGGCATGTTGGGCTGAGTTGGCATCAGCTGGAGTTGCAGCGGCTGGCCATAGCGGTGCCGGAGGGACATTGGGCATCGGAGAGAAAAAGCATTGCTATGCATGAGCTTGCCGATGAACCCTTTATCGGCATGCTGCCCGGCTACGGCACGCGCATGCTGTTGGATTCCTTGGCCGCCGAGGCCGGTTTCGTACCGCGCTTTGTCTTTGAATCGATGGAGCTAACCACGGTGTCCGGGCTGGTCACTGCGGGTTTGGGCTGTGCACTTTTGCCTTTGGATGATCCGTATTTGAATGCCACGAATCTAATTCCCTTGGAGCCGGTGCGCTACCGTGAGCTGGGCTTGGTGTGGCGCGATGGCGATGATGCCCCGCCGGTCACGCAGTTTCGCGAGTTTGTAAAAGCTAGCCAAGCTCCGGGATAAATACATCTTCAATGGCGCAATCAAACTGCGCGGCCAGCTGGAATGCCAGCGGCAGCGAAGGGTCATAGCGGCCTTTTTCAATACTGATGATGGTCTGGCGGGAGACGCCGAGGGTATCGGCAAGCTTTTGCTGCGAAAGACCGTGCTGCTCACGCAGAGTTTTCAAGTTATTGTCCATAGTCTCAGTGGGTCCGGATTATGAATCGCGGCGCTTGTTGAGGAGGTAGCTGCCGGCAAAAGCCACCAGTATGAAGATATAGCTTGCGATAACAAATGTGCCGAGACTGAGCTGCATATCCGTGAACACGCTGGCCACTCCCAGGATGCCCACAGCAAGCAAGATGTTGTGGAACGTCGTCTGCGCCGCGTTGTCATACCACGAGGACTCGATGGAGCTTTCCGGATTCTTAGTCGCACCCGTAATAGTCTCACGATCCACCAGGAACGCCCATGCGCCGGCAGTCGCTACGGGCAGAAGGAACAGGGTGAATATGCTGAGGTAAAGTGCTGTTTCCTCCGGGCGGACAATAGCCCAGAAGATCAACGCCGCCGCAAAAGCGGCCGCCAAACCGGCCACAATGGAGCCGGCAATGAGTGCCGCCGGTGAACCGCCGAACTTTGAGCGGCCAAAACGTGAGCGCGGCTTTGGCTGCTCCACGTTGCTTGCTGAGCTAGGTGCTGCTGTGGTGTTCATGGGAATTGCTCCTCTTGGAAGTGGCGTGTGTGAACTAACCTCAGCATATGTAAAGCACCCTTTACATGTCAAGGGTGCTTTACAGGTTTGGTTGCCTTAAGACGTGCGTGGTTTAGGTATGCAGGACTCCTGCCAGTGCTAATAGCTCAGAATCTTCCAAAGTCAGCGAGCCCAAATGCACCGCTGCGGGTTGGAAGCGGCCCGGCACAGGCCACGGCAAGGAAATAGCGCAGGTGCCCGCGATATTAAACAGTGACGTCCACGGCACCCACTTGGCTTGGGCCGCGAAGTTCTCTGCAGGCGGAAGGGATGAGAATGCGCCAATCTTTGGCGGATCGGATGCGATAGTGGGGTTGAGGATAACGTCCACGCCCCAGTGCTCAGCGAGCCTGCCCTTGAGCGCACGCGCATATGCTTCAGACTCTGTGACCTGCTCCTGCGTGACAGTCAAGCCTTTCTCACGCAGCCACGCGGCGATGTAGTCATAGCGCTCCAGCTCCGCCAGGCGGTAGGAAAACAGATTAGTGAAATGCCCAAAAGTGGTCTCAGCTTCTGGCCAGCCGCCGACTTCGATGACGTCGTGGCCGGCATCGGCAAGCTGCTGCGCCGCCTCTGCTACTGCGGTGAGATACTCCTGCTGCACCTGCGTGTCTGCGATGATCGGGGTGGTGAGCACGCCGATGCGTAGCTTGCGCTCCAGCCGCGGCTCAATCTGGTGCAACAATGCCTGGTCTGCGACCGATGTGGTGAGATAACCATGCACGGCGAGCGTGTCCGCGGAAGGTTTATAACCCACAATCCCGCACGCCGCCGCTGGAATGCGGATGGAACCTCCACCATCTGAACCGTGTGCTGCGCGCACAAGCCCGCGTGCCACCATCGCCGCCGCGCCACCGGAAGAACCACCCGGTGTATGGCCCGGCCAAATGGGATTGTCTACCGCCGGCAAGTCGCGCGGCTCAGCATCCACGGTTAGTCCGAGTTCCGAAGACACCGACTTACCCGGAATTCGTGCGCCGCGTGCTTCATAAGCCGCGATAAATGGATCGGTCTCCGTCGCCATGCGCGTGCGCGCCTTAGAACCAAACGTGGTGGGCATGCCTTCTATGTCATAGAGATCCTTCGCCGGGATGATCCACCCCGAAAGATCGCCTTCCGCTACCGGTTCGCGGTCTAAATCAATATGGGAGAATCCGTGCTGCTCGGCAGTTAGGCCTTCCAGCGCATTTGCGAGGTCTGAGATTGATTCCGTCATGCGCCCCATCATAGAAGCCAAAAACCCTGCCGGCGCTCCCAAATGAGGAGTTGCCGGCAGGGGCGTGGTTGTTCTCGCGCACTAAAGACTGCGCTAAGAACTAATAACTACTTGGATGCAGCTGCGAAACGCTCTGCTACGTCATCCCAGTTGAAGACGTTCCAGACTGCCTTTACGTAGTCAGCCTTAACGTTCTTGTACTGCAGGTAGAAAGCGTGCTCCCACATATCGAGCATAAGCAGTGGGGTGAAGTCTACGGAGACGTTGCCCTGCTGATCGGTCAGCTGCTGGATGATCAGGCGACCTGCGATGTGGTCGTAGCCCAGTACTGCCCAGCCGGAACCCTGCAGGCCAAGTGCTGCAGCGGAGAAGTGAGCCTTGAACTTGTCGAAGGAACCGAAGTCGCGGTTGATAGCCTCTGCCAGCTCACCGGTTGGCTCGCCGCCACCGTTTGGAGAAAGGTTCTTCCAGAATACGGAGTGGTTGGTGTGGCCACCCAAGTTGAACGCGAGGTTCTTGGACAGTGCGCGAACCTTGTCTGGGTTTGCGTCGCCTTCGCGCTCTGCTTCGAGTGCTTCAAGAGCAGCGTTTGCGCCAGCTACGTAGGTTGCGTGGTGCTTGGAGTGGTGGAGCTCCATGATCTCAGCGGAGATGTGTGGCTCCAGTGCATCGTATGCATAGTCGAGTTCTGGTAGTTCGTAAACAGCCATGAGTGTGTTCCTTTCGTTGGGTACGCATCCCATGATAAGCCGATTCATTCTTTTGGCAACGGTAGTGTGACTGAATGCTGTTAACTAGCTGGTAGTGGAATTTTTTGGCGGTGGTGTAGGTTGAGTAAAAACAGAAAGGAGACGATTTCGATGTCGTTCTTATTTGCTCCGACTCCTCAACTTGTTTCTAAAGAAGATGCCTTGCCAGGCCGCTCAGAACCTATTTTGAACCCCCGTCCGCACGCGGTCTTGGGCACTCCAATTACCGGTCCGTGGAAGGAAGGCCAACGCTCACTATTGGTGGCGTTGGGCTGTTTCTGGGGACATGAAAAAATGTATTGGGAAACCGAAGGCGTGGAATCCACCTCCGTGGGCTACGCCGGCGGCACCACCCCGAACCCAACCTATTTTGAGGTCTGCCGTGGCCAAACCAACCACGCTGAGGTTGTAGAAATTACCTACGATCCAGAAAAGATCAGCCTCAAGGAACTAGTGGTCATGGCGCTCGAAGCGCATGACCCAACCCAGGGCTTTAGGCAAGGCAATGACGTGGGCACCCAATACCGCTCCGCGTTCTACCCACGCACCCAGGAAGAGCTGGAGCTTATCCAGGAACTGGTGGATAGCTACGACAAGAAGCTGGCTGAAAACGGCTTCGGCGCCATGACCACTGAGGTCAAGCTGCTCAGTGACACTGATTCTGGTGAGTACTACCTGGCTGAAGATGAGCACCAGCAGTACCTGTACAAGGTGCCTAATGGCTACTGCCCGCACCACTCCACCGGAGTGAAGTGCGACTAGCTTAGCTTGGGTGGTCACGCACCCACTTCTCCGCGCGCTGCGCTAGCCGCGGAGTGAGGGGAACGCGTGATTGGGAACCTAAAACCGAATCCCAGTACCAGAACGTTTCTTCATAGTAATTGTGCCCGTGGCCACCAGGAACGTTCAAAGAGTTAATTTGGTCGAGGCCTATTTGCCAGAAGCTAATGATCGGCGCCCAGCCCAACGCGTGGAACGTATCCGCGTACAAGGTGGAGGGCGTTAACTCATGCATCCAACCGGGGCGTTTATAGATTAGCGAGCTGGACCACCATACAATTGGGTCCGATGCATGCTGAGCGATGAGAACCCGCGGGCGCTGCCATGAATTGGCGTAGCTGCGCCCGAAGGGATCGTGGCGGGTGTGCGCAGGTGCCGCAGCAAAACGAACGTGACGCCCACCGTCAATCACAGGTACGCGCTCCAAAGACCCAGGATCGGGTGAAAGCTTGGACATAAACTTTGTCATGCTTGGTGGCCCGGTAAATACCGCGCCATCGCACATGTCGAGGAGCTCGTCCAGAGAGTCGTAATTATCCAAGTGCGCGAAAGCACCCAATGATTCACCGGCCAAGTACAGCTTGGGGCGGTTATCTTCCGGCATGGAATCCAAACGGTGCCTAATCGCGCTGGTCATCAGCTGCGCTGCTTCAAGCGGGGCCTGTTTATCCACAACATAGGAAATTGCCGATGGCAGAATCGAATACTGCATGGTCACCGTCGCGCAGTTGCCCTTGGTCAGAAACTCCGGTGCCGCGGCAGACCACTCATTGATCCAGCCGGAACCAGCGGGCATCTGAATAATGATGGTGTCCCGGTGGAAGGCACCGGTTCGATCCATCTCACTCATGATGCGCCGCGCCTGCCCACGCAAAGACCGCCCGGAAGTCAGTCCTGCGTAAATACGGATCGGTTCACGCGCACGTGCGAACTCCATGATTTCCGCAATGTCATGCGCTCGCGGTCCAGACGACAAGAAGCGGCGGCCTTGCGCGCCCACTGCGGTCCACGGCTCATATGACCATGGACTGCCGGAGCGTTCCGGCTCCCAAGGCATCATGGAGTTGGGGAAGACCGACTGGTTAAGGCGCTGTGCGCGCACTGATGCGGAACGGATGAATCGGCGCAGCACCACGCGGTCAGATAGTGCGACTACAACATAAATCAACGCTGCGACTGCCAGCGGCCAGGCAACCAGCATGGGAACCGCGCGGCCAATCTGCCGCGACAGCCGGGAAACGGTGAATTGGACGGCTTCACCAATGAGCAAAAGCGCTCCATATCCCAACGTGCCCGCGGAGACACCAATGGCGGCTTGCAGCGGACCACGGTCATAGGACTTGCTCACCAGATCCGCTTGAATGCCCTGGTTACGCAAGGAATTAGCCATTGCCGCCAAGGTGACGGTGCCCATCACCCAGTGCGCGTTGCGCTTTAACCGCGGGGTGAGGTGGTCTTGTGGGCGCTTGCCCGCAGCACGCAGCGCGTTCTTGAGACCAAATGCGGCAGAAGCCGCGAAAAAGTGGCCGACCGCCTGGCCGATGGAGACGTTGAGCGCCGTCACCCACCACGGACGCGGGAGCAGAGATGGCCAGATGGCAGCCCAGGTGGCCACTTCAGCGCCCAAAACACCCGCAGCCATGCTTCGCGGTAGCCGGTTGCGGCGCGCCATTCGGAGCGCCGGGGTGATATCGCTAAGAAGTTCCAGGCCGATGATGGAAAGACGCAAGCTTTCCGATGCCAACTTCAGCGACTTTGATGCCGCCCCATAAGCCAACCGGCGCACCGGAGTGGGCAGAACCTTGGCGGGTGGAGCAGCGGCAGGGGCCGCAGGCTGTTTTCCAGCCGATTTCTTTGAAGCGAATTTCTTAAACAGTGAACGCGCAAGCTGGGCAACCTGTGGCGTGCGCGCGTTCTGATTCATGTGGCTAATTATCCCAGAACATGGTGCTTTCTGCATGTGAAGTATCCGACTTCGAACTGGGGAGAAAAATTACGGAAGCAGACGCATAATAGGAAGCATGAGCTCAAACGTTGGTAATAAAGTCGTCCTCATCGGCGCGGGTGATGTTGGTGTCGCCTACGCATACGCATTGGTAAACCAGGGAACCGTTGACCATCTCGCCATCATCGATATTGATGAAAAGAAACTCAAAGGAAACGTCATGGACCTAAACCATGGCGTGGTGTGGGCGCCCTCGCGCACCCGCGTGACAGAAGGTACTTACGAAGACTGCGAGGATGCAGCCATCGTTGTCATCTGCGCAGGTGCCGCCCAAAAGCCAGGCGAGACTCGCTTGGACTTGGTGGATAAAAACGTCACCATTATGAACACCATCGTCGGCTCTGCCATGGAGGCAGGCTTCGATGGTCTTTTTGTTGTCGCCACCAACCCAGTTGACCTGCTGACTTATGCCGTGTGGAAAGCATCGGGCTTGCCAACCTCCCGGGTTATTGGTTCGGGCACGGTGTTGGACTCCGCGCGTTATCGCTACATGCTCGGTGAGATGGCTGATATCGCGCCAACCTCGGTGCACGCCTACATCATTGGTGAGCACGGCGATTCTGAGTTGCCGGTAGTGTCCTCGGCAAATATTGGCGGTGTTCCGCTCGCTCGCCAGGCGGAAAAGGAACCCGGGTTCAATGAGCGCATTGAAGAAATCTTTGAACAGACCCGCGACGCGGCCTATCACATCATCGATGCCAAAGGCTCCACGAGCTACGGCATCGGAATGGCACTCGCGCGCATCACCCGCGCGATTATTCAGAACCAAGACGTTGCTCTGCCAGTCTCGGCCTACATTGATGGCCACTACGGCTATAACGATATTTACTTTGGGACTCCAGCGATTATCAACCGCAATGGCGTCGCCCGAGTACTCGAGCTAGACCTCGACGATCATGAGAAAGAACGTCTTGATGCTTCGGTGAACACCTTGCTGGACATCAAGAACCAGATTTTCGCTTAAGCGCTAATCAGCGCTAACTACCAGGAGCAAAGACTTACTGCTGGTCCGTCGACTGGCCCGCTGGCTGAGCAACCGGCGTTTGCTCCTGGTAGGTCTGCGTATTTACGTTTTCTCTCTGCGTTTCGAGCTTCTTGTTGATGCTCCTTAGCGTTAGCGCCATCCACACCAAGATGATGGGGATAGCCACGGTGATGACCAGATTGAGAATGGAAAAGATAACGCTAGCAATCATTATTCTGCGCCTTTCGTAGTTGCGTTCGGCCACACTCAAAGTAGGGGCGCGCAGAGAGCCGCGTCAAGGACATCAATGTCTCGAACCTGAGCTATGGGCGTGATGCAATGCACGCGCGAGTCTTTCACCAGCAGTGACGAAATCTTGACCCGCGCAGATTGGCAGCTGCCGGCCAGTCGATTGCAATGAAATATTAGGGGAGACTGCTCGACATAGCCTCGTTGGCGGTTGCTAACGAAGAATGGTCTCACATAAAAATTCATTCCAAGGGCGCAAAGCCCAATCGCTTAGAAATCTGCAGCATGCGCCGACATTTATGTGACGGCGGTAATACTTCATCGAGCGGATCGCGGGATGGATTTTTCCTTTTCAAAAGTGCGAGTGGTACATTTGGCCGGAGTTATAGCCCGTGGGGCAAAAACTGCGAAGTCGGGTGACCCAGCCCGGCGAAATGTGTAAGGAAAGAAGCCATTATGGCAACCAAACAGAACACCGTCACCGTTGATCGAATAAGCGCCGAAAGTACCTTTGGCATCGACTGGGCTGAAGAAGTGCGGGAGTTGGCGCACCAGCGCAATGCGGTGATTCTTGCGCACAACTACCAGCTGCCCGAGATCCAGGACGTGGCCCACCATGTTGGAGACTCCTTGGGGCTTTCGCGCATCGCAGCAGCTACCGATGCAGATGAAGTGATCTTCTGCGGTGTGCATTTTATGGCTGAGACCGCCAAGATTCTCTCGCCCGACAAGCGGGTGTTTATTCCGGATGCCAACGCTGGATGCTCATTGGCGGACACGATTAACGCCGATCAACTGCGCGAGTGGAAGGCGGAGCACCCAGGCGCGATTGTGGTCAGTTACGTCAACACCACGGCTGAAGTAAAGGCATTAACCGACGTCTGCTGCACCTCCTCGAATGCGGCAGATGTGGTTCGTTCTATCGACCCGAACCGAGAGATTCTGTTCTTGCCGGATCAGTTCCTCGGCGCGCACGTGCGCCGCGTGACTGGCCGCGACAATATCCATGTCTGGCTCGGCGAATGCCACGTTCATGCTGATATTTCACCGCGCGACTTGGTCGATACTGTGCGAGCCAATGAGGGCGCCGAACTTTTTGTTCACCCGGAATGTGGCTGCACCACCACTGCGCTGTGGATGGCTGAGTCCGGAGAGATTCCAGGAGAGACCACGCAAATTTTATCGACTGGTGGGATGCTCGAGGCCGCGAAGAAAACGACAAGTGAGCGCGTCCTTGTTGCCACGGAGATTGGCATGTTGCACCAGCTGCGCAAGGCCAATCCCGCCACGGAGTTCATGCCGGTCAATCCGCAGGCTGCATGCCCCTATATGCAGATGATCACGCCCGAAAAGTTGCTGGATTGCTTGCGCTATGGCCGCGATGAGGTATTCGTCGATGAGGAAATCGCGGCGGTAGCACGCAGCGCCGTCGAGCGCATGATTCCAATAGGTAATCCCGGCGGAGGCGAGTAGGCGCCCATGACAATGGAACTTGCAACCCCAAGTGATGCCTTTGTTGAAACCACCGACGTGCTCATCATCGGCTCGGGAGCTGCCGGTTTATCCGCAGCCCTTGGGATTGTGGAGACTAATCCCGACCGCTGCGTAACCATAATTACCCGGGCCAAGCCCGCTGATAGCTCGACCGCGTGGGCGCAGGGCGGTCTGGCGGCGGTTACTTCCCCAGAAGACTCATTCGCCTCGCACATTGAGGACACAATGGCCGCCGGGGCATTCCATGGCGCACGCGATCGGATCAGCGAGCTCGTCCACCAGGCCGGCGAGGCGATTAAGCGACTGGTTTCGCACGGTGCACGCTTTGACGATGACCTTCACCTCGAAGGTGGTCACCGTTTCCGCCGGATTGTTCACGCCGGCGATAGCTCAGGGTGGGAAGTCGAATCCACGCTGCTGCGCGCCGCTGCAGCACGGGGAATCCGCATTATCCCGCACACCCGTGCCGTTGATTTATTGACTACCGCGGATGGGACCGTTTGCGGTGCGCGCGTGCTTCACAATGGACAGGTTGGACGCTGGCTTGCCGATGAAGTCGTGCTAGCCGCCGGCGGCTCCGGCGCCCTGTGGACGCTGACATCCAATCCGGATGTGGCTACCGCCGATGGCTTGGCCATGGCGTTGCGCGCTGGTGCTGCGACTCGCGATATTGAATTTATGCAGTTTCATCCAACGGTCCTGGCTGTCCCGCGAAGCGGTGGAAAAGATGTTCTCATCTCCGAAGCCGTCCGCGGCGAGGGAGGGATTCTCATCGACGAACGCGGTGAGCGTTTCATGCGCAGCCGTCACCCGCAGGCAGACTTAGCTCCCCGTGACGTAGTGTCCGCCGAGATTATCGCGCGCATGCGTGCCACCGGTTCAGAGCACGTTTATCTTGATGCCCGCTCGATTGCTGACTTCCCACAGCGCTTCCCAACAATTCACGCCATGCTCATCGAACGCGGCGTGGACGCCACCGTCGATCTGATTCCAGTTAGACCCGGTGCTCACTATCACTGCGGTGGCATAGCCGCCGATCTTGATGGGAGAACAAGTCTGTCAGGTCTCAGCGCTATTGGTGAAGTTGCTGGCACCGGCGTCCAGGGGGCGAATCGGCTCGCCTCAAACTCTTTGACCGAGGCACTGGTGGCGGGGCATCGATGTGGTATCCGCCTGGCGGAATCGCGAAAGACTGCTTCTACCCACCACCCTGTCGCGCGCACTGCGGTCGCACCTGTCGGCGATGCTGCTGCCATCCGCTCAGTCATGGACGACTACGTCGGGGTAGTCCGCAACGATACTGACCTGACCACGGCTATCAACATCTTGACCTCACTTCCCAAAGCCAGTGCATTCAACGCTGCAACCCTGGATGCGACAAACATGGCCTGGGCAGGACTAGCCATCGCGCGTGCTGCACAGCAGCGAAGCGAATCATTGGGCTGTCACCGCCGCAGCGATGACGTAGCCGCAACCACCACGAACTACCACTATGCAGGAGCTTGATATGACGATTTCATCAGCCGACGGTCTTGATTGGGAAGAGGCCCGCTCTCATGTCAGTGCTGCTCTTGATGAGGACCTCGCGTGGGGCCCAGACGCGACCACCATCGCTACCATTGGAGCCGACGCCACAGGTACGGCGGCCATTGTTTCCCGGGAGCACGGCTGTCTTGCCGGTCTTCCGCTTGCTGTTTTGGCACTCCAAATCACGGCGGAACGGGACGGCGTGGAATTGGATATTGAAGTGCGGCTCAACGATGGCGCTACCGTTGCCCCAGGCCAGACTCTTTTGCGTGCGACCGGGCCGGTGCGCACTTTGTTGACTGCTGAGCGCATTGCCCTCAATTACGTGTCTCAGCTGTCCGGCGTGGCGACCGCTACCCATCAATGGGCGCAGATTCTGCAAGACACCGGCATCACCGTGCGCGATACCCGAAAGACCATTCCTGGTATGCGCGTGCTCCAGAAATATGCTGTGCGCTGTGGTGGGGGAGCAAACCATCGCATGGGACTCGGCGATACCGCGCTTATCAAAGACAACCACATTGCAGCCACAGGTTCGCTAGCCGCAGCATTTACCGCTGTGCGCAGCAAGTTCCCGGAGCTTCCCGTCGAGGTCGAGTGCGACACTCTTGAACAGGTCGCCGAGGCAGTAGAAATCGGCGCTGAGCTCATTCTCCTGGACAATATGGCACCCGACGTTGTCAAAGACGCTGTCGGAATCACTCGCCCTGCAGGTGTGCGCACCGAAGCCAGTGGAGGCATCACACTTTATAATGTCGCAGGCTATAGAGACACTGGCGTTGATTACATCGCCGTCGGGGCGCTGACCCACTCCAGCCGTGTCCTTGATCTTGGCTTCGATCTTGCCTAACCCGGTATCAGCAAAGAAGCCAGTGCCCAAAAGCGCGCAGTAGTATTAGGAGAAACTATGTGGATAAATATCGAACAGATCGATCTCAGCCGATTAGCGGCTGCGCTTTCAGCATCCCTAAATAAATGGATCGCCCCCGAAAACAGCATCAATCATGCTGGGGTGAACGAAAAGCCGACCGTTACTCCATTGTTCATAATACAAGTACCGTCACACCTCGAGATTGCTCTCGCGTTTAGCGTCGAATCCCATAACCAGGTTGCGGTCGCAGGATATGCCGCAGGCTATCCTCGCTACCGGTGGTCGCCAGATATTTATGAAACTATTGCCGATTCAATTTCTTTTGACACACTAGCCGGGGACTATCCGATCTTTAAAGTAGATTTCTCCACTCTTGGCAGAATCACATGGATGAGTGAAGGAGAATACTCGGAAATGAGGGCAAATGCCGTCGATGAATTTCTCAACTACTACAACGACTTGAACACACAGAGCAGACAGAAGATTTGGCTAAACCGAGATTTTGTTTCATTAAACGTGGAGGCTCTGGGCCTGCGGTATGGAGAGTAACCATTCTCTTTAATACCGCAGGTCTTAAAAGGACCAGAGGTATTGCATGCTTTTGTCTTGGAACCCTTGAGGACTGCCGTTATGTTCGAAACGAAGCATTGTCCACACACTATCGATGCCACCTTGCACATGGCGGGCGTAGAGAACTGCTATGGAAAACTCTGTGTCGATGACAACCTCGTGCCAGAGTTGGTGGGCGTGCAATTCTTCTTCAGAGTATGAAATAACTCGGATGTAGCGCGAATCAGCAAGGGAAAATGCGTGCGGATACTGCACACTCTCGGCGCTAAAATTCGAGCTAGAGAAGGAACTGCCCCAAAAATATGGAAAATGTTCAAAATCAAGAAGGATCTGGGGTGAGGCTGATCCGGGAATATGCCTGGGTTCGGCAAGCAGCCCACCGTCACGCATCAGAGGGCCAAAGTTCAGAAGCTTTGACCCATTGTGGACAGTTGAAAATGCTGAATGGGCTGGGTGGGCGTCCACGTGGAAAACGTCGAAAGTTTGAAAAGCTCCTTGCTCATCCCAGGTGCCATCTGAATAAAAAATGCAGTCGAAAGTAGCTTCTGCTGACGTATTCTTTGTCATGAGCTTAGCGAGAATGCCAGAAGAGACTGGGTCGATGTCTTCTTTGATAGATGTGACACCCTGACATTTACAGAAGTCATCCCATAGAAAACTGTCAAACATTTGTGATTTGTCATCCTTATGTGTGGTCATCGACTGGATCTGGGAATTCGCAGAGGTCTGAGTAGTAGCGGTATTGGGGGCAATGGTACCTGCCTATTGCAAATCTGAGTCCGTTGAGCTCAGCATTGTAATTCCAATCTGGGATTTTTAGACTGATGCCGGTGACTTCTACGAAATATGTTCCCGGTCTAGTAGGAATATCGTAATTCACGACCTTCGACCTATTTGCGCCAGGATCTGAAACTGTATTGACCATCCGCTGCATCGTAGGATCAATTTGGAATTTCTTGTCTTCTTGAAGTCTGCTATCTACGGTAAACGTAAAGCCTGGAAGATCTAGGGAATTGACTTGCAGTGTAACTGCCCCGATTTGTCGTTGTGGGAGTGTGTTTGCGATGGTCCAAGCCAATTCTTTAGACCATTTCACTTTTAATGGCTTGGTCGGTGTTGGAGGTTCGGTCTGCCCGAAACAGAGGTGAACCGACTTGCTTACCTTGTAAGCTCCACTTCTGAGGGGGCCACTGATGCTCGAGGGCTCGCGAAGATCGCATTCAACTCCGATATTCGCTGGGGTTCTATTTGTTGAACGGAGCTGGGGGAAACTAGTCGTGGCAACTACGTCGTCGACTGTAGGCATCCCGAAAAAGTTAGTATCACTCGTAGTTAGAGAAATGCCCCTGTTTGAGCAGATAAAGTCAAAGTCATCCACCACTGAATTTTCGAGCGCGATTCGGGAAATAGCATCAATGCAAGAAAATGGCTGCCAAAAGAAGTTTGGATCAGCGAAAATGGTTCCGCCTTCGAAGTCCTGCGTTAATTCCTCTTGTTCGTTTGTAGTGGCATCCCCAATAGGGTATCCGTAGCCGCTTCTCTCAAAGTTTTGTAAGGCCCATTTGGCCAATATTCCACCAGTTACGGCATGCGCTCCGTGTTGTGGCGTCCAGTAGATCATGCCGCCTTCGAATACGTTGTATCGTCCGATACCATCAGAAGCAGTTAGCTCATCGCTGATGGGAAAGCCAAGCTCACTGTTTTGTGCTCCAAGTGACTGCCATTTGTCATAAATGGCGCCTTGGATACTGGCCTGCGAAGCAGGGAGCGTGTTATGGGTATAAACGTGGCCTCCTTGGAAAGACTGCTTAAACCACTGATCACCTAACGCCATATCGCTAGTCGTTGGATAACCTAGGAAACCTCCCTCCCAGCCATGGCGCTGCCAAACGACAGAAACTGGAATACTTACGCTATGCGCACCAGTGTCAGGGTGCCAGTAGATGAATCCGTTGACGAATTCGGATCGCCGTCCAATACCGTCGGGGTTGATGAGCTGGTATGACTTTGGCAAGCTTAAAAAGCTTTGTGGACCACCCATGGAGTCGTATTTAGCTCTGATTGAGCCACAGACTTCAAACCATGATGGCCAATACACTGAGCATCTCGGGGACGCCTGAAGAGAAATCTCGCGATCTGATTCCAAAGCTGACTCGGCCAACTCTGCCCGATCTGCATCTGCATCACTGAAATCCTCAGGGACAGTTTCGATATCGGAACGCATCTGACCGTCAACAATTTCGTCTTGAGGATCTGGCGTAGGCTGCCACCCTTCCACACCCCGGGGATCGAGTTCTTCGTCCGAGACTTGGTTGACTTCGTAGTTTTCCGCGCCTGGAGGTGTTGCAAGTCCCCAGGCTGCAAAAGGCTCCTCACCGGCCTCAGAATTGTTTGTCGTGGTAACGGCAGGATGGCTTGGTGCCTGTTCCTCTGGATTGAGCTGCACTTCTGAAATGCTTGGATGCGGATCAAGAGGCTGCGCTGCAGCAGGTATGCCAATCGTCACTGCTGACACTATTGCGACAGCAATGGTTGCTGCGCTGAATGTTCGTTTCATAATAAAAGACTCCCCGTTCGCTGTTAAGAGGCTGACCAATCCCCTACAGGGGTGTTAACACCGCATTGGAAGCCTTGGCTGGGAAATGCGCGAGTTGGTTTCAAATCGAGCAGACCGGCGCATGCATGGATGTTGAACTAGAGTTGGACGAGCACGAGAAAAAGCGCCCGGCGGTGTTTGGGCGCCAACCGCGAGGGACGTGGACGTTGAAGATTGTTGCGCATAGGGGCTATTCGGGAAAGTATCCGGAGCTGAGCCGGCTGGCTTTTGAAAAGGCCCTGGAGCTGACCATTCATGGCATTGAGTGTGATGTTCGGATGTCGCGGGACGGCAAGGTCGTGGTCAATCATGATGCAACGTTGGATAGGACGTCAGATCGCATCGGTAAGCTTTCTGCGTTGGATTGGGCGGAGATAAAGCTCGCCGACATCGGCAGTGAAAAGCATCCGCAGCAGTATCCGCTGCTGCTAGATGAGCTTTTAGAGATGTGGGAGCCAAGCGGCCAGCATCTTTATATTGAGACCAAGCACCCGGGTGCGGCGGGGGACATTTTGGAGGAGCAGGTGGTGCTTCGTCTGCGTTATGCAGGGCTTATCGATGACCCCCGCATTCACATCATCTCCTTCTCCCACCGGGCAATCCGCCGCATGAAATCCCTGGCGCCGCACATGGACCGGATTTATCTGCGCCGTGATTGGGAACGCCATTTCAACCGTCCTGACGTCTTGCTCTCTGAGCCAACGGGCCTGGGCATGTCTTTGCTGCGCGGCAAACTACAACCATCTGCCATCGGCGCGTATGGCCTGCCGACGTACATGTGGACCATCGACAAACCTGAAGACATGAAGTGGGCCTGGGCCAACGGTGTCGACATTCTTGCCACCAACCAACCCGAAGTCGCGCTGCACGCCATTCAAATGTGAGCAGGTTAAAACGTCACTGTATCGTGTAGGGCATGGCCAAGAAGAAAAAGAACAAAGAAGAACTACCTGAGGGTATGTCTCGCCGCCAAGCTAAGCTTGCTGCCCGTGCGGCAGAGCGTGCGGCTTTGGAAAAGGATCCCCGACCATACGGTGATTTAGCTGCTGAAACCCAGCTTATTGCGATGCAGGAATTCGTTCCTTCAGCTACCGCGAAGCTCAGCGTCAAGGGCATAGACCGTGACGTTTATGTGTGTACGATTTTGCCGGGTGCATCGGCAGCTATGGTGCGCGACGCGGAAGCTGGCGGCGCCGCATATGTTGCGCTGCAGGTTCGCACCCACACCCACAACCCCGGCCGCGACCTGGCGTATGCCCTGAACTGGGTAAAGAACGCCGAAGACGGCGCAACCTTGGATTCGACTGCTGCCGATGGCGCGCAGCCAGACCTGAAGGACATCCTGGACGAGTCCGCGGTTCTGGAGATTACTGACCACCAGGACTTTGCATGGTGGATTCCAGAAGGCACCCAGATCACCCCTGAGATCGCGCAGACCCTGAACCAGGCTAATGAGACCGTCATTGAATCCCACCAGGTTGGCGCGGATATCGATGGCACTTTGTTCTGGGCTAACTCCGGCGGTGATAAGGCGCACATCCGTTGGGTATTCCCAATCGAGAACGAGACCGGCGTCCTAAACGCGATTGCCCGCGTTGCTGCTCGTGGCGAGATGAACCTAGGCGAGGGAACCAAGTTCGCTGGAGTCTTCCGCACCCACGGTTTGATTGCACCAGTCTTTGACCTGCAGCCAGAGGTTGCTTATGACTCTTATGAGTCTGAGCTTGCTCGCGTGGAGAAGACGTTGAAGGCTGAGATCGATAACGACGCTCAGCTCAACCCTGAAGAGCGCAAGCAGCTGGAGAACCTGAAGTCCCGCCAGGTCACCCTGCGCTAAAACTGCGCTTTTAATAGCTCGAAGCCTGCTTCGCCACCCCATAGAGGGGTGCGGAAGCAGGCTTTTCGGCTCTCAAGGGTGCTGCCTGTGGATAACTTGGCCTGTTGGGTGACGTGTCAACGTAGTTATCCACAGATTTTGAGGCTTGCTCTGGTGTGGGGTTGCGTTTTCGGTTTAGCGTCGAAGTTATGAAAAATTACAAAGCATTCACGCTCCACTACAGACAGGCGGTGAGCGCCCTAAGAGACATGGCGGAGCTTTCGCCGTACGATATGGCAGCCGATGGGTGGGCCTTGTCGACAGCGAAAAAGTTCTCCAAATTAGCGGATGTATTCTTTGGCTCCACAGACTCGCCGCGCCTGCAACGTGAATCTGTCGCTCTGGCTGAAGAGCGCGGGTTGAGTATGGAGCGTCTACAGATGATTGATGGTCACGCTCAGAAGTTAAAGAAAAAGCGCGGTGCCGCGTGGAAACTCCGTGCTGAGTTGATTGCACATGAGGGCACTTATGAGGAAGTCAATGCTCTGGGCAACCAGCGCGTCGATGAGCTCGTCGGTGAGAAACCAAAAGAAAAGGGTGTCCGTGTAGGACGTCCGAAGAATGGCATGGTCACCATGAGTATCACCGATACCCACCGCCGAATCATCGACTTCGAGAAAACCCTCGATGCCATAGCGACCTCATCAGAGCCGAGTTCGAAGGCACTATTAGAAGCCTTCTGGGAACACATCGATGGCGGCGGAGGTGTACTGAAGCCTGAATACCGCACCGTTATTGCCATCGGTTTGGATCAGTCAGCG
>JAUNRU010000087.1:0-6979 GCA_030535535.1 Corynebacterium casei
GTGGTGGCGGCGCGCTTAGCCGCAGCACGCTTCGCGGCAACCTTGGCAACAATGCGGTCGATTCGCTCGCGCTCTTCCAGAAATGCTGGCGGGTTATGCCCGCGCATGGTGCGCACATATGCCGGGTGAGAATCCACCACGGTGCGGTGCCAGCCGTGGGCTGCGGCAACAACCTGCTTGCCGGTGCGGTTATACAGCTGAGGCAAAGACACCATGTCCAGATTTCGCGCCACGGCATCGGTCTGATTCAGCACGTATTCCACCACGTCACGCAGGTAATCCACGGTCGCAGCGGTACGGTCCTGCAGTGCAGCAGCCAACTGGTGCACTGCTACCGGCGGGCCATCAATTGGATAATCGGCTTCGAGTGTGTGCGCATTGAATGCGTGCGGTGCTTCCACGTCATTGTGACCCGATGCAGCTGCAGAGATGGTGCCTGAGCGCAGACCCGAAATCAGTGCTTGGCGCAAGCCGATGAGCTCACCCACGCAGCGACCCGAATCTACGCGAGCATCCTCCACAATGTCGCCGAGCTCAGCCAAGCAATCCAGTGCCAAGTCTGCGTCCCAGTCTTCAATCGCCTCAATGAGGTTCTCAATGTACTGAGCTACTTCATCCCCGATGTTGTAGATCTCTTGGGTTAGTTCGCGGTGCCGAAGCTCGGCGGCAATCTTGTGCATTGGCTCGGCCTATCCTTTCCGCAATGTACGCCCAATAGTTGATCTCAAGTCATTTGACTTGACCCTCAAGTTGAACTTGAGGGTGATGGTTAACGCGACTGACTTTATTCCAAATCCTGACGGATTTCTGTTAGACACTCCGAAAATTCACAGCCAACATCTTTTGCGGGGGATCAGCGGGTGTAGAGGTGATCAATTGCGTGTGCGTAGCGTTGCGCCACCACATTGCGCTTGACCTTGAGCGTTGGGGTGAGCTCATTTTCTTCTTCAGTCAGATCAGTTTCTAGGATGTAGAACTTCTTGATTCCCTCCGCGTGCGACACGGTGGCATTGACGTCATTGACGGCATCTTGGATTTCCGCGCGCAACTGTGGTTCCGTGGCCAAGTCTTTGATCTGACGGTTTTCCGGAATGTTGTGGGTCAGCTTCCAGCGCTTTAGCGCATCCGGATCCAACGTCACCAGCATGCCGACGAATGGCTTGCCATCACCGACCACCATGGCCTGGGAGACCAGTGGGTGCGCGCGCAGGATATCTTCCATTGGGCCAGGAGAAACATTCTTGCCACCGGCGGTAACAATCAGATCCTTCTTGCGGCCTGTAATCATCAACTTGCCGTTGTCCAGAATCTCACCCAAGTCACCGGTGTTGTACCACTCGCCTTCCATGGATTCTTGGGTGGCTTCGTCATTGTTCCAGTAGCCAGCGAACACGGTTGGGCCCTTCACCATAATCTCGCCGTCTTCATTGGTGCGAATGGTCATGCCGCCAATCGGTGGGCCGACGGTACCAATCTGCTGGTCATCAAAGTCCACCGCAGCAGCCGCTGCTACCTCAGTCAGGCCATAGCCTTCATAAACCGGTACGCCGATGCCGCGGAACCAGTGCAACAGGTCCTGGCTCATGGCCGAGCCACCAGTAATGCAGTAGTGCACCGAGCCGCCCACGCCATCACGAATCTTGGAGTACACCAGACGGTCAAACATGCGGTGCTTCGTTTTTTGCACGCGGTTTGGACCTTCTGGAGTATCCAGCGCCTTGGAGTATTCAATGGCAGTTTGCTCGGCTTGCTCGAAAATGCCGCGCTTGAAAGCGGAGCCATCGGCAGCCTTTTGCGCCGCGGAGTTACGCACCTTTTCAAACACGCGAGGCACTCCCAGAATTAGGTTCGGGCGGGAGCGCTGGAATTCCATCGACAGCGTAGAGAAATCCGACCAGTGGTTCTGCGTCGCGCCACCAATCGCCACCGCCAGAGATACCGCGCGGGAGAACACATGCGCCATCGGCAGGAAGGTCAGTACGCGCGAGCCCGGCACGGCAATCGCGCCAATAGGATTGGTCAACAGCCCGCGCACCTCAGCCAGCCAGTTCGCGTGGGTCAAAATGCAGCCCTTGGGCTTACCGGTGGTGCCGGAGGTATAGACCAAAGACGCCAAGTCATCAGAAGAGGTCGCCGCAATACGCGCCTGAACTTCCTCATCCTTTAAGGAACGTCCCTCAAACTTCAAGGTGTCCACCGCCGAGGAATTAATCTCCAGGATGCGGCGCAGCTTAGAAGTCGAGCCAGAAAGAACTGGGTTACCCGAGGCATCGACAAGCAAATGCTGCACTAACTCGGTGTGGTCCTTGCTCTCTGTAATGGCTAAGACCGCACCTGAATCCTCGGTCATCCAGCGAACCTGTGACAGTGAAGAAGAAGGATAAACCGGAACCGACACCGCACCTGCGGCCCAAATAGCAAAGTCCAACAATGACCACTCATAGCGGGTCTCAGAAATAATAATGACGCGATCACCCTGGTTCACGCCCGCAGCAATGAAGCCCTTAGCAACATCGAATACCTCACGGATGAACTCTTTGGCTGTGACATTAACCCACTCATAATTAGCCGGGCGGGTAAACATCACGCCATGTGGACGCGCTTTCGCCGTGTCCATCAGCGCGGTTAAACAGGTTTCATTAGGGAGGATTTCAAATTCTGCGGGAGTATGGGTTTCTTGCAGGGTCATGCGTTGACGGCCTTCCATATGGCTTCACGAGGAAAATAACTCTTCCCAGCTTATCAACGCATCTTGTGTGGCAGAATAGCTTGGTGTGACATACCGCCAGTTATTGGAAGAGCTCGCGAGCAACCACGGCATCTCCGTCGGCTATTTTTCTCAAGGTGGCCAGTGGATTGACGTTTCGGATGCCACGCTGGAGTACACCCTTCGCGCTTTGGACGTGAACTTATCCGCCGAACCGGATGAGGACGAGCTTACTAACCGTTTGTATTTGGACTATCTTGCGCGCTCCTCGCGCCCACTACCTTCTGCGGTAGTGGCGCCGTCAGGTACGAAAAAGTCCTTCAATGTGCATGTTCATGACGGCGCTTCGGCCCTTGTGCACGTTGCACTCGAGGATGGCGGTGAGCGGGAGGTCTACCAAGACCCCAACGACTCTGCCGCCGTGGCTGTCGATGACACGTTGTGGGGCGAGGCCACCTTCCACATCCCGGGTGACCTGCCGTTGGGCTTTCATCAACTGGTGCTGCGCTCTGATGGCTTTGAGCGCGAGTACACCTGCCCGCTGATTATTACCCCGCAGCGTTTGAGCACCGCCGATAAGTTCGTGGACTCCCCTGTCTCCGGCGTGATGGCGCAGCTATATTCCGTGCGCTCTGAGAAATCCTGGGGCATGGGCGATTTCGGGGACCTGGGGGAGCTGGCCGAGGTTGCTGCACGTGATGCCGGCGCGGACTTCCTGCTGATTAACCCGCTGCACGCGGCGGAGCCAGAACCACCTGTGGAAGATTCACCATATCTGCCCACCACCAGGCGTTTTATCAACCCGATTTACCTACGCATTGAAGACATCCCGGAGCTTGAGCTTCTCGATGCCGACCTGCGCGCAGACGTCGAAGAGATCGCCGCCGAGTTCCGCGAGCGCAATCTGAGCGCGGAACCGATTGAACGCAACCCTATTTTCGAGGCCAAGCTGGCTGTGCTGCGCGAGCTTTTTACTCTCCAGCACACTGAAGCGCGCCAAAAGAAATTTAAGGATTTTACCCGTCGCGAAGGCGAGGGCCTTGCCCGCTTCGCGCAGTGGTGCGCGCGCAAGGAAGCACTATCCGGGCGCCACGCCGCCGAAGATGAGGAAGAACAAGCTCACTCCGTGGCCTTTTATTCCTGGCTGCAGTTTCTTTGCGATGAACAGCTCGCCGCCGCCCACCAGCGCGCCCTCAATGCCGGGATGAAGATCGGCATCATCACCGACCTTGCTGTCGGCGTGCACCCAGGTGGTGCGGATGCGGAAATTCTCAGCGAATACCTCACGCCACAAGCTTCCGTTGGCGCACCACCAGATGATTACAACCAGCAGGGCCAAGACTGGTCCCAACCGCCATGGCACCCAGTGCACCTGGCGGAGGCTGGCTACCAGCCATGGCGAGACATGCTGGCTACGGTACTGCGCAATTCCGGCGGTGTCCGCGTGGATCATATTCTGGGATTATTCCGCCTGTACTGGATTCCACGCATGTCTGCGCCAACCACCGGTACTTATGTGGCCTATGACTTTGAGGCCATGCTGGGCATCCTCGCGCTCGAAGCCGAACGCGCCGGCGCAGTAGTTATCGGCGAAGACCTGGGCACCATGGAACCGTGGATTCAGGGCACGTTGAGTGACAAGGGCTTTATGGGCACCTCCATCGTGTGGTTTGAACGCGATGACAACGGCGCTCCCCTCGCCCAGGACCAATACCGCCCGCTCGCACTGTCTTCTGTAGGCACGCACGACCTGCCACCCACCTTGGCTTATCTTGGCGGTGAACACATCACGTTGCGCGACCGCCTCGGTCTCTTCACCCGCCCGGCGGAAGAAGAAGCAGCCGAAGACATGGCATTCCAGGCACAAGTCCTCCACCTCATATCTGAGACCGGTTTGCTCCCTGAACGCGACTTCGCCAACCTCTCGCGCGCAGAGCGCGGCAACCCCACCCAACTTATGGGTGCCCTGCACGCGTTTATTGCCGGTACTCCATCAGCTCTCACCTGCACCAACCTGGTGGACATGGTGGGCGATATCCGCGCACAAAACCAGCCGGGCACCACCAGCGACCTCTACCCCAACTGGTGCATCCCGCTGTGTGATTCAGCGGGCAAGCCCGTACTCATTGAAGACTTGGCCAAGAATTCCCTGTTCAAAGCCATCGCCGCGACTAGTAAAAGAGGCCCCACAGCGCTGCGAGGAGAATGAGGACGAACATCGCGCGCAGGGTAACCTTCACCCACGACTTCGGCAGCGCGCGTTTGCGTTTGACCACCGGCACGGGCGGCGCTGGCTCCGGCACAGCGTCGGCTACTTCTTCACGCTCGGGGTCTCGCTCCGGATCCCACAGGCCCTCCCGCGGGTCATAGCTGGGGTCGAGATTAAACGGCTGAACGTCATCAAAACCCACGCGCTCTGATTCTGAGTTCTTGGCGGTGGCGTTGTCGGGGTTTAGCTCCCCGTTGGGTTCTGGCGTTGACACAGTGCTCTATCTTAGCTGTTGGGGGAAGAAACGGACGAAACCGTGCGCTGCCACCCACGCTTAACACACTGGGTGAGCAGGTCAATGACAAGCATCAACACCCATGCCAGCACAATCATGGCCGGCACACCCACCACAATGATGGTGCCCATCTGCTGCCACACGGGAGCCGTCGCAAAGGGCTGCGTGAGCGCATCGCTAAATTCCACAAACCAATCCATTGCGATTGATAATAACTTAAGCCTGACCATTAACCGCTAAACTGCATAACCATGTCTACTGTGCTCGCCCATGCTCCAGCTGGAATTTTCAAAGGCTTAAGCCGTGATGGCGTCAACTACTTCCACTCCCTCGATTTTGTGGATATACCCTCCCGCTTCGCCCCAGCGCAGCCAGTGCAATTCACCCCTGAGCGCGTCATCGATGCCACCATCAAACGCCCGGAAGCCATCGCGCTGTCCATCACCACGCCAGACGATGCCCGCCCCGGCGCCGACTACCCGGTGCTGGTCTACATTCACGGCGGCCGTTTTGAGTCCGGCACCCACGAGGACCCGCGCGCGGAAGGCACCGCAAATGCCCACCAAGATGTAGTCCAAGTGCAGTTGGGCTACCGCGTCGGCTTTGAGGGCCTCGTGCAGTTCAAAGGCGATGAGCCGCATTCCTACCGCGGCATCGATGACTGCCAGATGGGTCTGGAATGGATTCAGAAAAACATCGAAGCCTTCGGCGGGGACCCCACCAATGTCACCGTTGTGGGCCAATCCGCCGGGGCGACCACCGCGCTGTGGCTGATGCGCAAAGACCACTACCGCGGCAGCTTCCGCCGCGTCATTGCCATTTCCCCGTGCTACCCGCGTCATTCTTTCTCCCAACGCAAAGGCACGCTGCGCACGTTCTTTGGCAAGCCCATCACCCGTGAGGCTTTTGAGAAGGCCTCTCCAAAACGCCTTGCCCGCACCTTCAAGCTTTTCCGCACGCGCTATCTACTGGACATGGCGCTGGGCCCTGCACCTTTCGATCCCAATGAGCTTGCTGATGTCCCAGTGCTCCTAGCCTCCACCCGTGACGAGTTCTACCACGACATCGGCGGCAAATGGGCCGATAATCTGAAAGATGGCTGGTTCAAACGCTGGATCATCAAGAAGGCCATCATCTTGATGGGCATGCGCAAAGAGTCCTATGACCTGTGGAAGTATGAGGCTGAAAAGATCGACCCAGACCGCATCATGGGCCGCAGCATTGGCGATACCCAGATCCGTCGCTGGGTCGCCTGGGCCGGTGATGCCGCTCAAGGCCAGACCTGGATGCTGGAATTTACCAAGTCCACCAAACCAGCGCTGCATTGCGATGAACTGCGCTACCTCTTCGGCGTACACGGCGTGGACATCCGCGATGAAAAGAAGGCGGAGACCTCCCGCAAGCTCAACAACTGGGTTCAATCCTTCATCAAAACCGGCGAACCCGAAGGCCTTCCGCCCTACCGCGCCACGTCCGAAGAGGACAAGCGCACGGTGATGACCTTCAACCTAGAAACCGGCGAGCAAAAGATTGAAAAAGGCACGCTGGATTACCTCTACAACGCATACCCCATGAATGTTGAGGAAATAGACCGCAATTAGCACTTGTCGATGAGAACCTGAGCGCACACTGCGCTTGGGTTCTTTTGTCTTACACGGTCATACTGCGTGAACGCAGGGCGTCGAAACTCCGATAACGAAACGGTTTAGATTGTTTGTTCGACTGGATTTGTGGTGTCCGGTGCTCGTATTATGGTTATAGAAAACCA
>JAUNRU010000003.1:0-34867 GCA_030535535.1 Corynebacterium casei
TTGTTGAGCCTGGCGTCTTACACCGCTGCCCGCGTGGGATAGTGTAGGCGTTAACACGCGCGAATGTGCGGGTTAACCTGCCGATTTGCTTAGATGCTGGGTGCGCGTAGTAGAGTAATTAACCGCACCGAAAAGTGCCTGCCAGGTTGTCCGAGCGGCCAAAGGAAGCGGACTGTAAATCCGCCGGCGTACGCCTTCAGAAGTTCGAATCTTCTACCTGGCACCAAATAAGAGTTGAGCCCCGTTTGATTTTCCAAACGGGGCTCAACTTTTTCTTTATTCAATCTTGTGGCTTCACGCTGACGCGGTGCTCTCAGCCCGTGGGTTAGGGCTGGAGCGTATTCGTGGACTGGGGTGAAGCGGGGGAAATTCTTAGGCAGCTAGTGGGATGACGCCGACGAGGATGCCGACGGCCAGCATGGTGAGGGAAACGATGACTGCGCGCCACAGAACCTTTTTGTGGTGGTCGCCCAAGTTTACCTTGGCCAAGGACACCAGCAGCAAGATAGCTGGCACCAGAGGGGACTGCATGTGCACTGGCTGGCCGGTGATGGAAGCGCGCGCCATCTCAACTGGCTCGATGCCGAAGTGCGCGGCGCTTTCAGAAAGTACCGGCAGGATGCCGAAGTAGAAAGCGTCATTGGACATGAAGAAGGTCATTGGGATGGACAGCAAGCCCGTGATTGGGGCAAGGTAGGCGCCCATGGAATCCGGGATGATGGAGGTAATCCAGGCCGCCATTGCATCGACCATGCCGGTGCCGGAGAAGACACCAACTAAGACGCCTGCGGCTAGAACCATGGAGACTACGCCGACGATGGAAGAGGAGTGCGCCAGCATTTCCGTCGCCTGGTCTTTGACCTTCGGGAAGTTTACAGCCAGTGCCAGGCCGGTACCGACCATGAACACGAATGCTAGTGGGAAGATGTCAGCAACCAGAGCGACCATGACCACGATGGTCAAAATCAGGTTGAACCAAATCAGGTTCGGGCGCAGCGTTGCACGGTGTGGATCCAGCATGGTGTCGGTCAGGCCGTCCTGAGAGTCTTCATCCTCAAAAGAGTTGATGGAGACATGTTCATCGACTTTGTTCTCACGGACATCGACAAGCACGCCGCCACCGCCGTTGCCGCCGGTGCCATCGCCACGTGGGGTGTCAATGTTCTTGCCGTGGGAGCTGCCGCTGCCGGTGCCGCCGGTGGCGGAATCATCGTCAGCATTGTCAGCGTTGCCATTGAAGCGGGAGGAATCAATCTTGCCGCCCAGGCGGTTGCGTTCAGCAATGCCGAGGAACCACGCGAAGGCGAAGACAATGATGACGCCAGCTACCAGCGATGGAATCATCGGCACGAAGACCTCTGCTGGGTCCAAGCCCAAGGCTGCTGCCGCGCGTACGGTAGGCCCGCCCCACGGCAGAATGTTCATGGTGCCGTTGATAAGACCAGCAACCACGGTCAAGACTACTGGGCTCATGCCCAGGCGCAGATACAGTGGCAACATCGCCGAGGTGGTGATGATGAAGGTGGTAGAACCGTCACCGTCGAGAGAAACAACGCCAGCCAATAGCGCAGTGGCAAGCACAACCTTGGCTGGGTCATTGCCTAAAGCACGGGTGATAACGCGAATCAGCGGGTCAAACAATCCGACGTCAATCATGATGCCGAAGTACATGATGGCGAACATCAACAGCGCCGCTGTGGGCGCCATATCCTTGATGGCGTCGATGACCATATCGCCGATACCGAGGCCGGCGCCGGCGATGAGGCCGAAGATGGTGGGGACCAAAATCAGCGCAACCATGGGGGTTGAACGGCCGATCATAATGAGCGTCATGAAAGTGACAATCATGGCAAAGCCCAAGCCGACGAGGATTCCGTCGGACAACGTATGGCTCGGCGCGTATTCGGCGGCCAACGTGTAAATGGTGGGGGAATACATCCTGACTCCTTGAATGGGGACTGTTGCAGTAACCCCAGGAACATCGAAGTGCCCTGGAAGACTAGCGTTAGCCTAAAGTGGGCTTTATCACTAGCCAAGTGTTTGGTGCTTTGGGTTATTAATAGTGCAAAATCATCGTTTAGTGCATTTAGTTCACCCGGTTTGGACTCCGTGGTTTGGCGTGCTCAAATGGTATTTTCACCCTCAAACGTTTAAGGAAGTTTCACTCATGCGCTTTACCACCCGCGTGCTGCTTTTGCAGCTGCTCACCGTGGTGGCAGTTGTTGCCACCAGCACTGCGGTGTTCATCGGGTTGAGCATGGCGCAGCTTCGCGATGAAGCAGAAACCTCCGCCCTGATGATCGCGCGCACTGTGGCCGCCGAACCTGAAGTGCGTGAGCTGGTGGCCGAGGAAGCGCAAGATGAGGAAAATCCGCCCGCAGAGGAGCTTGCCCAGGGGCAGCTGCAGCAGTACGCGGTCGCGGCGTCGCAGTCCACTGGTGCTTTGTTTGTGGTCATCACTGACCAAAACGGCATGCGCTTGGCGCACCCGGATGAGGACCTGCTGAATCTGCTGGTAAGCACTAGCTTCTCTGAAGCGATGGAAGGCCGTGAAGTTGTGGCCTGGGAGCGCGGAACCTTGGGCGAATCAGCCCGCGCGAAGGTTCCGGTCTTTGCCCCAGGTAGTGATAGGCCAGTCGGGGAAGTCAGCGTCGGCTTTGAACGCGCTGGTGTGTTTGATGACTTGCCGCGCAAACTGCTGTTTATCGGCGCAGCTGCGCTGTTGGCGTTGGTCATCGGTCTGATTGCTTCGCTGATTTTGCGCAAGCGCTGGGAGAAGTTGACCTTGGGCTTGCAGCCTGAGGAGCTGGTGGTGTTGGTGCAAAACCAAGCGGCAGTCTTGGATGGTGTTGGTGATGGCGTGATTGCGCTGGATACTGATGGTGTTATCCGCCTAAGCAATGGGGCGGCCAACCGCATCTTTGGAATCTTGGATTCGGAGAACCTAACGCTGGCGGATTTGGACTTAGCCGATGACGTGGTGGCAGACCTGGAAGCAGGCAACGCGCGCGATGGCGTGGTGGCCAACGGCCGCGTGATTTTCTTGGAGGCACGCTCCGTTGACCGCGGTGGGCAGGCTCTGGGTTCGGTCATTGTTGTGCGTGACCGCACGGACTTGATGGCATTATCGGAGCGGTTAGATTCCGTACGCGCTATGACATCGGCGCTGCGGGTGCAGCGCCATGAATTTGCCAACCGCATCCACGTGGCTGCAGGTTTGGTGGAGGCGGGACGCATGCAGGAAGCCACGGAATTCCTGCATACCATGCGCAGCCGCGGTCCCGTGGACTACCCGCTGCTGGGAGTCGAGCTCATCACTGAGCCTTTCCTCCAGGCCTTCTTAGGCGCGAAGTCCTTGGAAGCCTCGGAACGGGGAGTGAGCCTGCAGATCCGGGAAGAAACGCTGGTGCTGGGCAACGTTGCTGAAGTAGAAGACGTAGCTACCGTGCTGGGCAACCTGGTGGACAATGCCGTGACAGCAGCCGTGGCCAGCGATGAATTGCGGCTGGTAGAGGTCACCCTGCTAGATGACGCCGATCAGCTGGTCATCGTCGTGGCCGATTCCGGACCGGGCATTACGCCGGGCACCGACCCGTTCGCCCATCAGCCAAAGAAACCAGCTGAGGATGACAAAGACAACGGGCAGCTTAAGGACCATATTCATGGTCACGGTATTGGACTGACGCTTTCACAAGACATGGCGCAGCGCCGCGGCGGCGAAGTATGGCTTATTGAACCCGGTGGTGAAAAGTCCGGCCGGGGAGCAGTATTTGGCGCGCGTTTGCCCGAAGTGATGGAACCCGACGACAGCGTGAACTACCGTGAAGTGCAAGAGGAGGACAAGTAAATGACTGATCGCACATGGTCTGTGCTGGTTGTCGATGATGACTTCCGGGTCGCCGGCATTCACGCGGAAATGGTTGACTCCGCTCCAGGATTCACCGTGCAAAATTCGGTGCGCACCATCGCTGAGGCGCAGGAAGCCATCAAGTCATTTCCGCCTGATTTGATGCTGGTTGATGTCTTTCTGCCTGATGGTGATGGCATTGAGCTGGTCCACCACACCGGCATTGACGCAATCATTCTCAGCGCGGCGGATGAGGCCGCCACAGTGCGCCGGGCTATGCGCGCGGGCGCTTTGGGGTATTTGCTCAAGCCGTTTCAGCGCGCCCAATTGCTGGATCGCCTCGACCGCTATGCCCGCTACCGCCACGTGGTGGAGGGCAAGCGCGGGTTGCGCCAGGACAAGATTGATCAAGCTATGTCCATCTTGCATGGGGCGGCACCTACGCTGCCGGTTTCCAGTTCATCGACAGAGCAGTTGCTTCTCGATGCTCTAGAGAGCGGCGAACTCTCCGCCGCCGAAGCTGCTGAAATTGCTGGCGTCTCCCGCGCAACAGCGCAACGCCGCCTAGCCACGATGGCGAGCCAAGGCGTTGTCCACATCCGTCTGCGCTACGGTGCGGCAGGTCGACCGGAGCATCTTTACTCCAAAATGTTGTGAATCTTCATCGCAAGCGCATGAAGACTCGGGAATACAGCATGTCGAAAATATGCGATTAACTGGCGATTTGTGTTTGTAACTCGTTTCGGGTTAATCTTTTCAAGGCTTCAGAGAGAGCGCGAAAGCACATAATCAAAGAAGCTAAGCCCCCTTAGCTCAGTCGGCAGAGCGTTTCCATGGTAAGGAAAAGGTCGACAGTTCGATTCTGTCAGGGGGCTCTGTTCATTTATCGCCACGGTTTATAATCTTGGTTAGTAAATGGCCTCTGGCGGTGTAGCTCAGTGGTAGAGCAAGCGACTCATAATCGCTGTGTCGCGAGTTCAATTCTCGCCATCGCTACCGGGTAAAAGCGCCCACAACTTCGATTGTGAAATTGAAGAAGCTGGGTGCTTTTTATATCCCAGATGATGACTCTGGTAACATAACCATCGTCTCAAAGGGGCGTGGCGCAATTGGTAGCGCAACGGTCTCCAAAACCGTAGGTTGCAGGTTCGAGTCCTGTCGCCCCTGCCAAAGAAATAGTTAGGCCCGGCCAGTAATGGTCGGGCCTAACTTTTATCTGATGGTTGGCCACCTTGGCTGGCTTTGATAGACTCGTTCAGGTTAAACAAGATCATCAAAGATCTTTGCACGTATTTTCCTTAGAGGAGCATTCTCGCAGTGACTGATAATTCTGGGGCACAACGCCCAACTGGCAAGCGCCAACTCTCTGGTGCTGCTGAAACGTCCTCGGATGCTTACCAGAACAAGCGTGTAGTCCGCGTTGAGGCGGGCGAAGGCGACAGCAAGCCAGGCGGCGGTGCCGTGGCATTCGTGCCTGAAGTTGTCTCTGAAATGAAGAAGGTCGTCTGGCCTACCGCGAAGGAAATGCTGCAGTACACCCTCGTGGTCTTCGCTTTCTTGATTATCTTGACCGCTCTTGTGTGGGGCGTAGATTCTGTGACCGGCATGGGCATAGAATGGCTGCTAGTTCGCTAGCGTTATACAAACTGGCTTTTTTACAGTAGAATGGCCGCTAAGTTCACTATCATCCCGCTAGTTCCTCTCCGTGGAACGGCGGGATAATTTATTGAAGATGGAGCACATTATGACCGAGAACAACGAGAGCACGAACGCCAATCCTGAGGACACCGGCAACAACCTTGGTGAAGCTTTTATCGAATCCATGCAGACCCAAGCCGCAGAAGCAGTAGAAGCTACTGAAGCTGAAACCGAAGCCGTCGAGGCTGAAGTAGCTGAGTCCGACGCTGTTGACTCCGCCGTTACTGACGCTGAAGGCGTTGAGGTTGCTGAGGACGCTCCAGCAGAAGAAGCGGCTGCTGAGCCTGCAGAGGCAGCTGACGCTGAAGATGCGGCTGCCGAGGGCGAGTCTGACTTCGAGGCAGATTACCGCCGCCGTCTGCGCAAGTACACCAAGGAGCTCAAGGAGCTTCCAGGTCAGTGGTTCATCATTCAGTGCTACTCCGGCTACGAAAACAAGGTTAAGACCAACCTGGACATGCGTGCCCAGACCTTGGAAGTTGAAGACTCCATCTTCGACGTAGTTGTTCCAGTTGAGCAGGTTGTTGAAAACAAGGACGGCAAGAAGAAGCTTGTTAAGCGCAAGCTGCTTCCGGGCTACGTTCTGGTTCGCATGGAACTCAATGATGCTGCATGGTCTGTTGTTCGTGACACCCCTGGTGTGACCAGCTTCGTGGGCAATGAGGGTAACGCAACCCCTGTTAAGCACCGGGATGTTGCTAAGTTCTTGCTGCCAAAGGACGGCGCAGCGGCTGCAGGCGATGCAGCGGCGAATGCCGCCGAGGGCGAGCAGGTTATCTCCATGCCGGAGAAGGAAGAAGCAAAGAAGTACGCACACGATTATGTCGTTGGCGAGGCAGTGACCATTCTGTCCGGCCCATTCGCTTCCGTTTCTGCAACCATCTCTGAGATTGACCCAGAAACCGGCAAGATGGTCGGCCTGGTTTCCATCTTCGGTCGTGAGACTCCAGTTGAGCTGTCTCCAACTGAGATTGAGCGCATTAACTAATTTGGGTAACGCCTAGTATCTAGATTAGGCTTGGTCGACGTGTGTAAATTTCTTGCACACGTCGATTTTTCATTTATATCCCCGGTGGCCACAAAGGTGGCATCCGGACGGGCCCTGCTATTCATCGTGGCGGGATAACCCGGTAACACGGAAAGAGGTAATTCGATGGCTCCTAAGAAGAAGAAAAAGGTTTCTGGCCTCATCAAGCTGCAGATCGAAGCAGGCGCTGCTAACCCAGCTCCTCCAGTCGGTCCTGCACTGGGTGCACACGGCGTTAACATCATGGAATTCTGCAAGGCGTACAACGCTGCAACCGAATCCATGCGTGGAAACGTTGTTCCAGTAGAAATCACCGTCTACGAAGACCGTTCATTCGACTTCATCCTGAAGTCCCCACCAGCAGCTAAGCTGCTGCTCAAGGCTGCAGGTCTGAAGAAGGGCTCCGGCGTTCCTCACACCGACAAGGTCGGCTCCGTGACTTGGGATCAGTGCAAGGAAATTGCAGAGACCAAGAAGGAAGACCTCAACGCACGTGACATCGAAGCTGGCGCAGCGATCATCGCTGGTACCGCTCGCTCCATGGGCATCACTGTTGACGGCGCTCCAGAATAAACAACTTCATGTGGCAGGGCCAGCTTCGGCCCGCTAAACACCACACCAATCCACCATCTCATTCATAAGGATTTGATTTAAATGAGCAAGAACTCCAAGGCATACAAGGCCGCTGCGGAACTCGTTGACAAGGGTCGTCTGTACCGCCCAATCGAGGCTGCAAAGCTGGCTAAGGACACCTCCTCCAAGAACTACGACGCAACCGTTGACGTTGCTTTCCGTCTGGGCGTTGACCCACGTAAGGCAGACCAGCTGGTTCGCGGCACCGTATCTTTGCCACACGGCACTGGTAAGGACGTTCGCGTTGCTGTCTTCGCTGAAGGCGAGAAGGCAACCGAGGCTGAGGCTGCAGGCGCTGACGTAGTCGGCACCGAGGCTCTTCTTGAGGCAATCAACGCTGGCAACCTGGACTTCGACGTTGCGATTGCAACCCCAGACCAGATGGCTAAGGTTGGCCGCGTAGCTCGCGTCCTGGGTCCACGTGGTCTGATGCCTAACCCTAAGACCGGCACCGTCACCACCGACGTTGCTAAGGCAGTTGCTGACGTCAAGGGCGGCAAGATCTCCTTCCGCGTTGACAAGGCAGCTAACCTGCACGCAATGATCGGCAAGGCTTCCTTCGACGCTGAGAAGTTGGCTGAGAACTACGGCGCTCTGCTCGACGAGCTGCTGCGTATCAAGCCAGCATCTTCCAAGGGTATCTACCTGAAGAAGATCACCTTGTCCACCACCAATGGCCCTGGTATCCCAGTTGATTCTTCTGTACAGAAGAACTTCGCTGAGTAATTCTTCAGCTAGTCAGCTCGCTGGCTAATGCTTAACGCCCTCACTTCGGTGGGGGCTTTTTTGCATATATTGAGTAGGTGGCGCCACCGTGAACCTGGAGGAGCAAATGCAGGACAACAAAAATTCCAACTTTCAAGGCTTGTCCTACCCACACAAGTTAGTGGAGGCGAGCTTATTGCTTGCTGATGCCCAGTGGCGCCCAGATGACTCTTGGCATGTCGTGGACTATTCCCAGACGATTGGCCGTGGTGAAAGTGACTTCGCGCGTGCGGTCGAAAACCTGTTGGCCTGGCGGGCGCATCTCGCTGCTTGTGTCCGGGTAGTAGGGGAGCCTGAACCGGGAGAGACGGTTCAGCTGTATTTTGGACCGACGGTATCGCCATGCCGAATCATCTCCGTTGAGCGCAGTCCACGACGGGTGGCTTTGGTCTATGGAACCATGCACGGGCACATCGAATGCGGCGAAGAGGCCTTCATTATTGAGCTGAATTCCGAGAATGAGGTCATCGGTCGCTGTGTTGCCTTCTCGCAGCATTCCTGGTGGTTAGCACGGTTATTTAATGGCCCAGCACGCATCGTTCAGCGATGGGCGACGAAACAATATGTACGTGGTATGGGCCGTGATTTGGAGAATGTGGTAGTAGGGCGTTAGAGTAAGACCCGAAGTTTGGACGAACCCACTTGGTTCCAAGTGAAGGTTCGTGCTCAAGTTTCACCGAAGACCGTAGGTTATCTGAAGTATTCGGATCGAAGGACCCCGCACTCATTGGGGCAGCCCACGCAGGAGACGCTTGTTGCACTCTGGCCATTAGATTGGCTTGATTGTGTGCCTCGTGCTCTTGCACGGGGCTTTTTTGATGTTTGACATCAGATTGGCTCCGGCGGAACAAAAGAGATGTTTTGAAAGGAGGCGAGTAAGGAAATGGCAAACCCAAAGAACACTGCGGACTTGGCTGAGCTGAAGGAGAAGATTGCTGAATCTTCCTCCATCGTTATCACCGAGTACCGTGGCCTGACTGTTGCACAGCTTCAGGAGCTGCGTGGCAACCTGGGCTTTGATGTTGATTACTCCGTCGCCAAGAACACCCTCTTCAAGATCGCTGCCAACGAAGCTGGCATCGAAGGCCTTGATGAACACCTGACCGGCCCAACCGCTATCGCCTTCATTAAGGGCGAAGCAGTCGACGCTGCCAAGGTTATGAAGAAGTTCGCCGATGATAACGAGGCTCTCGTTCTCAAGGGCGGCTACATGGACGGCAACGCTTTGTCTGCCGACCAAGTCAAGGCTATCGCCGACCTGGACAACCGCGAGACCACTCTCGCAAAGCTGGCTGGCGCAATGAAGGGCAACTTGGCAAAGGCTGCTGGCCTGTTCAATGCCCCTGCTTCTCAGATTGCACGCCTCTCGGCTGCACTGCAGGAGAAGAAGGAAGCTTAAGTCGCACACCACGTGCGCAACACAATCTACAACGTGTCGGATTTAGAAAAGTTCGACTAAAGAAAGGATGCCTACCATGGCTAAGCTCACCAAGGACGAGCTCATTGAAGCGTTCAAGGAAATGACCCTCATCGAGCTCTCTGAGTTCGTTAAGGAATTCGAAGAGGTCTTCGACGTAACCGCTGCTGCTCCTGTAGCTGCTGTTGCTGCTGCTGCACCAGGTGCAGACGCTGCTGCTGCTGAAGAGAAGGACGAGTTCGACGTTGTCCTGACCGACGCTGGCGCAAAGAAGATCGGCGTTATTAAGGCTGTTCGCGAAATCGTTTCCGGCCTGGGCCTGAAGGAAG
This sequence comes from Corynebacterium casei, assembly GCA_030535535.1. GTDB lineage: Bacteria > Actinomycetota > Actinomycetes > Mycobacteriales > Mycobacteriaceae > Corynebacterium > Corynebacterium casei_A. Next base: position 9,717 of record JAUNRU010000003.1, read on the forward strand.
CTAAGGAGCTCGTTGAGGGCGCACCTAAGGCTATCATCGAGGGCGCAAACAAGGACGACGCTGAGGCTGCTAAGGCTAAGCTGGAAGAAGCTGGCGCTTCCGTCGAGCTCAAGTAATTTAGAGCTTTACTTCAAAAATCCTCCGCCAACCGTTCGTTCACACCGACAGTTGCCGGGGGATTTTTTCGATCTCAAGATGAGGGCGGATTCTAGATTTCGTTGGTATCCGCCGTGAGAAGCTTGCGGGCGGTATTCAGGGTGCTGATGGCTTGTGAGCGGTCAACGCGCACCAGCGTGAAGCTGCTAATCGTCATTGCGGTTATGGCGTCAACAAGGCGAGACTGGGTAGGGGAATCCAGATGCGGTTTAGCGGCGCGTACGCCCGCGGTAACGGCGCTGCGAAGCTCTTCTAGGTAGTTGGTGATAACGCGGCACACTTCCGGGTCGTGGGCCAAAGTGGTGCCTGTTGCATTGACGAGTAGACAGCCGGGGGCTGACTCCAATTTTTCGAAGGCTTTGCTCAAACCCGAGAGATAGTCGGATAGGGCAGTAGGTTCAAGGCTTTCCTGAGTGAGAGGGCGAAGACGGGGGCGCACGACCTCGTCGAGATAGTTGTCCACGGCGGCATCGAAAAGTCCGCGCTTGGAGCCGAAGCTGTTGTAAATGCTGGAGCGATTGAGTCCCGTCGCTTTTTCCAAGGCGGGCAGGGCTGTCTCGGCGTAGCCTTCGCGCCAAAACACATCGCGTGCTGCGCGGATGACCGTTTCTCTATCGAATGTGGCAGTGCGTGTCATGAGAGATTCCCTTCTCGCCGTTGCTGAACCGTTCGTTTCAGTATATATTTGAATCGTTCAGTTCAAAAAGCGGCGGAGGATTCGTCGCACACTCCAGAAAGATCGCGACATGCTGATTGCAGCTTTCATCCTCACAGGGCTCGCCGCCCTCATCCACGTCTACATCTTCTACATGGAGTCACTCGCGTGGACTGGCAAACGTACTCGCGCTACCTTCGGGCTCACCAAAGAACAAGCGCGCAGCACGCAGGAGATGGCTTTCAATCAAGGGTTTTACAACCTCTTCCTTGCCATCGCGGTCTTTGTCGGCTTGGTCAATCTCGCCCTGTGGAACCCGGCTGTTGGCGCAACGCTGGTGTTTGTAGGCGCCGGTTCCATGGTCGCCGCTGCTGTTGTTCTGTTCGTCTTTAGTGCTGACAAGCGCGCTGTCGCGTTAAAGCAGGGAGTGATTCCAGCACTTGGACTCATTGCCCTAGTACTCGCGCTCGTGCTTTAGCTCAGTAGAAATTTCCACCCAGCTTTTAAAAGAAGGTCCCACAATGTCCAACACCACAAGCACTCACATCCAACTCATCAACCGCCCAAACGGATGGCCAACGCATGATGATTTCCGCGTGGAATCTGTTAAGTACGGTGAGCTTGAGCCGGGCCAAGTCCGCGTACGCAATGAGTTTGTCTCGGTTGATCCGTATATGCGCGGGCGCATGAATGACACCCGTAGCTATGTCGCGCCATTTGCGCTCGGGGAGACCATCACTGGCGGTGCGGTCGGCCGCGTCATTGAATCGGCATCGGACTCTTTGCCCGTGGGTACCGCGGTATTGCACCAGCATGGCTGGAGCGATGTCATTCAAGCAGACGCGGAGACCTTCCGCCCAGTACCTGATATTGAAGGTGTTCCGCTGTCAGTGCACCTGCACATCCTAGGTATGACGGGTCTTACCGCGTATGTTGGACTGACGGCTATTGCCGGGCTGAAAGAAGGGGATACGGTGTTTGTCTCCGGCGCGGCAGGGGCTGTGGGTACTGCCGTCGGCCAGATTGCCAAGCTGTTGGGGGCTGGGCGCGTTATTGGCTCAGCTGGTTCTGCTGAAAAGGTGGCATTGCTGACGGAGAAGTACGGCTATGACGAGGCCTTTAACTACAAGGGAGTCAACGTTCGTGAGCAGCTAGACGTTGTGGCGCCTAAGGGCGTGGATGTGTACTTCGATAACGTCGGTGGGGACCACCTGGAAGCAGCTCTCGATGTCATGAATGACGGCGGGCGTATTGCTCTGTGCGGTGCTATTGCGGGGTATAACTCCACTGACCGCACGCCAGGTCCGGACAACATGGCCAACATCATCACGCGTGGGCTAAAGCTTGAGGGGTTCACCCTGGCCAACTACCTTCATCTGGCACCGGAATTCCGTGAAAAGATGACCCCATGGTTTGCAGAAGGCAAGATTGCCTACGATGAGACGGTTGTTGATGGCATCGAGAATACTGTCGATGCCTTCCTTGACATGATGCGTGGCGCCAACACCGGCAAGATGCTGGTCCGCGTCATCTAGGTCCGTTTAATTTCCGTAGAGCTTAGGAGCTAGAGGCTTTACGCCCTACGGCGGGGCCAGAAAGTGCCGATTAAGCCCAGCAGAATGATGACTCCGCCGGCGATGAGTAGTGAAAGTCGCACGATGTGGGCAGTGGATTCGCGGGGGATATCTGCTGCCTGAGCGAGCATCGTAGCGCGGTCTTCTTCCGTGCTCGACGCGTTGAGTACTAGCGCGTCATGGTCGGCATTGCCTTCGCGGTCGGCGTAATAATCGTGGATGTCCACGTCCATGCCTACCAGCAGGCCAGTCTCTTGGTCGACGTAAAGGTCGCGGGTACCGGAATGGAAGAGGTAACCGGCCTCAGTGCCGCCTTCTTCGGTTTCGAGCTGGGTGGTGTTGAATACCCCGGCGTAAAGGGTCGCTACGTTCACCGGTTCAATTTCTTGGTGGTAGCGGTAGACCGTCCGGCCTTCCATGTTGAGCTCTTCCTCAAACACGGCATCGCGTGCCTGGCGCAAGGTGGGATCGAAAGCCGGATAGGTGGTCTTCTCGGCGTTGGAAGGGAACTTGAACCAATAGCCATCGACAGCCGAAGTGGCCATTGGTGATGCTAGCTGGTGGCTGATGTCTGCCTCACTGGTGGCCTCGCCGGTCACGCGGTCCACGGTGTAGCTCCAGATTTGTGCCTGAACTAGGTTTTCAATCGCATCATCTTCGCCCTCGCCGCGAAAAGTGGATTCGCCAATGCTCACCGTTGCGTTCTGCTCATCCGCTGGATCCTGGATGTCCACATGCATCTGATACGTGACGGCGCCGTTGTATTCCTCGGTGCCTTCTTCACTAATTTCTTGCGCGGTGCCATTATCATCAGTCAACGTATATGTTGCGCCGGTCAGGTCAAGGGGAAGGCGTGTGCTGGAATGAAGAAACTGAGGGGCAACAATGCCCGCAACCAGCAACGCGACACCGAGACCTAGCAGCACAATGGATATAACTCGAGACTTAGGCAGCATGGGGCATTAGTCTACCCGGCACCATGAGGATCTCTTGACGCGCGGGCCGAATGTTTCATAATCCGAAAGCCTCATGGTAGATTGCCGCGGTAGGACACGACGCGCAATGACGCGCAAAATCCGCCCACAGCAGATGCTGAGAAGTTCAAGAAGATTCATGGAATCTAAAGCTTCTCCTAGGTGCTTGAGAATCTCCGATATGGAAATTCTTCGACAAAGGCTTAGAATGCACACTGTGCTTGAACTGCAAAGATCCGGAGTAGTTCGCGCAATAGTCTGTGTCGAATAAAAAAGTCAAGTCTAACTTTACATGGGGGCATATTTAGACTAGGCTGTTTCTTTGCGCTGGAATCCGGATCTTCAGTGCGCATTTAGCCTTGGCGAGCAGTAATGGTAAAGCTGATTTGACAGGGTGATTTTGTGCTATCTGAACCCGATTATTCCACAGCAGACCGAATGCTAAATCTACCAGCGGTTATCGTTTCTCAAGGTGGTTCTTGAGGAAACGTTCCGCGTGAGGTGCTGGAAGGACCCATCTTGGCAGTCTCCCGCCAGACCAAGTCAGTGGCCAATATCCCTGGAGCTCCGAAGCGTTATTCGTTCGCTAAAATTAGCGAGCCAATTGCGGTTCCGGGCCTCCTTGATCTACAACTTGAATCCTTTTCATGGCTCATCGGCACGCCTGAGTGGCGTGAGCGTCAGCAGGAAGAGCGCGGCGCTGAAGCCCGCATTTCCTCTGGCCTCGAAGACATCTTGGACGAGTTGTCCCCAATTCAGGACTACTCCGGCAACATGTCTTTGTCGCTGTCCGAGCCACGCTTTGAACCGGTGAAGAACACCGTTGATGAGTGCAAGGAAAAGGACATTAACTACTCTGCACCGCTGTACGTCACGGCAGAGTTCATCAATAACGACACCCAGGAAATTAAGTCTCAGACCGTCTTCATTGGTGATTTCCCAATGATGACCGATGAGGGCACCTTCATTGTCAACGGCACCGAGCGTGTTGTTGTTTCTCAGCTGGTGCGTTCCCCAGGTGTCTACTTCGACCAGACTATTGATAAGTCCACAGAGCGCCCATTGCACTCCGTGAAGGTCATCCCATCCCGCGGTGCATGGCTCGAATTCGACGTGGACAAGCGCGACACCGTTGGTGTGCGTATTGACCGCAAGCGTCGTCAGCCAGTCACCGTATTGCTGAAGGCATTGGGCTGGACCGAACAGCAGATCCGCGACCGTTTCGGTTTCTCCGAGTTGATGATGTCCACTCTGGAATCCGACGGCGTTGCAAACACCGACGAAGCATTGCTGGAGATCTACCGCAAGCAGCGTCCAGGTGAGCAGCCAACCCGCGATCTTGCACAGTCCTTGCTGGACAACTCCTTCTTCCGTGCAAAGCGCTACGATCTGGCACGCGTTGGCCGCTACAAAGTCAACCGCAAGCTGGGTCTTGGTGGCGATCATGAGGGTCTGATGACCCTGACCGAAGAAGACATTGCAGTCACCCTGGAATACTTGGTTCGTCTTCACACTGGTGAGCGTGAGATGAAGGCACCTAACGGTGACACCATTCCAGTGAACACCGACGACATCGACCACTTTGGTAACCGTCGTCTGCGTACTGTTGGTGAACTGATTCAGAACCAGGTTCGTGTTGGTCTGTCCCGTATGGAGCGTGTTGTGCGTGAGCGCATGACCACCCAGGATGCAGAGTCCATCACTCCTACCTCTTTGATCAACGTTCGTCCTGTTTCTGCAGCTATCCGTGAGTTCTTCGGAACTTCCCAGCTGTCGCAGTTCATGGACCAGAACAACTCGCTGTCGGGTCTGACCCACAAGCGTCGTCTGTCTGCGCTAGGCCCGGGTGGTCTGTCCCGTGAGCGCGCCGGCATTGAGGTTCGAGACGTTCACCCATCTCACTACGGCCGTATGTGCCCAATTGAGACTCCCGAAGGTCCGAACATTGGTCTGATCGGTTCCTTGGCTTCTTACGCTCGCGTGAATGCTTTCGGCTTCATTGAGACTCCTTACCGCAAGGTTGAGAACGGCCGCGTCACTGACGAGGTTCGTTACCTGACCGCGGATGAAGAGGATCGCTACTCAATCGCACAGGCTGAGGTTGAGCAGGACGCTGATGGCAACATCATCGGCGACCGCATTGAGGTCCGCCTCAAGGACGGCGATATCGGTGTGACCGACGCTAACGGCGTTGATTACGTTGACGTTTCTCCACGTCAGATGGTCTCTGTTGGTACCGCGATGATTCCATTCTTGGAGCACGACGATGCTAACCGTGCACTGATGGGTGCGAACATGCAGAAGCAGGCTGTTCCACTGGTTCGTGGCGAGGCACCTTACGTTGGTACCGGTATGGAGCTGCGTGCTGCATACGATGCTGGCGATATGGTTATCACCCCGAAGGCTGGTGTTGTAGAAAACGTCAACGCTGACCTCATCACCATCATGGACGATGAAGGCATCCGCGACACCTACATGCTGCGCAAGTTCGAGCGCACCAACCAGGGCACCAACTACAACCAGACTCCTTTGGTCAACATGGGTGACCGTGTTGAGGCAGGCCAGGTGCTTGCTGACGGTCCAGGTACCCACAACGGTGAAATGTCTCTTGGTCGTAACCTGCTCGTGGCATTCATGCCATGGGAAGGCCACAACTACGAGGATGCAATCATCCTGAACCAGCGCATTGTGGAAGAGGACATCTTGACCTCCATCCACATTGAGGAGCACGAGATTGATGCTCGTGACACCAAGCTGGGTGCAGAAGAGATTACTCGTGAGATTCCAAACGTGTCCGAGGATGTTCTTCGTGACCTGGATGATCGCGGCATCATTCGCATCGGTGCTGATGTTCGCCCAGGCGACATCCTGGTAGGTAAGGTCACTCCTAAGGGTGAGACCGAGCTGACCCCAGAAGAGCGCCTGCTGCGCGCCATCTTCGGCGAGAAGGCTCGCGAAGTTCGCGACACCTCTATGAAGGTTCCTCACGGTGAGACCGGCAAGGTTATTGGCGTTGCTCGTTTCTCTCGTGAAGATGATGATGATTTGGCACCTGGTGTCAATGAGATGATCCGTGTCTACGTTGCTCAGAAGCGTAAGATCCAGGACGGCGATAAGCTCGCTGGCCGCCACGGCAACAAGGGTGTTGTGGGTAAGGTTCTGCCTCCAGAGGACATGCCATTTATGGCTGACGGCACCCCAGTAGACGTCATCTTGAACACCCACGGTGTTCCACGTCGTATGAACATTGGTCAGGTTCTTGAGCTGCACCTGGGCTGGCTGGCACACACCGGCTGGACCGTGGACACTGAAGATCCAAAGAACGAAGAGCTGCTGAAGACTCTGCCTCAGGAACTCTATGACGTTCCGGCTGATTCTTTGACCGCAACCCCAGTGTTCGACGGTGCTACCAACGAGGAAGTTTCTCGTCTGTTGGCTTCTTCGAAGCCAAACCGCGATGGTGATGTCATGGTCAACGAAGACGGCAAGACTGTCCTCTTCGACGGCCGTTCAGGTGAGCCGTACCAGTACCCAATCTCGGTTGGTTACATGTACATCCTGAAGCTGCACCACCTCATTGATGAGAAGATCCACGCACGCTCCACCGGTCCTTATTCCATGATTACCCAGCAGCCACTGGGTGGTAAGGCACAGTTCGGTGGCCAGCGCTTTGGTGAGATGGAGGTGTGGGCAATGCAGGCATACGGCGCTGCTTACACCCTGCAGGAACTCCTGACCATCAAGTCCGATGACGTGGTTGGTCGTGTCAAGGTCTACGAAGCAATTGTTAAGGGCGACAACATCCCGGATCCAGGTATTCCTGAGTCCTTCAAGGTGTTGCTCAAGGAGCTGCAGTCGCTGTGTCTGAACGTTGAAGTTCTTTCCGCTGACGGCACCCCAATGGAGCTTTCCGGCACCGACGAAGATGATCTGGAATCCGGTTCTTCCATGGGCATTAACCTGTCCCGTGACGAGAACTCTTCCGCAGACATCGCTTAACAGTTGCTAGGCGTCAAAGGCGCCTGAACAACCATGAATGCTCAGTGCATTCATGTGCTGTTCGGGCGTTGGCGACGGACGAAACGTTAATTAGAACTAAAAGCCAATCAACTTCCTCCGCTTTAGGAGGATGAAAGGGAGACGTTACGTGTTCGACGTAAATCTCTTCGACGAGCTTCGTATTGGACTGGCCACCGCCGACGACATTCGCCGTTGGTCTAAGGGCGAGGTTAAGAAGCCTGAGACCATCAACTACCGCACCCTGAAGCCAGAAAAGGACGGCCTTTTCTGTGAGCGTATTTTTGGCCCTACCCGTGACTGGGAGTGCCAGTGCGGTAAGTACAAGCGTGTCCGTTACAAGGGCATCATTTGTGAGCGTTGTGGCGTTGAGGTAACCAAGTCCAAGGTTCGTCGTGAGCGCATGGGCCACATTGAGCTCGCTGCTCCAGTAACCCATATCTGGTACTTCAAGGGTGTCCCATCCCGTTTGGGCTACCTGTTGGACCTGGCTCCAAAGGACTTGGAGCGCATCATCTACTTCGCAGCTAACATCATCACCTCCGTTGATGACGAGGCTCGCCACAATGACCTGTCTACTCTTGAGGGCGAAATGCTCTTGGAGAAGAAGGACGTTGAGGATGACGTTCAGGCTGAAATCGCTGAGCGCGCTTCCAAGTTGGAAGATGACCTGGCTGCCCTCGAGGCAGAAGGTGCTAAGGCTGACGCACGCCGCAAGGTTCAGAATGCTGCTGATAAGGAAATGCAGCACATTCGTGAGCGCGGTGAGCGTGAGGTGCAGCGTCTGGATGAAATCTGGACCACTTTCAACAAGCTTGCTCCAAAGCAGATGATCATTGATGAATCCATCTACGAAGAGCTGGTTGACCGCTACGAGGATTACTTCACCGGCGGCATGGGTGCGGAAGCTATCCAGACCCTGATCCGCAACTTCGACCTCGACGCTGAGGCAGAAGAGCTGCGCGACATCATCAACAATGGCAAGGGCCAGAAGAAGATGCGTGCGCTCAAGCGTCTCAAGGTTGTTGCTGCATTCCAGCGTTCGGGCAATGATCCAGCTGGAATGGTCTTGGATTCCATCCCAGTGATCCCACCAGAGCTGCGCCCAATGGTTCAGCTTGACGGTGGCCGCTTCGCAACCTCCGACTTGAACGACCTTTACCGTCGCGTCATCAACCGCAACAACCGCCTCAAGCGCATGATCGATCTTGGCGCACCTGAGATCATCGTGAACAACGAGAAGCGTATGTTGCAGGAGTCTGTTGACGCACTCTTCGACAACGGCCGTCGTGGCCGTCCAGTCTCTGGTCCTGGTAACCGTCCACTGAAGTCCCTGAGCGACCTGCTCAAGGGTAAGCAGGGCCGTTTCCGTCAGAACCTGCTGGGTAAGCGTGTTGACTACTCTGGTCGTTCCGTAATTATTGTTGGTCCTCAGCTGAAGCTGCACGAGTGTGGTCTTCCTAAGCTGATGGCTCTGGAGCTGTTCAAGCCATTCGTGATGAAGCGTCTGGTTGAAAATGACTACGCGCAGAACATCAAGTCTGCAAAGCGCATGGTTGAGCGTCAGCGTCCAGAGGTCTGGGATGTTCTGGAAGAAGCAATTTCTGAGCACCCAGTTCTACTGAACCGTGCACCAACCCTGCACCGTCTGGGCATCCAGGCATTCGAGCCAAAGCTGGTTGAGGGTAAGGCTATTCAGCTGCACCCACTGGCTTGTGAAGCGTTCAACGCCGACTTCGACGGTGACCAGATGGCAGTTCACCTGCCACTATCCGCAGAAGCACAGGCTGAGGCTCGTGTTCTGATGCTGTCCTCCAACAACATTCTCTCCCCAGCGTCCGGTAAGCCACTGGCTATGCCACGTCTGGACATGGTGACCGGTCTGTACTTCCTCACCATGAACAAGCGCGAGGATGAAATTGGTGGCAACGGCCGCTACGCACCAGCGGATGAGAACGGTCCTGCACAGGGCGTGTACTCCTCCTACGCAGAAGCCATCATGGCTTATGACCGTGGCGTACTTGGCCTGCAGGCTCCAATCAAGGTTCGCCTTGATCACCTTCGTCCAACCGAGGCGATTGAGGCAGCTCAGTTCCCAGATGGCTGGACCAAGGGCGAGTCCTGGATGGCTGAGACCACCCTGGGCCGCATCATGTTCAATGAGCTCCTGCCATGGAACTACCCATACCTTGAGGGCGTCATGGTCCGTAAGGGCGGCTCCAAGGACATCGTCCTGCTCGGTGACGTCATCAACGACCTCGCTATCAAGTACCCAATGATCACCGTTGCACAGGTGCTGGACAAGATGAAGGATGCCGGTTTCTACTGGGCAACCCGCTCTTGTGTCACCATCACCATGCACGACGTTCTGGTTCTTCCAAACAAGACCGAGATGCTCGAGTCTTATGAGAAGGAAGCAGAGCGCATTGAGCGCAAGTACTGGGATCAGGGCGCGCTGACTGAGCGTGAGCGCTACGACCGTCTGGTTGAGCTGTGGAAGGATGCAACCGACTCCGTGGGTAACGCGGTGGAGGCTCTGTACCCTGACGACAACCCAATTCCGATGATCGTTAAGTCTGGTGCAGCAGGTAACATGCGTCAGATCTGGACCCTCGCTGGCATGAAGGGCATGGTTGTGAACTCTAAGGGTGACTACATCACCCGTCCGATTAAGACCTCCTTCCGTGAAGGCCTGTCGGTTCTGGAGTACTTCAACAACTCCCACGGTTCCCGTAAGGGTCTGGCGGATACCGCTCTGCGTACCGCTGACTCCGGCTACCTGACTCGTCGTCTGGTTGACGTTGCGCAGGATGTCATCGTTCGCGAAGACGACTGTGGCACCCGTCAGGGCGTTCGCGTTCCAATCGGCGAGGAAGTTGCTGAAGGAACCTACGCTGTTCACGAGCTGTGGGAGACCTCAGCTTCGGGCCGTGTTGTTGCGACCGATGTTAAGGATGCGGAAGGTAACGTTGTTGCTGAAGCAGGCGCAGACCTCACTGAGGAACTGACTGACAAGCTGGTTAACGCAGGCGTTACTGAGATCAAGGTTCGCTCCGTGCTTACCTGCCAGACCCCAGCCGGTGTTTGTGCGAAGTGCTACGGCAAGTCCATGGCTTCTGGCCAGCTGGTCGATATCGGCGAAGCCGTCGGTATTGTTGCAGCGCAGTCCATTGGTGAGCCTGGTACCCAGCTGACAATGCGTACCTTCCACCAGGGTGGTGTCGGTGGCGACATTACCGGTGGTCTGCCTCGTGTTCAGGAACTGTTTGAGGCACGTAATCCTAAGAACCGTGCACCAATCGCTTCTGTCGACGGCACCATCTCGCTGTCTGATGAAGGTAACTTCTGGACGTTGACCATTACTCCGGACGATGGTTCGGACAACGTGGTCTACGAGAAGCTGTCGAAGCGTCAGGGCCTGGCGCAGGTTCGTCGCCCAATGGAGTCCAACCCGAACGCGATGATCGAGCGCTCCTTGCGCGACGGTGACCACGTCACCACCGGTCTTCGTCTGATGCGCGGTGCGGCTGACCCACACGACGTGCTCGAGGTTCTCGGTCGCCGTGGTGTGGAAAAGCACCTCATTGATGAGGTTCAGGCTGTTTACCGTACTCAGGGTGTGGCCATCCACGATAAGCACATCGAGATCATCATCCGTCAGATGCTGCGTCGCGGTACCGTCATCGATTCGGGTAACACCGACTTGCTGCCAGGTACTTTGGTTGACCTTTCCGAGGCACGCCAGGTCAATGCCACGATGCAGGCAGAGGGCAATGAGCCAGCACAGCTGCGTTCAGAGATCATGGGTATTACCAAGGCTTCCTTGGCTACCGAGTCTTGGCTGTCTGCGGCGTCCTTCCAGGAGACCACCCGCGTGCTTACCGATGCCGCTATTAACAAGCGCTCCGATAAGCTTATCGGCCTCAAGGAGAACGTCATCATCGGTAAGCTGATCCCAGCTGGTACCGGTATCTCTCGCTACCGCAACATCTCCGTTAAGCCAACCGAGGCTGCCCGCAACGCGGCATACTCGATTCCGACTTACGGCGATTCCATCTACGGCGATGACGGCTTCGGTGAGTTCACCGGCGCTTCCGTCCCACTGGATGAGGACTTCACCTTCTAAGGGAATTGTTCACGGAAAGTAATTCCGTGGCCACTTTCCGGGAGACTTAGAAGCAGTCCCTGCGAGACAAGGGGCAGCGCCCGCGCTACTGAAAAATCAGTGCGCGGGCGCTGCCCCTTTGTTGTTTTGGCCTTCTATTTCGCCCTCTAGATCTGTGCGCTGGGAGGTATATTTGCCACGCGTATGAGCTCTCTGGTAGTTCTTGAGGAGCATCATATTCATTTACGGGTGCTCGCAAGCAAAGTGCGGGCTGAGACCTTGGCGCAGGCGCTGGGAAACCGTCGAACTTGAACCGGATAATGCCGGCGAAAGGACAAAGAAATGGTTACTTTAGCTAACCCTGCTCGCACTCTAAGCTGGCGAGTAGTAGACATCATCGTTGCCTCCATCCTCGCAGTAGCCTGCGGCCTGGTGTTCGTATTCTGGAACTCTGTCGGCTATGCATGGTTTATGGCCATGGACGCACTGACACCCGGTCTTGGCGGCCTAGCAACGGGAATTTGGCTTGCTGGTGGTGTGATCGGCGCGCTGGTTATTCGTAAACCGGGCGCAGCAATCTATGTGGAAACCCTGGCGGCAACCGTCTCCGCCGTATTCGGGTCGCAGTGGGGGCCAGAAACTTTGTACTCCGGCCTGGCGCAAGGATTGGGCGTGGAGATTGTCTTCGCTATCTTCCTCTATCGCCGTTTCAGCCTGACTGTCGCAGCTCTTAGTGGCATCGGCGCGGCTATCGGTGCGTTTGTCCTGGAGCTGTTTACCTCCGCCAACATTGCCAAGTCTTTGGAATTCAACCTCATCTACCTCACCTGTTTGGTCATCTCTGGCGCAATTCTCGCGGGTGCGCTGAGTTTCTTTGCGGTCAAGGCCTTAGCTAAAACCGGGGCCCTGGACCGCTTTGCAGTAGGACGCGAACAGCGCGCACGTTAATGCCACAAATTGTTGCCCGCGGGCTCAGCTGGCAGCACGCCGGACGCAATCAGCCCGCGATTAGAGAACTAGACCTGGCCATTGAACAGGGCGAGCGAATCTTGCTGGCCGGTGATTCGGGCTCCGGAAAGTCCACGCTCATGGCGGCCCTCGCCGGTGTGCTGGGCGGGGATGATGAAGGCACCCTGCACGGAGAGCTCACCATCAACGCCGCTAACGTCGGCCTCGTCTTGCAGGACCCTGACTCCCAAATCATTGCCTCGCGCGTGGGCGATGACGTGGCATTCGGCTGTGAGAACATGGGCCTTGAGCGCGAAGAAATCTGGCGCCGAGTTCACCGCAGCTTAGAAATGGTAGGGCTTGACCTTGGCATTGACCATCCCACGGCGCGGTTATCCGGCGGGCAGAAGCAACGCCTGGCGCTAGCCGGTGTTATCGCCATGAGCGCAGAGGTCATCTTGTTGGATGAACCCACCGCGAACCTGGACCCGCAAGGCGCTGCCGATGTCGTCGCGGCAGTGAACCACGTGGTGCAAGAAACCGGGGCCACGCTCATTGTCATAGAGCATAATTACAAAGATTGGGCACCGGTTTTAGACCGCGCGGTAGTACTCCACCACGGCGAAAAGGTTTATGACGGCGAAGTGCAGCCAGCCATCGAAGCCCGCAAGATTACCGGGTTGCCGGTTGCACACGCACAGCTTGCCGATGCCTCTCCGGCGCTATGGTCCAAAGACCTCATTACACGTTTCGGTCCGGCACGTACCTTGGCGATCCCCGAAGGGGCATCGACAGTCATCACCGGCGCAAACGGTTCCGGTAAAACTACCTGGTTGATGACCATGGCAGGGCTCATTGATCCTGTCTCCGGCGAGTTGGGATATTCCGACACGGTGCGCAAGGGGTTGGTTAAGTCCCCACACAAGTGGACTTCCGCGCAGCTGGCGCACCGCATTGGCTACGTCTTCCAAAACCCAGAACACCAGTTTGTGGCACGCAGCGTCATGGAAGAAATGCGGGTTGGCCCACAGGTCATGGGGGAGGAGGTGAACCAAGAGCGTATCGACAAGCTGCTGGAGCGCCTGCGGCTAACCTCTTTGGCAGATGCCAACCCTTTCACCCTGTCCGGTGGCGAAAAACGCCGGCTGTCTGTGGCAACAGCACTGGTGACCGCACCGGAAGTGGTGCTCTTGGATGAACCGACTTTTGGCCAGGACCCGCAGACCTTTGCCGAACTAGTACGCATGATCCGGGAACTGGCTGATTCAGGTGTCACGGTGGCTTCTATTACCCACGATGAACTTTTCATTTCTGCTTTGGCCGATACCCACCTGGTGGTGAGCGCCCATGCCTAATATGATTCGCAGGGTTAATCCGCTGACGCGCTTGGCATTAATTCTGCTTGTGACCACCCCCTTGCTGTTATCCGTGGACTGGGTCAGTGCCGCCGTCTCTTTGCTTACTACTTTTATCTTCGCGCCCTTGTGCGGCATTGGTCTTGTGCGTTTGTTGAAGATGTCCTGGCCGCTTTTTATTATCGCGCCGATCTCGGGTATTTCGATGTTGCTCTATGCCCAGGAAGGCGGAAAGGAGTATTTCTCCTTCTTCCTGGCTACGGTGACGGATAATTCCATTGAGCTCGCCCTAGCCATGGTGCTGCGCGTACTGGCGGTGGCTTTGCCGGTTATTGTGCTGGCGCGCGATATTGACCCCACTGAGCTCGGTGATGCGCTGGCGCAAATCCTGCGGCTGCCCGCGCGCTTTGTCATTGGCGCGGTTGCCGGTGTTCGCATGCTGACGCTGTTCAAAGACGACTGGCAAGCCATGACCCAAGCACGCCGCGCACGAGGGCTGGCTGATCGCGGCAAGATCGCACATACCTTATCCATGTCTTTCGGACTGTTGGTGCTTGCACTGCGCCGCGGTGGCAAACTCGCCACCGCCATGGAAGCACGTGGCTTTGGCCGCACCATCCCCGGTGGAAACAAACGCACTTGGGCGCGAGAATCGAAGCTCACCCGCACCGACTGGCTGGTCATGTTCTGCGGCCTGGTGCTAGCAAGCCTGCCCGTCATCAGCTCCGTCGCAACTGATTCTTGGCGCTTCCTCGGGCTATAACGCAAAATCACTAAACACGATTTTGCGTTATAGCGAAAGGAGACTCGCGAAGTAGTCGACGTAATTGTGCGGAAGACGCTAAGAAATTTGGGAATTACGAGGGCAAAGTTTGTACCCAAAAGCGATTTAGCGCCTACCATGAAAAGGACGAAGCTCGGGCCGAAACTTTTGGCAAAACATTTGAAAGGTGTGGCTAGGAAAGCACAGAGGCGCGTTGACGATGGACACAACTAAACGCAATTCTTATTGGCTAATCCCAACTCCATGACACTGATTATTAAGACCATCATTGACCTTGCGGACAACACGGAAGGTGTGCCAGACGGATTCCTGCCACATGACGAAGGTGACACTGGAGAAATTACGCCGGTGCCAGGCGGCCAAGTGGGCGCAGATGACGCAGAAGACTCTGACGCAGAGGCAGCTAAAGCGGAACGCGAAGTGGTAGAAACTTCGTCTTTTGAACAGGCACAGGACTTGCTGGAAAACAATATTGCAAGCCTTGCTGCGAAGCGCAACAAGCCAATGCGTCCGGTCACGGTGCTTATTGATGGCCCTTCGGGCGCCGGCAAAACCTGGTTCGCGGCACGGCTCTCGGAGCACACGCAGTGGCAAACGGTACATCTAGATGAGTTCTATCCCGGCTGGCATGGCTTAGAAAAAGGCAGCGACATGGTCAAAGGCCAGGTGCTGCGCAAGATGAATCCGGGCTATTGGCGCTGGGATTGGCATGCCAATGCTCCTGCTGAGTGGTACAGCTTGGACGGCCGCGATGACCTCATCGTGGAAGGCGTCGGCGCAGTAACACAAGAAAACATTGATGCCGCAGCACGCCGCGGCTCAGTTATAACCGTGATGGTAACCGGCCCCCGCGAAGCACGCCGCTCCCGCGCGCTGGATCGTGACGAGGGCTATGAAGACTGGTTTGAAACTTGGGAGCGCCAAGAAACTGAACACTTTGCCGGGCTCTTTGATGTAGACCTCAAACCAGACCTGGTGTGGGAGTGGCAGTACCGCGCGAAGCAGTAATCGGGTAGATGCAGATCAGCGGAACAATTAGAGCACAATCGCGTTTTGTTAAAACCGTTAGGGCTTTGGTAGTGTTAGCGGAAGTTCGTTGCATTTTGTGACGAAGAGTCTGATCCTTTTCTCAGCAACAACCACGCCAGTCAGTTGTGACTCGGTGGGGAATAGGTATCTGGACACGCGGTAGGACCCCGGAAAAGAGTCCTTATTTTTGCGTGTTTAGGCATCTATTTCGCACCGCGGCGCATAAATCTGGTGAGGCATGTTGCCGAGGCAAGAAATTTCTACCACTTAAGAAAGACTGATAATGCCAACTATTCAGCAGCTGGTCCGCAAGGGCCGCCATGATAAGCGCACCAAGGTCGCTACTGCTGCGCTGAAGGGTTCCCCTCAGCGTCGTGGCGTATGCACCCGCGTTTACACCACCACTCCTAAGAAGCCTAACTCCGCTCTGCGTAAGGTTGCACGTGTGCGCCTGACCACCGGTATTGAGGTTTCCGCATACATCCCAGGCGAGGGCCACAACCTGCAGGAGCACTCCATGGTGCTCGTTCGCGGTGGTCGTGTGAAGGACCTTCCTGGTGTTCGTTACAAGATCGTCCGTGGCTCCTTGGATACCCAGGGTGTTAAGGACCGCAAGCAGGCCCGTTCCCGTTACGGTGCTAAGAAGGGACAGTAATTAAAAATGCGTAAGAATGCTGCTCCAAAGCGTCCCGTAGTCAAGGATCCAGTTTACAACTCTGAGCAGGTTACTCAGCTGGTAAACAAGGTCCTTCTCGACGGTAAGAAGTCCACCGCAGAGCGTATCGTTTACGGCGCTCTGGAGATCTGCCGTGAAAAGACCGGCACTGATCCAGTAGGTACCCTGGAAAAGGCTCTTGGCAACATCCGCCCTGACCTTGAGGTTCGTTCCCGCCGTGTTGGTGGCGCAACCTACCAGGTTCCAATTGAGGTTCGTCCAGGCCGTGCAAACACCCTTGCACTGCGTTGGATGGTTACTTTCACCCGTCAGCGTCGTGAGAACTCCATGATCGAGCGTCTGGCAAATGAGATCTTGGATGCATCCAACGGTCTGGGCGCTTCCGTGAAGCGTCGCGAAGACACACACAAGATGGCTGAGGCTAACCGCGCCTTCGCTCACTACCGCTGGTAGTTTGTGGCTGACCATGACCCGAGCAACACACCGGTTAAGTTCGTTCTGTTTCGCTAGTTTGCTAGCCGTAACAGCGACCCAGGCCTTTAAGCGCCTAGGGCCGGATAACTTAAAAATGTGATTTGCTCGGGTCATCGTTTTCGATGCATATAGAGCAAACTGGTCACTAATGAGCTCTCTGAAGCACAATAAAAGTTCATGTAGCAATTCTTAAGATAAATTTCATCTAAGAATTCGCTCTCCGGGCTGCTAATGAGCGCAAATAGTGGCAAGATTGATCGAGAACTAATGTACGTAACTGCGTTTGTTCAAGAGATGAACTCTCTTGGGCGAACGT
The DNA here is from genome assembly GCA_030535535.1 of Corynebacterium casei. Taxonomy (GTDB): domain Bacteria; phylum Actinomycetota; class Actinomycetes; order Mycobacteriales; family Mycobacteriaceae; genus Corynebacterium; species Corynebacterium casei_A. The sequence continues at coordinate 26,780 of JAUNRU010000003.1, forward strand.
GACAACAAACGAGTTGGGGTATTAACCGTGGCACAAGAAGTGCTTAAGGACCTGAAGAAGGTTCGCAACATCGGCATCATGGCGCACATCGATGCCGGTAAGACCACCACGACCGAACGTATCCTCTTCTACACCGGTATCAACCGCAAGGTAGGCGAGACCCACGACGGCGCATCCACCACTGACTGGATGGAGCAGGAGAAGGAGCGCGGTATCACCATTACCTCCGCTGCTGTTACCTGTTTCTGGGAGGGCAACCAGATCAACATCATTGACACCCCGGGTCACGTTGACTTCACCGTTGAGGTTGAGCGTTCCCTGCGTGTTCTTGATGGCGCTGTTGCTGTCTTCGACGGCAAGGAAGGCGTTGAGCCACAGTCCGAGCAGGTTTGGCGTCAGGCTGCGAAGTACGACGTTCCACGTATCTGCTTCGTGAACAAGATGGACAAGATGGGTGCAGACTTCTACTACACCGTTGGCACCATCGTTGACCGCCTAGGCGCAAAGCCATTGGTAATGCAGCTGCCTATCGGCGCTGAAGATGACTTCGACGGCGTTGTCGACTTGCTTGAGATGAAGGCACTCATGTGGCCTGGCAAGACCGCGATTGGCACCGAGGCTACCGTCGAGGAAATCCCAGCTGACCTGGTTGACAAGGCTAACGAGTACCGCGAGAAGCTCGTTGAGACCGTTGCTGAGTCCGATGAAGAGCTCATGGAAAAGTACTTCGGTGGCGAGGAAATCTCCATCGATGAACTGAAGGCAGCCATTCGCAAGATGGTTATCGCTTCCGAGATCTACCCTGTTTACTGTGGTACCGCGTACCGCAACAAGGGTGTTCAGCCATTGCTCGACGCTGTTATTGACTTCCTGCCTAACCCACTTGACGTGGGCGAGGTTCACGGCCACGCTGTTGGCAATGAGGACGAGGAGCTTACCCGTAAGCCTTCCATCGAGTCCCCATTCTCCGGCCTGGCATTCAAGATCGCAGCTCACCCATTCTTCGGTCAGCTCATCTTCGTCCGTGTTTACTCCGGCAAGGTTACCCCTGGTGATGAAGTTCAGAACACCACCAAGGGCAAGAAGGAGCGCATCGGTAAGCTGTTCCAGATGCACGCCAACAAGGAAAACCCTGTTGAAGAGGCAGTAGCTGGCAACATCTACGCTGTTATCGGCCTGAAGGACACCACCACCGGTGACACCTTGTCCGACCGCGCTAACCCAATCATTCTGGAGTCCATGGACTTCCCAGATCCAGTTATCAAGGTTTCCATCGAGCCTAAGACCAAGGCCGACCAGGAGAAGCTGGGTACCGCTATTCAGAAGCTTGCTGCTGAGGACCCAACCTTCACCGTTGAACTTGATGAAGAGTCCGGCCAGACCGTTATCGGCGGCATGGGCGAGCTCCACCTGGACGTTCTTGTTGACCGCATGAAGCGCGAATACAAGGTCGAGGCAAACATCGGTAACCCACAGGTTGCTTACCGTGAGACCATCCGCAAGGCTGTTGAGTCCCTGGACTACACTCACAAGAAGCAGACCGGTGGTTCGGGCCAGTTCGCAAAGGTCATTGTCTCCATCGAGCCTTACAACCCAGAGCCATCCGAGCTGGAAGAGGGCGAGTCCGCTACTTACAAGTTCGTCAATGCTGTTACCGGTGGCCGTATTCCACGCGAGTACATCCCATCCGTTGACGCTGGTATCCAGGACGCAATGCAGTACGGCTTCCTCGCAGGCTTCCCACTGGTTAACGTTAAGGCAACCCTGGAAGACGGCGCTTACCATGACGTTGACTCCTCGGAAATGGCCTTCAAGTTGGCTGGTTCCCAGGTTCTGAAGGAAGCTGTCGGCAAGGCTAAGCCAGTTCTGCTGGAGCCTTTGATGGCAGTGGAAATCACCACTCCAGAAGAGTTTATGGGTGACGTTATCGGTGACGTTAACTCCCGTCGTGGACAGGTCAATGCAATGGAAGACCGCGCTGGCGCCAAGCTGGTTAAGGCAAAGGTTCCACTGTCTGAGATGTTCGGCTACGTTGGCGACCTTCGTTCCCGTACTCAGGGCCGCGCTAACTACTCCATGGTCTTCGACTCCTACGCTGAGGTTCCTTCCTCCGTTGCACAAGAGATCATTGAAGAGCGCACCGGCGGCTCCAAGTAAGCCACCTGCTCTAAACGCTGCCTGAATACGACTTGGCTGGTATCTTCCGCCAGTTGAACCAACCAAGTCCAGGTAGCATTTCAGGAGGGTAGGGGTCACGCTGAAGCAGCAGGTAGAATACTGTTGGTTGAGCTGGCCGTTACCCTCCTAGGATCCCAGATGATTCTTGTCGAGGACTAACGTCCGCACAAATCTTCCGCGGACAATTTCGAGCCCCTTTAGCTGGTTTGAAAAATCCGTGGCATAAATCTAGGATCGTGTAACTGGCACGAAAAGAAAGCGTCATGTGCGCTTGGGACTATCTTTCGGGATATTCCAGGTGCCGTGACAACTGTCAACCACGTGGCTGCGAAAGTCGTAGTCACAATGAAGTCCAGGAGGACATACAGTGGCAAAGGCTAAGTTTGAGCGTTCGAAGCCGCACGTAAACATCGGCACCATCGGACACGTCGACCACGGTAAGACCACCACCACCGCAGCTATCACCAAGGTTCTGGCTGACCAGTACCCTGATGAGAACGAAGCGTTCGCTTTCGACATGATCGATAAGGCTCCTGAGGAGAAGGAGCGCGGTATTACCATTAACATCTCCCACGTTGAGTACTCCACCCCTAAGCGCCACTACGCACACGTAGACGCTCCAGGCCACGCCGACTACATCAAGAACATGATTACCGGTGCTGCTCAGATGGACGGCGCTATCCTGGTTGTTGCTGCAACCGACGGCCCAATGCCACAGACTCGTGAGCACGTTCTTCTTGCTCGCCAGGTTGGCGTTCCTTACATCCTCGTTGCACTGAACAAGTGCGACATGGTTGACGATGAGGAAATCATCGAGCTCGTTGAGATGGAAGTTCGTGAACTTCTGGCTGAGCAGGAGTTCGACGAGGAAGCTCCAATCGTTCACATCTCCGCTCTGGGCGCCCTGAACGGCGAAGAGAAGTGGGTTAACTCCGTTCTCGAGCTCATGCAGGCTTGTGACGACTCCATCCCAGACCCAGTTCGCGAGACCGAGAAGCCATTCTTGATGCCAATCGAGGACATCTTCACCATTACCGGTCGTGGCACCGTTGTCACCGGTCGTGTTGAGCGCGGTCAGCTGAACGTCAACGAGGACATCGAGATCATCGGTATCCAGGAGAAGTCCATCTCCACCACCGTTACCGGTATCGAGATGTTCCGCAAGATGATGGACTACACCGAGGCTGGCGACAACTGTGGTCTGCTTCTGCGTGGTACCAAGCGTGAAGAGGTTGAGCGCGGCCAGGTTGCTATTAAGCCAGGCGCTTACACCCCTCACAAGAAGTTCGAGGGCTCCGTCTACGTCCTGAAGAAGGAAGAGGGCGGCCGCCACACCCCATTCATGGACAACTACCGTCCACAGTTCTACTTCCGCACCACCGACGTTACCGGTGTTGTGAAGTTGCCTGAGGGTGTTGAGATGGTCATGCCTGGCGACAACGTCGACATGTCCGTTGAGCTCATCCAGCCAGTTGCTATGGACGAGGGCCTGCGCTTCGCTATCCGCGAGGGCTCCCGTACCGTTGGTGCTGGTCGTGTGACCAAGGTTGTTGAGTAAATCTTTACTCTCTAACTAACGCTAAATCCGCTTTCCTCCCCGTTGAGGAAAGCGGATTTTTCGCAGTTTTGGTAGGTACCCTAGCTTCAGACTGCCGTCGCACCACTTCTAACCGGAGGTGCGTAGTCCTGTGGCAAGACCGTTCATGGTGACCTGGATGGTCTTGGATACTAGGAAGGAATCATCGCCAGCACGGTAGCGGCGCAGCAGCTCAATCTGAATAGCATTGAGTGGCAGCAGATAAGGGTAGCGGCGTTGTACAGAACGTTCTAGGCGCTCATTGCCAGCCATCAGGGAATCATGGTCAGTGATGCGGTGGAAGACCTCGCGGGTGAGAGCGTATTCTTCAGCGATGGTGTTGTAGACCCGCTGTGCAGTCTCAACATCATCAACCAAGCTGGAGTAGATCTTCGCCAAGCCCATCGAAGCCTTGCCCATTACTTGCGCCATGTTATCTAGCACGGAGCGGAAGAATGGCCACGCGTCATATAGCGTGCGCAGGTCAGTCCAGCGTGCCTCATCATCGCCAGCCCAGCGCGTGATACCGGTCCCGACACCGAACCAGCCCGGCAAGTTCACACGCGATTGCGACCAGGACAGCACCCACGGAATAGCGCGCAGGTCTGCGATAGATTCGGTTTGTTTGCGCGCCGTTGGGCGTGAGCCCATGTTCAAATCACCGATCTCATGCAGCGGCGTGGATTGCGTGAAGTAGTCAATGAATCCTTCGTCTTTACGCACCAGGCTGGCGTATTTCTCACCGGCTAGCGCAGAGATCTCCCTCATGATGCCATATGCGCGCTCAGGCTCTTTCAGCTTTTCCGTATTCAGCAGGGAAGCCTCGAGGGTGCCCGCGACGAATGCTTCCAGGTGCCTGCGTGCGGTGGTGGCCGTGCCGTAGCGAGCGGAGATAACCTCTCCCTGTTCTGTAATGCGCACTGAGCCGCGCACCGCACCTTCTGGCTGCGCCAAGATAGCGTCATAAGTTGGTCCACCACCACGGCCGACAGCGCCGCCGCGGCCATGCGAGAATCGCAGCCCAATACCGTGGTTGTTACAGGCCTCGACGATCTCCAACTGCGCGTCATAGAGAGCCCAGTTGGCAGAAAGATATCCGCCGTCCTTATTAGAGTCTGAGTAGCCCAAAACTACTTCTTGGGTGTCACCACGCCCGCGCAAGTATTCACGGTAGAGCGGCACCTCCCACAGCTCCTGCAGGATACGTGCGCCCGCCTTTAGGTCATCAATGGTTTCAAACAGCGGTGCGATGTCCACCGAACCCACCAGGCGTCCGCGCGCAGGGTCGAAGCTGAGCAGCCCAACTTCCTTCAGCAATACCATTGGCTCCAGAATGTCGCTCACGGTGCCCGTCATGGAGACAATGCAGTGCGGGACAACATCCACACCAAGTTTGTCCACGGCGTCTGCCGCCGCCCGGAAAATCCCCAGCTCCCTTTCGGTCAGTTCACTGTAGGCCGCAGACCACGGAAAGGTCAGCGGGCGCGCAGAAGTCAGCTCCGCGGCTAATAGGTCGCGCTTGGCGTGCTCATCTAAGTCCTTATAGCTGGCAGCCGCTGCGGTGACTCCAGCTTTCGCGAAGAGCTCATCCAGCACCGCCTCAAAGGACTCTGAGTTCTGGCGTAAGTCCAGCGCATTGAGGTGAAAACCAAATGAATCCAGCGCGGACCGGATACGCAACAGCCGGTCATCGGCAATGATGGCGTCATTGAACTGCCGCAGCGAGCGGTCAATGATATCCAACTCTGCTTTAAACTCCGCCGGGGTGCCGTACGGCACAAATTCGTAGACATCATCTGTAGCGCCGTCTTTAACTCTGTCTCCTGCGATATTTGCACGTGTCATGGTCATACGCCCCAGCACGCCGTGGATAGCACGGCGATATGGCTCATCCACGCGGCTGGGAACATCATTGTTCCCGCGCGCAGCTAACTCCTGCAGTTCCGTTGAACTTTCTGAATAGCGGTCAGAGAGACTCAGCTCTTTTTCCAACAAACCGAGCTGGTCCACGTAGTACTCCAGCACCGTGTCCGCAGCAGTCCTTGTTGCGTAGGTCAGCGTCTCACCGGTGACGTACGGATTGCCGTCATGGTCACCGCCGATCCAGGAACCGGTACGCACCACCTGACGGTTGGGCACTGCGCCGCCAAAAACGTCCCGCAGGCCCGCAATCGTGTCGCGATTAATCGCAGGTACCTGCTCCAGCAAGCTGCGCTTGAAATAGCGCAGACCCACATTGACCTCGTCCTCAATCTGCGGCCGGGCAATTCGAATTAGCGCTGTTTGCCACAAGATGGTCATGCGCAAGTGCGCCTCACGCTCAATCTCAGCTAGGCGCGCAGTCCGCCGCGGTGTGTGCGGCTGTGCCAGAATCCCGTGGCGCTCGCGCAGCAGTTTGATGATGCGTTTTTGCACATCAAAGACCGTGCGTCGTCGCGTCTCTGTCGGGTGCGCGGTAAAGACAGGGGAGACCAGTGCTGCATCCAGCACGCGGGTGACTTCGCTGGTGCTCACGCCATCGGCAGCCTTCAGCTTGGCCAGCACGCCCTCCAAGGAAGCATCGGGAGCATGCTCGCCCGAGTCTTCGCGCGCTGCCAATGCCGATTCATCATCCAAGTCCTCTGCGATATTCGCCATCAGCGCAAAGTGGCTAAAGGAACGCGCAACCAGGTTGATCTTGCTTTCATCCACATCGCGGAAAGTCGACAGCAAAGCCTCGGCGTCTTCCTCACCGCGCGCCACACCGAATGCAAGCCTGCGGGTGGACTCCACCAGCTCGTATACGTCCTCGCCTTCCTGCTCAGCGATAACCCGACCGAGGATTCGGCCAAGCAAGCGGATATCGTCGCGAACCTGTTCACTCATTGCGCTGGAATTCCTTTCACGGGATAGGTAGTGATACCGAACATAGTCGAGTACCCAGTGTGATGTGCGAATTGGGTGTATATTTTTCCTGCAACTACCTCCGGTTTAAGGTTGAAGGCATGAAAGATCCCACGCGCATTGATGATGTCCTCGGCGCCGTTCGCAATGCTTGGGCCGGGCAGCCGGATCTCACGCTGCCTACTTTGATGGCGATGGCAGCTAACCAGGGCATCGGGTGGGGTAGCAGTGATGAGGAGATCATTGGCTACCTGGAGTCCATCGCTCAGAACTACCCACCTGAAATCACGCCGGACGACCTGGCAGATGGGGCAGGTTTCATGCTCACCATGATGGATAAGAGCCTTCGCATTTCGCTTGTCGATGCCCACGTTATCGTCCGCAGCCACCCCACCCACCAAACAGTGGTGTGGGAATATGACAGATTCCGCACCACTGGCCCGGGCTTCCCACTGGTGATTAGCGATACCGCAGGTATCGACCACCGCCTGGGAATCACCGAGCGCATCACCCGCCTTGACTCTGACGCCAAGCGCACTGATCTCGAAGGGATTAGCCGCGCTGATATTGGTGATGCCGTCTACGTCATCGTGTCCGACGACGGACGTACTGTGACATTATCGCGGCGCCTGGAGGTCTCTTCCACCGACCGCCGCAGCCTGGAAGTAAGCAACTATCAGTGGAACCACGTGATCTCACACGCTCCGCTAATTGTCGAGCTCGCCAGCGGTGAGCGCCTGGAACTTGGTACCCCAACTAAGGTGCTGCTCGCGGAGGCTTAAGGCATAGCAAAAGCGCGTTAATGCTTAGGAGCATTAACGCGCTTAATGTATTCGAATTATTTTCCTACTTTATCGAAGTGCAGGTTGTAGACCGTCTGCACATCAGCATCGGGGAAAGCTGCCCGGAAATCTGACTCGGATTCTTCAACCAGCCGGCGAACTTCCGAAAGCTCCGTCGAGGCATTCGCCAAGACCGTAAAGGTGATGGTCTGCTGCTTTTCCAGCACCGCCACCTTGCTCTTGGTGCTCTCAATGCCGGGCTGCTTCGCCAAAGATTGCGCAATGCCTTGCCCAGCCGCATTGAACATGGTCTTGATGGTGCCGTTGTCATCACTGACTGCGGATTCCACGCCATTGAAGCGGTAGGTGCGGACATTGGCAATGGACATCCAGATACCGAAGAACAACGCCAAAATACCCGTTGCAATCAGAGCGTAGATGTACCAGCTTTGCTCTGGCACAGCGGCCCACACGTCATGCTGAACCCACTCGGCGAGGTAGTTCGCGAATTCCACGTTGAAGTACATCAGAACTGGCCACCCACCGAGCACGATCAAGACGATCGCCAGCAGGATGAAGATTGTGCGGTCAATACCGCGTAATGCCTTAGACATTGTTTCCCAGCTCCTGCTTCTTCTCGACTTCGACGTGCACATCAACCGTGGTGCC
>JAUNRU010000003.1:34967-80367 GCA_030535535.1 Corynebacterium casei
TGTTTCCCAGCTCCTGCTTCTTCTCGACTTCGACGTGCACATCAACCGTGGTGCCCAGTTCCTTCAAAGAGTGCTTCACACTGTCGGTAACGCGCTGCGCAAGCATCGGATCATTGACATCACCGGAGATAGTGACCTCAACTTTGAGGCCTTTCTTGGTATTGCCCGTGGTGCGTGTCTGCGCCGTGCTCACTCCTGGCAAACGCCGGGCGGTGGCACTGACCAAACGTGCAATATCAACGGGACGAATCCACATCGCAGCAGCTGTGCCCTGACCAGCTTCCACGCTTGGGGAAGGACCAACCGGAACATGCGTCATCCGTCCGCGGCGAACCGCAATGAGGAAGAACAGCAAGCCCACAACAATGGAACCGACACCAGCCCACACCATCCACATTGGTAGTGGAGGAGTGCCAATCAACTCAAAGACCGGTGCGGTCCACAGCTCACGCGTGGATTCCGAGTACGTCACCCACACATCGCGCCACGCCACACACGCCAACGCGATAAGAGCTAGACCCAACAAGATGGCAAGCCACCGCACTGGTGGGGATAGACGCGGTTGCTTAGAAGCAAAGGCTGGGGCGGAGCCCTCAAACGTTGTGTGCGCCGCCGTGACATAGCCGTCCGCTGAGGTCCGCGCAGTAGTCTTATTCTGGGGTTCCGTCACAGACAACGTCGTTTCCGGCTCGGCCGGCTCAACCGTTTCAGTTGGCTCAGTTGGTTCAACAGAATCAACCTGCTGTGGTTCCTGCGCAGACGGTACTTCGACTTTGGGAGTCACTGCGGTCGGAGCATCATCGGCAGGCTGCTGTGCAACAGACTTGAACTCGACGGTTTCAAACGATGACTTCTTGCTCGATGACTTATCACTCATGACCGAGCTCCTTTCTCATCGTTGGCCTAATCTCCGGCTTGCGTACCTCAACTGGGTTAACCTCAATATGGCGAAGCTGCACTGGCTTCGGCGCGAAGACACGCGAAGGCTCAGGATTAGCGGACTCCACATGAATCTCGCGCAATGGCTTCTCATCCGGAACGCCTATCTGCTTCAGTTCACGCTCATCCGGAACGTGAACTTCCTGCAACTCCAGCTCCCGTGGGTTGGACCTAGGCACGTAAACCTCCTCCAAACGCGCGTTGACCTCGCCGCTTGGGCGAATCTCAACTTCTTGTGGCGTCTCAACAGAACGGACTTCCACCGGCGCTGCGGTATTTACTGGACGCAATTGCTTCGGTGCAGGTGTAGCCACTGATTCCGCTTGAGTTCTATCAGTCCACTCGGTTGCATCAAAGCGATGCACATTCGTAGAAGAGGAACGCGTGACAGGGTGGTTGACCTTCGTTGGCGAGACCGCCGGAATTGAAGCATGGAAATTCACCGGCGCTGCCGCCGATGAATTGCTGACGCGGTTTCCTGGCTCCAAATGGCCAACGGTGACGTTGACGCGCGTGGTGGAATAACCAGTGAACTGCGCAATCGCGGAGATGATCGCCGCACGGGTCTGTGCTGCAACCTGAGTAACCGGGGAAGGCCATGCCACCGCGATGGTGGACTCCACAGCCGTCATGCGGGCATCCGGATCGGATTGCACGATGCTGCGCGGGTATCCGCGGCCGCCAATGCCGGCCAGCTTGGAATCAATCGTGACAGTGCCGGGAACGGCCTTGATGGCCTGGGCAACAATGCGTTCTAACGTGCGGACGCTGATCTCTGTGGTGCCCGGGGCGTTAGCAACATGGACACCACCAGCATCCGCCTGGGGTGCGTGTGGTGTGATAGTCATTAGCCGCGGCCTTTACCTACGACGTTGTTCCAGATTTCACCCAGGTTGATGCGGCCATCAAAGTGCGCGCCGATTACACCACCGACGGCGCCGAGAATGACGGCCAGGAAGAACAGTGGCCAGGCGTTAGTCATAATGGCAATCGCTAAAATAATGCCCAGTGCGACGCCAATATAGGTGTAGTTCTTCATAAGAACTCCTTCGCTATGTGGATTTAAAACTCTGTAAAAATTACGCGCTCGTGCCTGAAATGGCGTCGGCAAAGATGACATCGACGCGGGTTAATTCAGGGCAAGCAGAAAGCGCTGCGCCCCGAATCTCTGCGCCCAGATCGTGCAATACCTTCTCCGCGGAGACATCCACAACCACATGGATTTCAATCACGGTGTCTTCACGCGGGGAAGGCTTCCGAAGGCCGGTGACTCGATCCCCAGCAAACAGCAGCGAGACCTCACCGAACGAGCCCGCAGACAATCCACCGACGCCGTTCAAAGCGAGCACTTCATCACGAATGCGCTGCGCCGTCCCCAAATCAAGCACAAAGCGAGAATCCTGAGGACGTGCTGTACGGGGAGATGTCATAAACCGAGACTTCCGTTTCTATTCTCTAGTTAGAACCGAAGGTGCTAACTAGAAGTGGTTGATAGCAGGGGTCTGCTGGGGTGCAACCGCTGCGTTGTTGTTCTCAGACTCATCCTGGGAGTCCTCGACCTTTTCATTAGGCAACTTCACGTCGTGGACAACAACATCCACGCGCTCGACCTCAAGGCCGGTCATGCGCTCAATAGCATTGATGATGTTGCGACGGATGGCCTCAGCCAATTCGTGGATAGCCACACCGTACTCGGCAATGATTGCAACCTCGATGGAAGCCACACCCTCAGCAACAGTCACGGTAACGCCCTGGCGAACATCCTCATTGCCGCCGAAGGATTCACGAATGGTGCCAACCAGGCGAGCGCCGCCGCCACCGAGTGCTGCAACACCAGATACTTCGCGTGCTGCAATGCCGGCAATCTTGGAAACGACAGCATTATCGATGGTGGTGGTGCCGAACTCGGTTTCCAAGTTCTCGTTGACCTTGCGTGGGGTCTCTACTGCGTCTGTGGTTGCAGCGCCGGTTGCTTCAGCAACGGTCTTTGGGGTTGGGTTTTCTTCACCAGAGAAGTTGTTGTCATTATTATTGTCAGCCATGATATTTCACTCGCTTTCATTGGATACTTAGGAAATTTCAGTGTGGCGCCTCATAGGCAAAGGCGAACGTAATAAAGCCTACGCAAAATTCAAATGCCGGGCGCCTGAGTGCAAGGATCGTTAACGAACGTCTACATAACAGTTATAGAAAGTTATTCTGCCAACATATTCAGTGTTGAAGTGTTGTCGCATTGCCGAGTGGGAGTGTTGCATTGCCTGCCGATGGCTTACGAAAGTGAAATTCCTAACGTTTTAAAAAAGGGTTTGGAAAATGCCTCGCAGCATGCTTAAATACATAGGTTGCCTTAACACGTCGCGAGGCGCACAGATTAACTGTGCAAAACGCGGCGCTGGTGAGGCGAACATGACACCTTCGATGTCAGTGCGAAAGCACAATGACGGGAAGGCTGGTTCATCGGGCGATGTCCGCACATAAGCAGAGGCAACCCGAGATGCCAGACCGGAGAAGGAGCATGGCAAATGAACAGCGGCAGTATACGTAAGGGATTTTTTGCGTGCCACGTGTAATGCGTGACCACACCATCCCCTTCCGGATTTTGGCTCATTATGAACCACTACTGTGCCTGCGATTTTGTCAGGCTGCAGCAGCTGTTATGTAAGTCAGAATCAAACTGGCGTTGCGACCAGGCTCTTTGCCCGGACAACGTTATAGAGAACATCGAGAAGCAATTTCCCACCGCTTCGCGCCCCGGATATGCCGGGAATGTGAAAGTGGGGAAGCGAGGAAGAGGATAAGCGTGGCGGGACAAAAAATCCGCATTCGGCTGAAGGCCTACGATCACGAGGCAATCGACGCTTCTGCAAAGAAGATCGTTGAGACGGTAACCCGCACGGGTGCTCGTGTTGTCGGCCCGGTGCCACTACCGACCGAGAAGAACGTATACGCCGTTATTCGTTCTCCACACAAGTACAAGGACTCTCGCGAGCACTTCGAGATGCGCACCCACAAGCGCCTCATCGACATTCTCGACCCAACCCCGAAGACCGTTGACGCTCTTATGCGCATCGATCTTCCGGCAAGTGTCGACGTCAATATCCAGTGATCGACGAATAAAACTTTGGTGGAGAAATAATAATGACTAACGAGATCAAGGGCATTCTGGGCAAGAAGCTCGGCATGACTCAGGTCTTTGACGAGGAGAACCGTGTAGTACCGGTAACCGTCGTCGAGGCTGGGCCATGCGTTGTGACCCAGATTCGCACCGTAGAAACCGATGGCTACAACGCCATCCAGATCGCCTTTGGCGAGATCGACCCACGCAAGGCAAACAAGCCAGCATCCGGCCACTTCAAGAAGGCTGGTGTAACCCCACGTCGCCACGTAGCAGAAATCCGCATGGATGATGTCTCTGCTTACGAAATCGGCCAGGACGTCACCGTTGAAATCTTCGAAGGCATCACCTTCGTTGACGTCACCGGTACCTCCAAGGGTCACGGCTACGCTGGCGCTATGAAGCGCCACGGCTTCGCTGGCCAGGGCGCTGCTCACGGTAACCAGGCTGCTCACCGCCGCGTCGGTGGCATTGGCGGCGCTGCTACCCCAGGCCGCGTCTTCAAGGGCAAGCGCATGGCTGGCCGCATGGGTTCCGATCGCGTAACCACGCAGAACCTTAAGATTCAGAAGATCGATGCCGAGTCCAACCTGCTGCTCATCAAGGGTGCTATCCCTGGTGTTCGCGGTGGCCTCGTCACCGTCAAGACCGCAGTGAAGGGCGGTGCACACGCATGAGCAACCTTAAGCTAGACGTCAAGACTGCTGAGGGTAAGACCAATGGCTCAGTCGAGTTGCCGGCCGAGATCTTTGACGCAGAGGTGTCCATCGCTTTGATGCACCAGGTCGTCAACGCTCAGCTTGCTGCTGCTCGTCAGGGCACGCACTCGACCAAGACCCGTGGAGAGGTTCGCGGCGGTGGCCGTAAGCCTTTCCGTCAGAAGGGCACCGGTCGCGCACGTCAGGGTTCCATCCGCGCTCCGCACTACACCGGCGGCGGCGTTGTACACGGCCCTAAGCCACGTGACTACGCACAGCGCACCCCTAAGAAGATGATCAAGGCTGCTCTCTTCGGTGCACTGTCTGACCGTGCTCGCAACGAGCGCATCCACGTAATCGAAGAATTGGTAGCGGGCCAGACCCCATCTACCAAGTCTGCTAAGGCATTCATCGAGAGCCTGACCGACCGCAAGACTGTCTTGCTGGTTGTAGGCCGCGAAGACTTGAATGCTCGCCGCAGCGCCAACAACCTGCCTAACGTCCACATCCTGGACGCTGGTCAGCTGAACACCTACGACGTTCTCAACGCTGATGACGTTGTGTTCTCTGTTGAGGCTCTGCACTCCTTCATCAACCGCGCAGGCGGCAAGGATGAGGCTAAGGAGGCCAACAATGTCTAAGATTGCTAACCCACGCGACATCATCCTCGCACCAGTAGTGTCTGAAAAGTCCTACGGTCTGATGGAGCAGAACGTTTACACGTTCTACGTCGCAACGGATTCCAACAAGACCCAGATTAAAGATGCCGTAGAGAAGATCTTCGGCGTGAAGGTCGACTCCGTTAACACCGTTAACCGTGCAGGTAAGCGTAAGCGCACCCGCACCGGCTACGGCGTACGTAAGTCCACCAAGCGCGCCTACGTGACTCTCCGTGAAGGCAGCGACTCCATCGACATCTTCGGCGCAAGCGCCTAAGAGGAAAGTCGAGAGGTAAGGAATAATTATGGCTATTCGTAAGTACAAGCCGACAACTCCGGGTCGCCGCCAGAGCTCCGTTTCCATGTTCGAGGAGATCACTCGCTCGACCCCGGAAAAGTCTCTGCTGCGCCCTATTTCCAAGACTGGTGGCCGTAACAACTACGGTCGCATCACCACCCGCCACATCGGCGGTGGCCACAAGCGTCGTTACCGCGTGATCGACTTCCGTCGTCACGACAAGGATGGCATTCCGGCAAAGGTCGCTCACATCGAGTACGACCCAAACCGCACCGCAAACATTGCTTTGCTGCACTACTTCGATGGCGAGAAGCGATACATCATCGCTCCTAAGGGCCTGAAGCAGGGCACCGTTGTTGAGGCCGGCGCTAACGCCGACATCAAGGTTGGCAACAACCTGCCATTGCGCAACATCCCAACCGGTACCATTATCCACTCCGTTGAATTGAAGCCTGGCGCTGGTGCAAAGCTTGCACGTTCCGCTGGTTCTTCCATCCAGCTGTTGGGTAAGGAAGGCAAGTACGCAGTTCTGCGTATGCCATCTTCCGAAATCCGCCGCGTTGACATTCGTTGCCGCGCAACCGTGGGTGAGGTCGGCAACGCTGACCAGATGAACATCCGCTGGGGCAAGGCCGGTCGTATGCGTTGGAAGGGCGTTCGCCCAACCGTCCGTGGTGTCGTTATGAACCCGGTCGACCACCCACACGGTGGTGGTGAAGGTAAGACCTCTGGTGGTCGTCACCCTGTGTCCCCTTGGGGCCAGAAAGAGGGTCGTACCCGTAACCCTAACCGTTACTCCAACAACATGATCGTACGACGTCGTCGTCCGAACAAGAAGCGCTAAGAGGAGGTAAACAATGCCACGCAGCCTTAAGAAAGGCCCATTCGTAGATGAGCACCTCCTCAACAAGGTGGATGCTCAGAACGAGGCAAACACCAAGCAGGTCATCAAGACCTGGTCTCGCCGCTCGACCATTCTCCCTGATTTCATTGGTCACACCTTCGCCGTCCACGACGGTCGTAAGCATGTCCCAGTGTTCATCGAGGACTCCATGGTCGGCCACAAGCTCGGCGAGTTTGCACCAACCAAGACCTTCAAGGGTCACGTCAAGGAAGACAAGAAGGGACGTCGATAAGCGATGAGTGAAACCATCACCTCCGCATCCGCAACGGCCCGTTTCGTTCGCGTAACCCCTATGAAGGCACGTCGCGTCATCGATTTGGTCCGCGGCAAGTCCGTCGCCGAAGCTCTGGCTATCTTGAAGTACGCACCTCAGGGCGCTGCTAAGCCAGTAGCTAAGGTTGTAGCTTCTGCTGCAGCTAACGCTGAGAACAACTTCGGTCTGGACCCACGCACCCTGGTCATCTCTGAGGCTTACGCTAACGAGGGGCCAACCATGCGTCGCTTCCAGCCACGCGCCCAGGGCCGTGCATTCATGATCCGTAAGCGCACCAGCCACATCACCGTGGTGGTCGAGAGCCAGAAGGAAGGGGCCAAGTAATGGGCCAGAAAATCCATCCTCACGGCCTACGTTTGGGCATCACTTCCGACTGGAAGACCCACTGGTTTGCCGATAAGGACTACGCAAACTACGTAGCCGAAGACATCAAGATCCGCGAGTACCTGTCCAAGGGCCTCGAGCGCGCCGGCATCGCCGACGTTGTCATCGAGCGCACCCGCGACCGCGTCCGCGTCGACATTCACACCGCTCGTCCGGGCATCGTGATTGGTCGCCGTGGCGCTGAGGCTGACCGCATCCGCCGCGAGCTCGAGAAGCTCACCGGCAAGATGGTTGCGCTCAACATCCTCGAGGTCAAGCAGGTTGATGCATCCGCTAACCTGGTTGCACAGTCCATCGCTGAGCAGCTTGTAAACCGTGTGGCTTTCCGCCGCGCGATGCGCAAGGCTATCCAGGGCGCTATGCGTCAGCCACAGGTCAAGGGCATCAAGGTTCTGTGCTCCGGCCGTCTGGGCGGCGCAGAAATGTCCCGCACCGAGCGCTACCACGAGGGTCGCGTTCCACTGCACACCCTTCGCGCTGAGATCGACTACGGCTTTGCAGAAGCACACACCACTTTCGGACGCATCGGCGTCAAGGTGTGGATCTACAAGGGCGACGTAGTCGGTGGCGTGCGCGAGTCCGATCTGAACGCTCCGTCTCAGGGCCGCAACCGCGGTGACCGTGGCGGCCGTCCACGCCGTGGTGGCCAGCGCCGCCAGCGTGCACAGAAGCAGGAGGGCTAATTCATGCTTATCCCTAAGCGCGTAAAGTACCGCCGCCAGCACCGCCCAACCCGTAGCGGTCTGTCCAAGGGCGGAAACCGCATCAACTTCGGTGAGTACGCAATCCAGGCCCTCGAGCCTGCATACGTCACCAACCGTCAGATTGAGGCTGCTCGTATTGCCATCAACCGCCACGTCAAGCGTGGTGGCAAGGTATGGATCACCATCTACCCAGACCGTCCTTTGACCCAGAAGCCACTTGGTGTTCGTATGGGTTCCGGTAAGGGTCCAGTTGAGAAGTGGGTGGCTAACGTTAAGCCAGGCCGCATTCTCTTCGAAATGTCCTACCCTGATGAAGCAACCGCTATTGAGGCTCTGCGTCGTGCAGGCCAGAAGCTGCCTTGCAAGGTCCGTATCATCAAGAAGGAGGACCAGTTCTAATGGCACTAGGTACCCCTGCCCACGAGTTCCGCGAACTCGACAACGCTGAACTGGACAAGCGTCTTGCGGATGCGAAGGAAGAACTGTTCAACCTTCGTTTCCAGAAGGCAACCGGTCAGCTGACCAACAACCAGCGTGTTGGCGCCGTAAAGCGCGACATTGCTCGTATCTACACCGTTCTGCGTGAGCGCGAGCTTGGTTTGTCCGTCGTTCCGGGAGCTGAGGCATAAAAATGAGTGAGGCAATTGTGAACGAAACCCAGAATGAAAAGGGCAACCGCAAGACCCGTACTGGTGTTGTTGTTTCCGACAAGATGAACAAGACCATTGTTGTCGAGTTGGAAAACCGTAAGCAGCACGCACTGTACGGCAAGATCATGCGTAACAACCCACGTGTTAAGGTCCACGACGAAGACGAAACCGCTGGCATCGGCGACCGCGTCCTGATTCAGGAATGCCGTCCACTGTCCAAGGACAAGCACCACCGTCTGGTTGAAGTTGTAGAGAAGGCTAAGTAAGACTTACACCCTCTCCACGGCTTAACCGCGGAAACGAATGCGGGCTACATGAGAAATCATGTAGCCCGCATTTTGCGTCATTAAACTAGGCGAAGGAGCATATTGCCTCGAAAAGCTAGACGGTCGAAGTTACAACCGGTGGGTCGACGGTGCACAGTGCTTCACTGAAACCAACAGATTCGCCTGCGACTGCTGCGGGTAGGACCGCACCGAGCTTCTTGGAGTTTGACACCACCACTGGTGTGGTCACTGGGTAACCAGCAGCCTTGATTGCCTGGATGTCGAATTCTGCAAGTAAGTCTCCAGCTTTGACTTCATCGCCCTTGTTTACGTGCGCGGTGAAGTGCTCTCCTTGGAGATTCACGGTGTCGAAACCGATGTGCATCAAGATGTCCACGTTGTTCCCCTCGGCGTCTTTACCGCGAACAGCGTAGGCATGCCCTGAGGGGAATGTGACGGTTACTTTGCCGTCAATAGGGGAAAGCAGCTTTCCGGTCTCTGGCTCAACCGCCATGCCGGATCCGAGCTTTCCAGCTGCAAACATTGGGTCACTGACTTCCGACAGATTCATTGCGGTGCCGTGCAGCGGTGATGCAATAGTCGTGGCGTTGTCTGCAGGCGCCACGAGGGGTTCCTGTGCAGGAGAATCTGCAGCAGCTGGGATCTCATCTGGATCGATGGTGCCATTGCGGCTAAGCAGTACTCGGCCGTAGATGTATGCGCCAGCAAAGGACACGACCAGCGTAATTACACAAATTAGCAGATACGCTGGCACGGAAGACCCTTGGATTGAGACGAGGCCGATGAATCCCGCGGCACCCAGCGCAGTGGCCAGAACACCAAAGAGCGCGACGAGTGCACCGCCAATAGCGGAGGCACAGATGGCGATATAGAAAGGCCAGCGCAGACGCAGGTTAACACCGAACATGGCAGGCTCAGTGATACCAAAGAGCGCGGAGACACCAGAAGCGCCGGAAAGACCTTTAAGTTTGTCAGACTTGGCCAGGAAATAGACCGCGAGTGTTGCGCCACCCTGCGCAATATTCGACATCGCTGCGATTGGGAAGATGAAGGAACCACCCTGGGTCCACAGCATGGTTTCCACAGGAGGGAAGGACTGGTGCAGGCCTGTAATCACGATTGGCGCGTAGACCAGACCAAAGAGAAGACCACCCACAGGACCGGCGAAGTCGTAAATGTTGGCCAGCCCGTACGCCAACTGGTCACCGACCCAACGCAGGGCAGGACCCAGAGCCATAAAGGTAATGAATCCGGTTATGAGTAGCGTCAACACTGGCGTGACTAGGAAGTCCACGGTGCCTTTGAACTTGGAGTGGAAGAACTTCTCAAGCGTGGCCAAGACCCAAGAGATAACAAGAATCGGTAAGACAGAGCCCTGGTAACCAGCCTGCGCGACATCAAAGCCGAAAATGTCCCAATAGGACATCGAGCCATCTTCCATCGCGGCAGCAACGGCGTAGCCATTGATCAGGTCCGGCATTACCATCGCCATGGCAATTCCGGCGCCGAGGAATTCATTGCCGCCAAAGCGTTTGGTTGCGGTGAATCCCACCAACACAGGCAAGAACGCGAATGGCGCCGACGCCAGAGTATTAATAAGCCCGGCGGTGCCCTCCCACGCCGGGTACATCTCAATCACAGACTGTTCACCGAAAAGACCTGGCTGTGTGAGCACATTGTTGATGGCCATGAGCAGACCACCGCCGACCAGAATCGGAATCAGTGGCACAAAGATGTCCGCGAGAATCTTAATGGCGCGGGAGAACCAGTTTCCGGAATTCGCAGCGATGTCCTTGAGTTTGTCCGTTGAGACAGCGATATCTTTCTTCGCTTGCTGCGTCATCTCATTGAACACCACGTTGACATCACCAGGTCCAACAATGACCTGGAACATGCCGCCGGCCTCGAAGGTTCCCTTCAAATCCGGGTCATTATCAAGAGCTTGCTTATCAATACCCTTGCTGTCTTTCACCACCACCCGCAGCCGGGTAGCGCAGTGGGCAACGCCCGAAATATTGTCTTCGCCGCCAAGCGCTTCCAGCACCGTGGTAGCAACGCGTTTATGGTCCATGAGGTACATCCTTGTGAGGTAAGCAGAACTGGATCTCTACTTATTACACACATCACTCGGACATAAATCAACAGATTCAGACAAAAACCTTTTGTTTATGTGGTTTCTGTTGTCCAGTTTTGCCATTCTTCAAAGATTTGCACGCTCAAAGCAAGGCCCTGGCTGAATACTTCTACTGCGCAGCCATCGGCAATCGCGGTAATCTCACCCGGTGCGCAAACAACGCTTCGAGTTTCATCGCCTATAGGTAGGTGACGGCGAATATGCAGTTTGCCCTCGGCGTGCCAGGTGGAAAGGCGTGGCGTGGCGGCATCGACAAGCGAAAGCGTCTCATCATGTTCACAGGTTGCGGTTGCTACTGCACCGAAGCCTTGCGTTTGAGGCTTATCGGGCAGCGGGAACAGTGGCACCTGATGCAGAACGCCATTGTGCAAGGTAGTGCGACGCGGCAGGGTTAGCGCATGAACCCAGCCCTCAGCGTCAACAGTTGGGTTGTCATCTTGGGCGGGAAGCCCCATCCAACCAATCGTGATGGCATCATCGCCAGTGTTCAAAAGCTGCGGAGCATAGAACTCAAAACCGTAGTCCAGCTCCGTAAAGCCACGAGTGACATGGAAAGTTGTGCCATCCAGATGACCGACGATGTAGCCGCACTGGTCGGAGGAAACATAGTGCTCGCCCTGTTGTGCAAGACCCTGCGGGCAGTAAACCAAAACATCATAGGTGCGTCCGTCGCTGTGGTCGAGCATCGAAATCAAGTTTGGGCACTCCCACATGTATCCACCCGGAACGAGGTCGGGGCTAAGTCCTGGCTGTGCGTTGGTGACGTCGAATTCGAGGACGCCGGTGAATTCCCAGGACTTCAGATCATCTGAGTGATACACGGCGATGGCACCGGATTCCTCCGTGGTTTGCGCACCCAACACCATTCGCCAACGTTCACCGTCGCGGACGATGTGAGGATCGCGGAAATGTCCAGTAAATCCCTCGGGCGCATCCGGGATGAGGGGGTTAGCTGCGTCCTTGCGGTATGTCCCGCCCATGGGGTGGTTGGGCACGCTTGCGTGGACACGATTTTGGCTTGGAATCCTCCGGCCATCAACTTTGAGGTTGCCGGTATAAAAGAGCCAGATATCATCGCCGTCTTTTACTGCGCCGCCGGAATAGCAACCATGTGCGTCATAGTCGGCATCGGGATATAGCGCATCGGGATGGTGGAACGGAACCTGTGCTTCGCGCGTACTGACCGATGCATGACCCCAACCCGTTCGCTTCTGGCCTTCAGGAAAGGCCGGATCATGCTGGTAAAAGATGTGCAGCCTGTCGTCTTCGATGAAGATGCCGTTCGGATCGTTGAGCCGGCCGAAAGGGGGAGTGATATGGAAGTTCGGGCGATACGCGTATGTCATAGCACCACAGTGTAAAGCAATGCCGCCAATGGCGACCTTGGAGGAAAGATTGGCGGAATCTAGTGGGCATAACGAAACCCCCTCTTGTCACCAGCTTCCGCGGTGAAAGCTGCCCTGTTGGACAAGAGGGGGTGTTCGTCTTCTACTGCAAATCCGCGTTCGTGGTTGAGGTCGAAACCTCAACGCCAGGAGTGTCGAATTTAAGGACGCCGCTGATTAAGCGGTGAAGAAACGACGTGCGCCGAAAGCAGCAGCGCCAAGCACAGACAGTGCAGCCAATGCGAACAGAACACGAGCAACGGTGTTGTCACCGGTCTCAGCGTTCATACCGCGGTCACCAAGAGTGGTGGTTTCGCAGTTCTCGCCATTGTTGTTGCCGTTGTTGCCGTCACCGCTGTTGCCGCCATTGTTCTCGGTGGACTCGCAGTCTTCGCGGTTGTTTTCGTTGCCTGGGGTGCGCTCGCGGTCGCGGTCACGATCGCGATCACGGTCGCCGTCGGAACCTTCATAGTCACAGCTGTAGCCGAACTTCTTGGCTGCAGCCTGGTCAGACTTGAATTCGTCCTGCTCGGACAGTTCACCGTCGCGGTTAGCAGAGTCGGTGACGTAGTGCTCGCCGTCCTCGTGCTTGAACCAGGTGTTGCCGTCGAACTCGAAGGACTCAGGGCGCTCGTCGCCCCACTTGATGTTCAGGGTGGCGCCTTCATCGTCGGCGCACTCTACGCGGGACTTAGAGCCGCCGCCGTATGGGGTTTCGCCTTCGTTGCGGCCACGGTCGCTGTCGTCCTCTTTGTCGCGGTCACCATCGGTGTTTTCATCGTTGGTGCCTCGATCGCCGAGGGTGGTGGTTTCTTGAGGGACCGCACCCTCGGAAGCGCTGGCTGGAACGCCAGCGAAAGCGATCGCGCCAGTTAGCGCGGCTGCGGCCAAGGTTGTGCCAAGACGCTTCATGCTGTTACTCCTAGATTGGTTTTGCGAATATGCGTGGATTGAGATCCACGAAGACCCCACACGCACTATCAGAAACAATAGCAACATGATTAAAACGAGTCGCACAGCAACACGCCAGTAACATTTAAAACATTCTTAACATCTTTAACATTTTTCTAAATGGCATCAACCACTCGTGAATATTGCCATCCCACAACAGCGTTCTTTACCGCTGCTTGCAGCAGGTTTGGCGGTTGAATGCAGCTAATTGTCAGCAGCCTTCCTGGTGTGGCGGACGTGCCCCAAATTTCTGCAGATTGCGACAGGCCGGATTTTTCTGGCTCGTGTAAGTCAGTTGCTTCATAAACCAGCCACAAATCACCGGATTCCTCAGTTCGGATAAAGAGCTCATCACCCACGGAAACCTGGTGTTCATCAGCCGTGCCATCGTAGAGATCGTTGAACACCGCCGGCACGCCGGCGCCGGTGTGGCCTGCGATGACCACGATGTCAGATGCGTCGGTTCCGGGCTGTGAGTAAGGCCGGTCATCTGAGGTGTACGTGCAGGCTTCTGACATGGTGTCCGGGTCGATGGCACCATCGGTCACCGCGCAGTTTTCAGCTTCAAAATCTGTCCGCAAATCAATCGATGGAATGTACATTTCCACTGGCCGCGAGGGTTTCACTGTGACATCGAGTGGGGCAGGGGACGCGGAAGTGCTTATCACTGCTTCCTCGCTCGCTTCATCGTTGTCACCGCCGCGGGAGACAACCGCCGTGATAGCCGCGAGGATAATGACAATTAATAGAGCAATCGCAATATAAAGGCGCATGCGCGGTGGGATGGCAAAGATGGCATCGACAAGCTTTTGGCGAAAAGTCTTGCGCGGACCTAACGTGCCACGCCCACGATGCTCCCGCGAAGGCGGCCTACGGTATTGCTGAGGCTGATTGTCGCGTCCTGCGGCCATATCGTGCACCTGCTTTAACTAGAAAGAAATGTTGCTCCCTTATATTAGGGCTATCATCAGACGTTATGAACCAAGGCGCGTCTATTCCACAACCACGCGGCCCCCTGCGTGATGAGCTCGGTGCCGCGAAGTACCGACATGAAGCAATTGCCGCTGTCTTGCGGGTATCACCGGGCCATGGACTGCAAGTAATGGCGCATCGCCGTGAACGCGAGCCTTTCGCGGGGCAGTGGGCGCTGCCATCGGGGCCGCTGGAAGTTGATGAAAATATTGAGCAGTCCGTACGGCGGCACCTGGTGGTGCCCGTGAACTTCATGGAACAACTGGGCACGCGCTCTGAAGTCGGCCGTGATCCCTTCGACCGCACAGTGGCCACTGCCTATGTTGGTCTGGTTGCGTGGGACCAGCTTGCTGATGTCGACTTTGTGCACTTGGACCAAGACTGGGCCTTTGACCACGGCGAAATTGTCAGTGATGCTGTGGCGCGTCTGCGCGCAAAATTGTCCTATACAAATATTGCTTTCGCGATGTGCCCGGAGGAATTTACCCTCTCGGACCTCTCGCGCGCCTACGAAGCCGTACTAGGGTATCCGGTAGCTGTATCCAACCTGCAACGGGTACTCAAACGGCGCGGGCAGTTAGAGCTGACCGGAAACCTTTCGCGGCCCGGCAAAGCCGGCGGACGGCCAGCGAAACAATTCCGGTTTGTGCGTAGGCAGCTCGAAGTCACCGATCCCTTTGCTGCTTTTGCGCCCGCGACGTTTGACCAGCAGATAAAGTGATTTGGAGGAGTCGCGAGGAATGTGGTTTAATGCTTAGGTTGCATAGCGCGTGGAGAGCGCTGTGTGGTGCGTTTCCGAACCACACCCACTCCTGGCGGGCCTGAAGTTATCGGCCCGACGCAAATGCACTGTTAAGCAAAAGACCGCGTGTGTCAAGGTCGGAAATTTTGGCACACATTAATCCAGGTCAGGAGACCCAAAGTGATTCAGAAAGAATCGCGTCTACGAGTCGCCGATAACTCTGGTGCACGTGAAGTTCTGTGCATCCGCGTCCTCGGTGGATCCGTACGACGTTCAGGTGGCATTGGCGACACCATTGTCGCGACTGTCAAGGAAGCAACCCCAGGCGGCAACGTAAAGCAGGGCGAAGTTGTTCGCGCTGTTATCGTCCGCACCAAGAAGGAAACCCGTCGTCCAGATGGCTCCTACATCAGCTTCGACGAGAACGCAGCTGTCATCTTGAAGAACGACAGCGAGCCACGCGGTACCCGCATCTTCGGCCCTGTTGCTCGTGAACTTCGTGACAAGAAGTTCATGAAGATCGTTTCACTTGCACCGGAGGTGATCTAATCTTATGAAGGTTCATAAGGGAGATATGGTGATTGTCATTTCGGGTCCAGATAAGGGCGCGAAGGGCAAGGTCATCGAGGCATACCCAAAGCGTGAGCGCGTCCTAGTAGAGGGCGTTAACCGTATCAAGAAGCACGTTGCAAATTCTGCCCCAGAGCGCGGCGCAGAATCCGGCGGCATTGTTACCCAGGAAGCTCCAATCCACGTTTCTAACGTTGCGTTGATTGACTCCGAGGGCAATCCAACCCGCGTCGGCTACCGTTTCGATGAAAACGGCAAGAAAGTCCGTATCGCGCGTAGCAACGGGAAGGACATCTAATCATGAGCGAGAACTATACCCCTCGTCTAAAGACTCGCTACCGCGAGGAAATCAAGGATGCTCTTAACAAGGAGTTCTCCTACGACAACGTCATGCAGATTCCTGGCGTCGTTAAGGTTGTTGTCAACATGGGCGTCGGCGACGCTGCACGTGACTCCAAGCTGATCAACGGTGCGCTGGAAGACCTGACCGCTATTACCGGTCAGAAGCCACAGCTGCGTCGTGCACGTAAGTCCATCGCGAACTTCAAGCTGCGTGAGGGCATGCCAATCGGCGCCCGCGTTACCCTTCGTGGTGACCGCATGTGGGAGTTCCTGGACCGCCTGCTGACCATCGCGCTGCCACGTATTCGTGACTTCCGCGGTCTGTCTGACCAGCAGTTCGACGGCAACGGTAACTACACCTTCGGCCTGTCCGAGCAGACCATGTTCTACGAAATTGACGTAGACAAGGTTGACCGCCCACGCGGTATGGACATCACCGTTGTTACCACCGCTACCAACGACGAGGAAGGCCGCAAGCTGCTTCGCGAGCTCGGCTTCCCATTCAAGTAAATAGCGCTTTAAATCCCGCTAACCACATTGTGTTGGTTAGCGGGATTTTTCGATCCTGAAGATCTCTTCGGTGCCCGGCCACGCCGATGATTGCCACAAGCAGCGCCGCTCCCATTAACGGAAACAGATTCGATCCGAATTCTGGTGCCAGCCACTGGCACGCAATGACCGTGACTCCGAGCGCGACGGTAAGAATGATTCCCACCCATGCCAACATTTTGTATCCCATAACTCTCCCTCCGAAAAACGCCAGGCTACATTTTTCCTCGGCGAAATTTGGGGGCGCAAGTCTGAGCTGATGGGACGCGTGGCCAGAACCAATCTGCAATCATGTTGCAACTATGCTGCAAGCATTCTGCAAAACCCGCCATCGACCGCTAATGTGTTAGCGGTAAAAATATTGGCGGAAAGAATATTAACGCTATATGTAGTAACCGAAAGCGTCAGAAGGAAGGCAACCCGACCATGAGCCTGAATGAAACAATCGAGGCCGGAGTCGGTAAGAAAGTCGCGCTCTTTGATGAAGACCAGCCACGTTTTGGTGTTCGCGGCATTCTTGCCGGCGTCTATTTGGCGCTTGGTACAGCCTTTGCTGGTGTGGTGGGTCAGGTGCTCAACCCGGTGTTGCCGGGGCTCGGTGGGCAAGTGTTCGCAGCGCTATTCGGCCTGGGGCTGTTCGCGATCGTGGTTCTCAACGCTGAGTTAGCAACTGGGTCGATGATGTTCATGAGCTATGGCGCAACAACCAAGCAGATCACCTGGGGCAAAGCGATTTGGGTGGTATTTATGACCACCATTTACAACCTTATCGGCGTGGCTATTATTGGTGCAGCCCTGGCGATGTCCGCGAAATTTGCCGGCATGGACGCGACACACCTGCTGTCAACTATCTCTCAGGACAAGTTGGTCAAGAGTCCGGAAGGCCTAATCGTGGAAGCCATCGTGGCAAACTTCGTGGTCAACATGGCTATTATCGGCGGTATCTTCGCCAAAGAAGTGGTGTCGAAATTCTTCGCCATCGTGCCAATCATCGCCATCTTCGTGGGTCTATCCACCGAGCACGTTATTGCGAACTTTTGTGTCATGGTTATCACCGCATTTTCTTCTGACCCACTTCCAGCCGCGATGAGCTTTGGCTCCGTATCAATCAATTGGATTCTGGTCTGGATCGGCAACTTCATCGGTGGCGGCCTACTTATGGGCGGCGTCTACGCTTGGCTGAACAAAGGCCCTGAGGTCTACCGCGACTAAAGCTTGGCCGGGGTTGCGAGCTTACCGGCATACAGGTTGAATCGGTCGCCGCGGGCGAAGCCAACTAGGTTCATGCCCACATTGCGCGCCGTGTCTACCGCCAGCGAGGATGCGGCCGATACGGCGATGAGGGACCCAAAGCCGGCCATCGCAGCCTTTTGGACAAGCTCAAATGAAGCGCGCGAGCTCATGACCAAAATCAAATCATTGGCAGGCAACATGCCTTCCATAATGAGGTGGCCAATGACTTTATCGGCCGCATTGTGCCTGCCGATGTCCTCGCGCACCACAATCGGATTGCCCTCATAGTCAAATGCGCCTGCCGCGTGAATGCCACCGGTCTTGCGGAATTGCTTTTGATATTCCCGCAACTTATCCGGCAACGTCGCCGCTAACTCGGGGTCGAGTGCGACATCAGGCATCGGGTGATACAGCTTCAACGCCAGTTCTTCGATAGAAGAAGTACCGCACACTCCGCAGGCGGAGTTAGTCACCGTCAAACGCATTGCCTTCGGTGCTAGCTCAACGTTGTTGGACAGTTGAACGTCCAAAACATTGTAGGTGTTTTCACCCTGGGCATTGGTGCCGGCGCAGTAGCGCGCGGTAGCGACGTCTTCGACCGTGCGAATGTGACCCTCGGAATGCAGGAAGCCGTGGGCAAGTTCGATGTCATGGCCCGGGGTGCGCATGGTGGTAGTGATGGTCTGGTGCCCAACACGGATTTCCAAAGGTTCTTCCGCGGTGACTGAATCGGCGCGGGTGTCTTCCTCCCACCCGTGTCCATCTTCCGTGCGGCGCATGCGGGTTACTGCATAAGACTGATTCAAACGCCCTGCCATTAGCTCTCCTTATTAACTAGTGCACTTAGCTTGTCGATGTTTGCCGTGACCTCTTCCAGCGAATTCGATGCCAGGCCCACCAAAAATGCGGTCAGTGGGGCAGCGGGACGCGAACGGTTATGGGCAACGTCCCGCGTGAGATCTAAAAGCTGCTTGATGTGGCGCGTTGCGTCTTCTGGCGCAAGACCGAGTGCCTCGCTGGCCTCGACGAGCCACTCGTGCGCGGTCTGAACCGCCTTGTCATCTTTGGACTCACTCATATTCAACACTGTAGTACCCCGGGCTAATTCCCAAAGATGTGAACTTGACCCCAAGTGTTTTGGAAAACGCCAGCTAAAACGGTAAAGTAGCACGTCGGACTAGCACTACGTTGCACAACTGTGGTTGAGCTGCACAAATGTGCTTTTCCGAGCATGATTTTTATACATCTACTTTGTTGTAGGCCCCTCGCCAAATTTAGCGGCCCGTGTATGCATCAAAGGGTGGCGAGCGCCCTCCGGTACTGACCGGTGGGAGCGTAAGTAGCCCGAAATCACACGGAAAACGCAGGTGAGTTACGGGAACCGCAACGAGAAAGGCAAACGGTCACTTAACTATGACCATGACAGATCCTATCGCCGACATGCTGTCGCGCGTGCGCAATGCAAACCATGCGCAGCACGACACCGTGTCGATGCCGACCTCCAAGATCAAGGCAAACATTGCTGAAATCTTGAAGCAGGAAGGCTACATCGCTGACTACTCCGTCGAGGGCCGCGAGCTGTCCCTCGAGCTTAAGTACAACAACCGTGAGCGTTCCCTTTCGGGCCTGCGCCGCGTGTCTAAGCCAGGTCTGCGTGTGTACGCAAAGTCCACTAACCTGCCTAAGGTTCTAGGCGGCCTCGGCGTGGCTATCATCTCCACGTCCTACGGCCTTCTGACCGACCGTCAGGCTACCGAGAAGGGCGTAGGCGGAGAAGTCCTCGCCTACGTCTGGTAAAGGGAGGTATGCACAATGTCACGAATTGGTAAGGCACCCATCGCTTTGGCGAATGGCGTAGAAACCAAGATCAACGGCCAAACCGTTGAGGTAAAGGGCCCTAAGGGCACTCTCACTGTTGAGATCCCTGCTCCAATCACCGCAGAAGTTGAAGAGAACGAGCTGCGCGTTGTTCGTCCGGACGATCACCGCACCAGCCGTGCACTGCACGGTCTGTCCCGCTCCCTCATCAACAATGCAGTTGTTGGCGTCACCGAGGGCTACACCATCAAGATGGAAATCTTCGGTGTTGGTTACCGTGTAGTACAAAAGGGCAAGGACCTTGAGTTCGCCCTGGGTTACTCCCACCCGATCCTCATTGAGGCTCCAGAGGGAATCACCTTCGCTACCGATGGCACCACCAAGTTGTCCATCTCCGGTATTGACAAGCAAAACGTCGGACAGATCGCCGCGAACATCCGCCGTCTGCGTAAGGATGATCCTTACAAGGGCAAGGGTATCCGTTACGCTGGCGAGCAGATCCGTCGCAAGGTCGGAAAGACGGGTAAGTAAGCAATGGCAAACACTGAAACCGCAAAGCGCACCCCAGTCGGCAAGGACATTTCCACCCGACGTCGCGAAGCACGTGCTCGTCGTCACTTCCGCGTCCGTAAGACCCTGCGTGGCACCCCAGAGGCTCCACGTTTGGTTGTCCACCGCTCCTCCCGCCACATGCATGTCCAGGTCATCGATGACTTGGCTGGCCACACCTTGGCTGCAGCTTCCTCCATGGAAGCTGACGTGCGCGCACTCGAGGGCGACAAGAAGGCTAAGGCATCCAAGGTTGGCGCACTAATTGCTGCGCGTGCCAAGGAAGCTGGCATCGAAGCTGTCGTCTTCGACCGTGCAGGCTACAAGTACCACGGTCGCGTCGCAGCTCTTGCAGACGCCGCTCGCGAAGGTGGTCTGAAGTTCTAATGGTCAACGGAAACATCAACGGAAGGAACGCCTAATGTCGGACCGTGAACAGCGTGACGGCGGACGCTCCGCCGAAAACAACAACAACCGTGGCGGCCGTGGCCGTCGCGACGATCGTCGTAACCAGCAGGACAACGAGCGCGATAAGTACATCGAGCGCGTTGTAACCATCAACCGCGTCTCCAAGACCGTGAAGGGTGGACGCAACATGTCGTTCACCGCACTGGTCATCGTTGGTGACGGCCAGGGCATGGTTGGCGTTGGCTACGGCAAGGCTAAGGAAGTACCTGCTGCAATCCAGAAGGGTGCAGAAGAGGCTCGTAAGAACTTCTTCCGCGTTCCAATGGTTGGCGGCACCATCACCCACCCAGTCCAGGGTCGCGACGCAGCTGGCATCGTCATGATGAAGCCTGCAGCTCCTGGTACCGGTGTTATCGCTGGCGGCGCTGCTCGTCCAGTTCTCGAGTGTGCTGGTATCCAGGACATCCTGTCGAAGTCTCTCGGCTCCGATAATGCCCTCAACGTCGTCCGCGCAACCGTGGACGGCCTGAAGCAGCTGGTTCGCCCTGAAGAGGTCGCCGCACGTCGTGGCAAGTCCTTGGAAGAGGTTGCTCCAGCACGTATGCTGCGCCAGCGCGCAGGTCAGGAGGCATAAAACAATGGCTCTGAAGATTACACA
Source organism: Corynebacterium casei (assembly GCA_030535535.1). GTDB lineage: Bacteria > Actinomycetota > Actinomycetes > Mycobacteriales > Mycobacteriaceae > Corynebacterium > Corynebacterium casei_A. The sequence goes on from JAUNRU010000003.1 coordinate 56,191, forward strand.
GGTAAAGGGCCTGGTAGGCACCAAGCCAAACCACCGCAAGAACATTGAGGCTTTGGGCCTCAAGCGCATCGGTCACTCTGTTATCCAGCAGGACACCCCGATCATTCGTGGTATGGCTAATAAGGTTCGTCACCTGGTCACCGTTGAAGAAGTGGCAGGGGAGTAATAACCATGGCTGATATCATCAAGCTGCATGATTTGCGCCCAACCAAGGGCGCAAACAAGCCAAAGACCCGCGTTGGCCGCGGTGAGGCATCCAAGGGTAAGACCGCTGGCCGCGGTACCAAGGGTACCAAGGCACGTAAGCAAGTTTCGGCTGCTTTCGAGGGTGGTCAGATGCCTATCCACATGCGTCTGCCTAAGCTCAAGGGATTCAAGAACCCGAACAAGATTACCTACCAGGTAGTCAACGTTGCGGACTTGGCAGAAGCATTCCCACAGGGTGGCGACGTCGCAGTAGCTGACATCGTTACCGCTGGCCTGGTCCGTGCTAAGCAGCCGGTCAAGGTTCTGGGCGAAGGCGACCTCAGCGTCAAGCTGAACGTCACCGCAGACAAGTTCTCTAAGTCTGCAGTAGAAAAGATTGAAGCAGCTGGTGGTTCCACCACCGCTACGAAGTAAGTCTTAGCTACACACATTTAAGCAAGGCCTTCTTAAGGAAAACAGCGCAAGCTAAACACCTTAAGGAGGCCTTCTTGCATGGTTAGGGCCACCTTAGAAACCTGAGAGTGTGATAAGCAGCAACCCGATGTGGTTGGTTGCTAACAAGCTGGTAGGGTAATGGGGTCATAACTGTTGAAGTTGCTTCTTTCAAGCCCTACTCCGGTTTCCAAGAAAGCATTATCAAAGACCGCCTTGTCGTAGACAGTCCACGTGCTGCATCTGCGCTGAGGGCAGGAGGATTATTTAGTGTCCGCCATTATTCAGGCATTTAAGGACGCCGATCTCCGTAAGAAGATCATTTTCACCATCGTGATGATCATTGCTTACCGTATCGGTGCCCAGATCCCGACTCCGGGAGTGGATTACGCAACCATCGCGGGGCGTCTGCGTCAGCTCACCCAAGAATCAGGTGACCTCTATTCGGTCATTAACCTGTTCTCAGGTGGTGCGCTGTTGCAGCTGTCTATTTTCGCGATCGGCATCATGCCGTACATTACTGCGTCGATTATCGTTCAGCTGCTGACCGTGGTCATTCCGCACTTCGAGCAATTGAAGAAGGAAGGCCAGTCCGGTCAGTCCAAGATGACGCAGTACACGCGCTATCTCACCTTGGCGCTGGCACTGCTGCAGTCCGCGGGCATTGTGGCTCTGGCAGACCGCCAGCAGCTGCTTGGCCAGGGCGTTGAGGTGCTTGACCCTAACCGCAACATCTTCACGCTCATCGTGATGGTCATTGTCATGACCTCCGGTGCGGTGTTGGTGATGTGGATGGGCGAGCTCATTACGGAGAAGGGCATCGGCAACGGTATGTCGTTGCTGATCTTCGCGGGCATTGCAACTCGCCTGCCAACCGATGGCCTGCAGATTCTGCAAAACAACGGTGGTTTGGTCTTTGCCATGGTTGTTGTCGGCGTCGTGGTTCTAGTTGTCGGTATTACCTTCATCGAGCAGGGTCAGCGTCGCATCCCAGTGCAGTACGCAAAGCGCATGGTCGGCCGTCGCCAGTACGGTGGTTCTTCCACCTACCTGCCGTTGAAGGTTAACCAGGCCGGCGTTATCCCGGTCATCTTCGCATCCTCCCTGATTTACATGCCGGTTCTGATCACTCAGATTGTGAACTCTGGGCAGGCAGTGCCACCGGACAACTGGTGGCAGCGCAACGTCATCGCATGGCTGCAGGCACCATCATCCTGGCAGTACATTCTCGCGTACTTCGTGCTGACTATCTTCTTCTCCTACTTCTACGTCTCCGTTCAGTACGATCCAGCGGAGCAAGCAGATAACATGAAGCGTTACGGCGGCTTTATTCCGGGCATTCGTCCGGGCCGCCCAACCGCAGAATACTTGGGCTTCGTCATGAACCGTCTGTTGTTCGTCGGCGCAACCTACCTTGCGCTGATCGCAGTGTTGCCAAACATCTTGCTCGACGCGGGTGTTGGCGGACAGGGCTCCGGTGGCGGCATGTCCGCATTCGGCGGTACCGCTATTCTGATTCTTGTCTCCGTGGCACTGACTACGGTCAAGCAAATTGAATCCCAGCTTCTCCAATCCAACTATGAAGGACTTCTTAAGTAATGCGACTCGTTCTCCTCGGCCCTCCAGGTGCTGGCAAAGGTACCCAGGCAGCTATCCTCAGCGAAAAGCTGAACGTTCCTCACATCTCCACCGGTGACCTCTTCCGCGCAAACATCGGCGAAGGCACTCCACTCGGCGTGGAAGCAAAGTCCTACATGGATGCCGGTAAGCTCGTACCAACCGATGTCACCGCACGCATGGTTGAAGACCGCCTCTCCCAGGAAGATGCCGCTAATGGCTTCCTTTTGGACGGTTTCCCACGCACCGTTGAGCAGGCTGAGATCCTTAAAGACCTGCTGGCTAAGAACGGTCAGAGCTTGGATGGCGTTTTGAACTTCCAGGTCACCGACGACGTTGTTGTAGAGCGCATGCTGGCACGTGGCCGCGCGGATGACAACGAAGAGACCATCCGTACCCGCATGTCTGTCTACCGCGAGGAGACCATGCCGTTGATCGATCACTACGGTGAGAAGATCATCGACATCAAGGCTGAGGGCACCGTTGAGGAAATCAACGCGGCGGCTATGGAAGCCATCGGTAAGTAAATGGGTCGACGCAGCCGCAAAAACCAGATTCCAACGCGCACCCCGGGTGAGCTGGATGCCATGCAAGCCGCCGGCGAGATTGTCGGCCGCACCCTGCAGGCGGTGCGAGCGGCTGCCAAACCCGGGGTGACCACCAAGGAGCTTGATGCTCTGGCGGAGGCCACCATTCGTGAAGCTGGCGCCGTGCCGACATTTTTGGGCTACGGCGGTTTCACGGGCAGCATCTGCGCTTCGGTCAATGACGTGATTGTGCACGGCATTCCAAGTGAGAAGCTTGTACTCAAGGAAGGCGACCTGGTCTCTATTGACTGTGGCGCTACCTTGGACGGCTGGGTGGGGGACTCAGCGTGGACTTTTGGTATTGGCAAGTTGGCGGAGAACGCGCAGAGGCTTAATGATGCCACGGCGTGGATCCTGGAGCAGGGTATCGATAAGATGCGCCCGGGAAACCGTCTGAGCGATGTATCCCACGCTATTGAAATGGCCACTTATGAGGCCGAAGATAAGTGGGACGTCGAGCTATTCATTGTGGATGGCTTTGGCGGACACGGCATTGGCCGCACCATGCATGAAGACCCCTTCTTGCCGAATGAGGGCCGTGCGAATCGCGGACCAATCATCCAGGAAGGTTCCGTGTTGGCGATTGAGCCTCTGATTACTCTCGGTACTGAAGACAATTTTGTGGACGCCGATGATGAGTGGACTGTGTACACCGAAGATGGCTCGTGGGCAGCACATTGGGAGCACACTGTTGCCGCGACGGCCGATGGTCCGCGAATTTTGACGCCGCGCTACTAGATAACTATGCGAATTGTGGCAGGAAGGTTTATACTTCTTGCCATGTTGAAAACCAGCTTTGTCGGTGTCCGTCGCTCGCTCGTAGCGCTTGCTGCTACTGCAGCTACCGCTGTTGCGTTGCTTGGGGCATCGCCAGCAGCGCAGGCACAACCTGCCGCCCCAGATTTCGCTCAGAGTTCTTCTGACTTGAGCTTCGATGACGTCTTGAATGACACACGTGAGAACGCGTGGAACTCACGCAACGCTTTCTTGGAGCAGGTCAGCGAATCCAACCCTGAAGCCGCAACCCAGATTCGTCCAGTGCTTGATAGCGCAATGGATGTAGTCTTCCCGGGTCTGCGCGCACAGAAGGAACGCGAAGAGAAGGCTCGCCTCGCAGCCATTGAGAAGGCACGCCAGGCTGAGGTAGCGGCTGAGAAGGCACGCGCTGAGGAGGCTGCACGTAAGGCTGAGGCTGAGCGTAAGCGCCGCGAGTTCAACGTTGGTCCTTGCCCAGCTGACGCCGATGTTTGTGTTGACATTGACGGCCGCCGTACCTGGCTGCAAAACAACGGCAACATCACCTATGTTGCACCATCTATGGCTCCTGGTAAGGCTGGCCAGGAAACCCCACGCGGTACCTTCCACGTTAACCGTAAGGTCAAGGACGAAATCTCTTACGAGTTCAACAACGCGCCAATGCCTTACGCGATTTACTTCACCAACAACGGCCACGCGTTCCACATGGGCAACCCAGCTTATGACTCCGCTGGTTGTGTCCGTCTGCCAGAGCAGGCTGCTCTGCGCTACTGGGACAACCTACATGTCGGCGATAAGGTCTTCATCTACTAATTAAGACCGCGCTTAATAGTCAAAACTTTGAGCGGCGCGTTCCTTCCCGTCAACAGGGGAAGGAACGCGCCGCTTTTTCTTTAGTTTCTAGACGCGTTAATAAAGCGTTTGTAGACTACTGGCAAGTTTTCCGGAAGGTTATCTACTTCATGGAACCGCACTGCGGAGTGTTCCTCGCTGTTGGTAACGCTGGGCGTTCTGTTGAGCCGTGCGGAATAAAAACAAGAGATACCCATGCATCGGGGACGGTCTCGAACAATTCGGCATCGACAAGCTGCAAATGTGCGGGACCAACTTCTATCCCGGCTTCTTCCCATAGCTCGCGACAAACTGTTGCCACCAGCCTTCGGTCGCTGGCTTCCGGACGGCCTCCGGGAAGCTCCCACTCACCTCTATCATTTAAACCTAAGAGCACGGAGTCCTCATGCCACACTACGACCTTCGCTGAAGTACCGGTACTTGGTTCATGTATGGTTTCCTCCTTGCTTGTTGTGCATCCCATTTTGCAGTAAGACTCTACTTCCATCTGTGTCGGCTGACCAGCGGCAAGGCGGGCAACGGCATTTGGAAAACCGGCGTGTACCGCGTAAGCTATGTCGATGGTGTATGCGCACACGTACTCGTGTGTTGGCTGCATCAGGTAGTAGACATTTAAAAATGCAGGTAGCCGCAATAAAATGGCTGCCAGAAAAGTAGAGGTTATGGCTAAGGAAGGCGCAATTGAGGTAGAGGGTCGCATTGTCGAACCGCTTCCAAACGCAATGTTCCGTGTCGAGCTCGATAATGGGCATAAGGTTCTTGCTCACATTTCCGGCAAGATGCGTCAGCACTACATCCGTATTCTCCCAGAGGACCGCGTTGTAGTGGAGTTGTCTCCTTATGACCTGACCCGCGGACGCATCGTCTACCGCTACAAGTAAAAACCGAAAGCCTCCTTAATCAGGGGTACTCGCAAGGTCGAGTGCTCTACTAATACCTCAGGCCACGGTGGCCAGAGCCTGCACCACAATGTTGCCCATAGACCCGGTCGGACCGGGCGAAGCGTGACATGGTGCGGGGCGGTTAAGGAGAAAACCACCGTAACAACCCGAAAGGACACGCCACATGGCACGTCTAGCTGGTGTTGATCTTCCACGCAACAAGCGCATGGAGATCGCGCTCACTTACATTTACGGAATCGGCCCAAGCCGTTCCAAGGAGCTACTGGAAAAGACCGGTATTTCTCCTGACCTGCGCACCGACAACCTTGATGATGATCAGCTGTCGGCGCTTCGTGACGCTATTGAAGGCTCCTGGAAGGTAGAGGGTGACCTCCGCCGTCAGGTTCAGGCTGACATTCGTCGCAAGATTGAAATCGGTTGCTACCAGGGTCTGCGCCACCGTCGTGGCCTGCCAGTCCGTGGTCAGCGCACCAAGACCAATGCGCGTACGCGTAAGGGTCCTAAGAAGACGATCGCAGGAAAGAAGAAGTAATAAATGGCTCAGAAGACTCGTTCCACGGCGCGCCGTTCCGGCCGTCGTGTAGTCAAGAAGAACGTGGCCCAGGGCCACGCTTACATTAAGTCAAACTTCAACAACACCATCGTGTCCATCACGGACCCATCCGGTGCTGTTATCTCTTGGTCCTCCTCAGGTCAGGTTGGCTTCAAGGGATCCCGTAAGTCCACTCCATTCGCAGCGCAGATGGCAGCAGAGTCTGCAGCTCGCAAGGCAATGGAGCACGGCATGAAGAAGGTTGACGTATTCGTTAAGGGCCCAGGTTCGGGCCGCGAAACCGCAATCCGCTCACTACAGGCTGCCGGCTTGGAAGTTTCGTCTATCTCTGACGTAACCCCACAGCCACACAATGGCTGCCGACCACCGAAGCGTCGCCACGTTTAAGGGAAGGAAGAACTAAACTATGGCTCGTTATACCGGCCCCGCTACTCGTGTATCCCGCCGTCTTCGCGTCGACTTGGTCGGTGGCGATATGGCTTTCGAACGCCGCCCATACCCACCGGGACAGGCTGGCCGAAACCGCATCAAGGAATCTGAGTACCTGCTGCAGCTCCAGGAGAAGCAGAAGGCAAAGTACACCTACGGTGTGCTGGAGCGTCAGTTCCGTCGCTACTACGTAGAGGCAAACCGTCAGACTGGTAAGACCGGCGACAACCTGGTTGTCCTGCTCGAAACCCGCCTTGACAATGTTGTCTACCGCGCAGGTCTGGCACGTACTCGTCGTCAGGCACGTCAGCTTGTTTCCCACGGTCACTTCACCGTGAACGGCAAGAAGACCAACGTTCCTTCTTACCGCGTTTCGCAATACGACATCATCGATATTCGCGAGCGTTCCCAGAAGATGGAATGGTTCGAAGAGGCTCAGGATCGTCTCGGCGAAGCTGTTGTTCCAGCTTGGCTGCAGGTTGTTCCTGAATCCCTGCGCATCCTCGTGCACCAGCTGCCCGAGCGCGCTCAGATCGACGTTCCGCTGCAGGAGCAGCTCATCGTCGAGCTTTACTCGAAGTAAACTGTTTAACCGTACGGTGCCATCAAAAGCACGGTGCGGTTATCTCAGGAATCAATCGGATTCCTTCCATAATTTTCACCCTCTACCGGCGTCAAATAGCGGTCGTCGACAAGGAGAAGTTCCATGCTTATTTCACAGCGTCCACAGGTTACCGAGGAGTTCATCGACTCCTCCCGCTCCCGTTTCGTATTCGAACCACTGGAGCCAGGTTTCGGCTACACCATCGGTAACTCCATGCGTCGTACCCTGCTGTCTTCCATCCCTGGTGCAGCAGTAACTTCCATCAAGATTGATGGTGTTCTCCATGAGTTCACCACCATCAACGGTGTGAAGGAAGACGTTTCCGAGATCATCTTGAATGTCAAGAACTTGGTACTGTCCTCTGACTCTGACGAGCCAGTTGTTATGTACCTGAGCAAGGAAGGCCCTGGCGCAGTAACAGCTGGAGACATTCAGCCGCCAGCTGGTGTAGAAATCCACAACCCAGAGATGACTATTGCAACTCTGAACGATACTGCGAAGTTGGACATGGAATTCGTCGTTGAGCGTGGCCGTGGCTACGTTCCTGCAGCACCAACTTCTGGTGACATCGGACGTATTCCGGTTGACCAGATTTACTCCCCAGTGCTGAAGGTCTCTTACAAGGTTGAAGCTACTCGTGTTGAGCAGCGCACCGACTTTGACAAGCTGATCATCGACGTGGAAACCAAGAACTCTATTTCTGCACGCGACGCCCTGGCATCTGCTGGCGGCACCCTGGTCGAGCTCTTCGGCCTGGCTCGCGAGCTGAACACCGCTGCTGAAGGCATCGAGATCGGTCCATCCCCACAGGAGTCCGAGTACATCGCTGCTTACGGCATGCCAATTGAGGACTTGAACTTCTCCGTACGTTCGTACAACTGCCTGAAGCGTCAGGAAATCCACACCGTTGGTGAGCTCGCAGAGTGCACCGAATCGGACCTGCTGGATATCCGCAACTTCGGACAGAAGTCCATCAACGAGGTGAAGATTAAGCTGGCTAACCTGAATCTGGCTCTCAAGGACACCCCTGAGGACTTCGATCCAACCCAGCTCGAAGGCTATGACGCCGAAACCGGTGACTTCAAGGATCCGGCTGAATCCGAGTAAATAGCAATTGTGCTAGACCAAGGAAATCTTGGTCGCGCGCTTTACCTAATCCGCACACGAGGAGTACTTAAATGCCTACCCCTAAGAAGGGTGCCCGTCTCGGCGGCTCCGCTAAGCAGCAGGCTCACCTGCTGAGCAACTTGGCAGCTAGCCTGTTCGAGCACGGCGCTATCAAGACCACCGATGCGAAGGCGAAGATGCTTCGTCCTTACGCAGAGAAGATCATCACCAAGGCTAAGGGTGGAACCCTTGCTGACCGTCGTTCCGTGCTGAAGCTCATCCCACACAAGGATGTTGTTGCACACCTCTTCGACGAGTTGGCGCCACAGTTCGAAAACCGTGCAGGTGGCTACACCCGCACCGTTAAGCTGGACAACCGTGCCGGCGACAACGCTCCAATGTCCCAGATTTCCCTGGTTCTTGAGGAGACTGTTTCTGCAGAGGCATCCCGCGCTACCCGCGCAGCTGCTTCCAAGAAGGCTGAAGAAGAAGCTGTTGAAGAGACCGCTGTAGAGGAAACCACCGCTGAGGAAACCCCAGCAGAGGAGACCGCTACCGAGGAAGCTCCAGCAGCAGAAGAGGCTAAGGAAGAAGAGAAGTAATTCTCTTTAGCTCCTAGAAGCTCTCAGGGGACCCTGTACCACTTAGGTACAGGGTCTTTTCCTATGCGCGTCAGTTGTCCGCCATTGCCATACAACCTCTCGTGAAACTCTACGAGTGGCGGTGCTGCCGCACATGACCGATGGCTTCGGTGCCCAGATCCCCCCAGATGCCCGAGAGGAATGACTGAGGCGTGTGGCGACCTACAGTTCACACTCTCGTTGGAGATGACCTAGCTATGGACCTAGCCATGCTCCTAAAGCTCTGCACCTACACGAGGGGCAGGAAGCATCGAGAGCTTTCAGGGGAGCCCTCTCACCTCAGGCACGGGCGGTGGGGTAGGAGGTGTTGAAATGCAAAAAGCTGAGGCCCACACCGCGTATTAGACGGTGTGGGCCTCAGCCGACACATAAGGAGATATCCGGGGCAGCTCTTACAGCAAGCACCCTGACTTGCTGCTACTGTTACCCTTCTGCTTCACAGCGCAGTAATTAAGCCTGTGGCAGGTACTGCTGGATCTGTGGCAGGAATGCTGCGATGCCGCCAGCGATTGCTGCAAGGATGCCAGCGCCGAACAGGAACTGCTCGTTCTCGGAGGAGCCTTCGCCCTCTTCGGTTTCATCGGTGGAGCTGGAGACGTCGGAGGACAGGCCTTCGGTGGAGCCCTCAGAGTTCTCGCCCTCTTCAGAGGAGCCTACGTCGGAGGAGAGCTGGTCTGCAGATTCCTCAAGGTTGGAGGACAGTTCCTCGCTGGACTGCTCGGCCTCGGAGGAGACGTCGCCTTCTCCTTCAGCGTTCTCGCCCTCAGAAGACTGGGTGACGCTTTCTGCGGAGCCCTCTTCTTGTGCGAATGCGGTTGGTGCGGTCATTGCGCCTGCACCCATGAGTGCGGTTGCGGATGCTACAGCGGCGAACTTCTTGAACTTCTTCATAATGGTTGTTCCTTCCAGCTTTTGCTTTAGAGAAAATCTCTTGCACGCCCGGCCTCGCCCCGAGGTGGTGCGGTGAGCGTGCTCGGGAACCATTATTGCAACAGTGCTGCGGTGCGTGTCCACCCGACTTTTTAGTGACAGGTCACAGTTGTTGGTAGTTGTTTCCATTTCTGTGAGTGATGCCCTTGGGAAAGGTTTGGCTTCACAGGCTTTTCCAAGCGCCCTCATGTGGGGGTACAATCGCGGGTTATGACTGATTTACCGAAGCTTGTCCGGTTGCGTTTCGACCTCGCCTACGATGGCACTGATTTCCATGGGTGGGCTAGCCAAAAGGGCGGGTTGCGCACGGTGCAAGGGGTGCTTGAGCAGTGTTTATCGATGATCTTGCGCCACCCCATTGATCTAACCGTGGCGGGTCGAACCGATGCTGGGGTGCACTCGGCAGGCCAGGTTGCGCATGCTGATGTCCCAGTTGACAGCCTTAATCAGCGCAGCATTGACGGGGATCCGGCAAAGCTAGTTCGCCGTTTAGCCAAGCTTGTCGATGATGACATCCGTGTTTCTAACGTCTCTTTTGCCCCTGAGGGATTCGATGCGCGTTTTTCGGCGTTGCGCCGGCACTATGTCTATCGCATCACCACTGATCCGGCGGGTGCTTTACCCACTCGAGTGCGCGATACTGCGGTGTGGACTAGGGCAGTGGATGTCGATTTGATGCAGGAAGCAGCCACCACATTGGTAGGGCTGCATGATTTTGCGGCCTTCTGTAAGGCCAAACCCAATGCCACCACTATTCGGGATTTGCAGGAGTTTTATTGGGTGGATGCATCCACTGCAACTGAGCCTAATTTGTACGAAGCTTATGTCACGGCGGATGCTTTTTGCTGGTCAATGGTGCGCTCCCTTGTCGGCTGCTGCCTGGCCGTGGGTGAGGGGCGCCGCGATATCAACTTCGTGGAGGCAATGCTGGCTGAGTCGGAGCGTTCTTCTTCTATCCCCGTTGCCGCGGCAAAAGGCCTGTCCTTGGTTGGTGTGGACTATCCAGCGGACGAGGAATTGGCAGCACGAACCCTGGTCACTCGAGATAAAAGGAGTGCTAACATTATTTAGGTTGCGTGTTTACACGTACTTAAATATTCGGGGGAGTGTTTCGGGGAGTGTTTGACTGTGTCTAAATTGGCACCGACTACTAAAGCTCAAGTTTCAGGGCATAAGTTCTTAGTTCGTCGAATGCAGCATGCGCTGGTCTTAGGCGACATCAGCATGATCCACGATCCGCTAGCGAGCCGGCGCCGCGCGCTGATTTTTGGCGCCATCGCGGTGGTGCTCATTGCACTGGGATCGGGTCTATTGGCGTGGCTGCGCCCGGATCCAAATCCCGGTGATGCCCAGTTGCTGCGCTCGGATCAGTCACAACTATATGTGCGGGTGGAAGGAACCCTGCACCCGGTTGCAAATCTGGCCTCAGCAAGGCTGATTCTCGGGGAGGCAGCAGAACCGGCAAGCATCGGCAATTCAGCCCTGGAAGATGCAGCGCTGGGAACGCCGATTGGCATTGCAGATGCGCCAGTTGAGCTGGCAGCACCGGCAGAACTTGACCCTTTGGCGCCGAAACCGGCGAATACGTGGGCGGCGTGCCTGGCTCGACCAGTGCACAATGAGCCACCTTTTGTCACCAGTGCCACGCGCGATGGTGGAGGGACAGAGCATGAATTAGTTGTCAGCGTCGGTCATGACTTACGTGTTTTGCCTGAGCCGGCAGCGGCATATTTGAGGCACCAAGACCGGGATTGGCTGGTAACTAGTAAAGGCCGCGCGCTTCTACCCGCAGCGAACAGCGATGACGGACGAATTATCCGCCGTACGCTCAAACTTGAAGAACCAGTAGAAGTACCTGCGGAATTTCTCAACGCGTTTGCTGAGAACCCGCCAATTCGCTTGCCTGAAGTAAGACTGCTGCACGCAGATAACCAAACATGGGCGCAGGTTGATGGTGGAATAGTGGCGCTGACCGAAACCCAAGCGTCAATGCTGGCGGATGCTTCAGCACCACTTCGCACGGTATCTGCCCAAGAACTCGCAGGGCTCGCTGATGCCACTGACCCCGCCATCGATGTTATTCCTTCTACGATCCCCAGCATCGTTGATGGGGATGTCTGGTTGTGCGCCAACACTGAGGGCACTGCGGTGGAACTTGCCCCGGTGGAATCTTTGGTGGAGTTACCCGGGGATAGCGCTGCGAGTCATTTCACCGGGCTCAACGGCGGCGCGGTCGCGGTAGATACCGGCTCTGGGGTACACGTTATTGAGTCCACCGGCCGCCGCCATGAGCTCCCCGATGTCGCCCTGGTTGATGCTTTGGGCGTCGACGTGCAGGAAGCGGCGTGGCCGATCGTGAGATTGCTGCCCGAGGCAACTGCTCTGACGCGGGAGAACGCCTTGGCCGCAAGCTACTAATCATCCCTGCAATAAACAAAGCTATAATGCCAACCCCGGCCACCACGGCCATGAACTTCCATAGTCTGCCCTGCGCTGCAAAGCCTGCCGCCGGTGCTGGCGTGACCTCCACTGCGCGTTCTTCCACTGCATATGTAGCCGGCACGTGGCTCAGCGCTGCGAGCGGGTCATGTACACGATTGGTTGATTGCGCTGCATCATAGATAATTTCGCGCACTTGGCTGGGCGACAAGTTCGGATTACGCTCCAGCATCAACGCGACGGTGCCGCTGACTGTTGGCGTGGCGTAGCTGGTTCCATTGAATCCCCCTTCGCTGCCATTCTTGATGGCCCCACGCATCCAGCCCGTTCCATTCGGGTGCACGGCGATATTGACGGCGCCGGGCGCGCTGACCCACTCACCGTCAACCACCGGCAAGGAGTAGTCCGCCAGCTCATATTCAGTAGATAAGGCGGCGACAGTAATAACAGAATCTTCAATAGCGGGATAGACCACCATGCCCAGCTCGCAGTCTCCATCCACATTGCCTGCTGATGCCAACACCACAACGCCTGCGCGCTCTGCCCTATCAAGTGCCTCGGTCAGCCCATGCGAATCAAGGTTCTCAGCCTGTTGCTTCGTCATGCAAGAGACCACCGACAGGCTAATCACGCGTGCCCCAGCATCAACCGCAGCGTGCACGGATTCCGCCATGGTGGCCAAAGATCCGGAACTTTCTGAATCTGGGGTGGAGCGATAGTGCAGGGAAGATTGCCGAATGGCCATCAGCGTGGCATCGGGTGCAATGCCCATGTCACGCGCGCCGATGACGCTGGCAACCACCGTGCCGTGGATATCGCAATCATGAAAGGGCGTGGGCTCGTCTGGAACAACGAGGTCCGGGCCTGCTTCGAGCTGTGGAAACTGCTCGTGGGCAGAAACCCCAGTATCAATGATTGCAACTTTGATTCCTTTGCCCGTGGCTAAAGAATGTAGCCGCGCGCGGTATTCCTGCTGCACTGGAGTAAACGACGGAGATTCCGCCGAACCCAGCGGCACCGCGCACGCGGTATCTTGTGCCAACGCTGGAACTGTTGGTGCTGCAACAGCAAGCGGTACCAGAATTAGCGCTGCGAACGCACTAGCTATCCGACGCATTATCCCAGACCCCGAATGAACTCAAAGAGCCCAGCCAGATGCGCAGACATAGGCAAACATGCAACCAGCGCAACTGCCTCCAGCCGCTCAAACCACTGGATGGTTGTGGGCGTTGCATGTTGGATACGCGGCGCCCACCATGGTGAGACCAGTGCCAACACGATGGGAATGCAGGCCGCCATCCACAGCGTTATGTGCATCTGCCCGTGATAATCCGCGACCGCAACCACCACCGGTGCGCATATCGCCGCGGTGGCAGCCAACACTGTCATGGACCACATCGCCACAACCTGCCGGTGCCGCGCTGCATGCAGCAACACCGCACAACACAACGTCAGGCACAACAGCGTGCTCACAATTGGCGTAGTTGTGCTGGTCAACGCCAGATATACCAGTGCAACAACCGTCATGATTGCTAGCCCTAAACACACGCCCTCATATATAAAGTGCGCACGCTGCGAACGTTCATCAATGTTGTCCACCATCTCATCTGAAACCGCCAAGTCCTGGCCAGCGGTAGGCAACTGTGGAACCCGCAAGCCAGCGGCCATGGTGGACAGTCCCGGCGCAACCGCAATTATGATGACCGCAGCACCAACCACCGCTCCGGCACTATGAGGCACGGTTAATGCCGCGAGAGCCAACAAACCCGCGATGGTGGTGGCTGCACCCGTGGTTCGTGCATGCGATATCGCCAGAACATGGCAGGTTAACGCCATCACCGCGCAGGCCAGCGCTGCGGCATAGAGCCCGTAACTCAAGCCCCGCGCGGTATCAATCGGCCAGCCTGCAACCGCTATGCCTGCAGCAACCGACGCTGCTGAAATCACCAACCATGCCAACACCAGTTTCCGATGCCACACCGCCAACACCAATGCGCCCAGTGCAATTGTCAGGGCAGCTAGCGCAGTAGAACCTGCAATCCGCGAAGACCCCAAGAACCCAACCACTCCGCCGGCGGCAAACAACGCGATTACAACCCACAAGGTCTGCAAACCACGCGCTGACTTGTCACTGCCTGAATGCACCAGTGCCTCAGCCGAGTCACGGATGACCGGCGCCGGTAGGTCCTCGGAAGGCGAAAGTAGCAGCACGGATCCATCGACAAGCTGCGTGGCCGACAATGGTGCCGACTGATCCACCGGACGCCCGGCGGCCGTTGATGCACGCCACGGACGCGTCACCGAAGGCGCGCCCACAAAGTCGGTGACCTCGGACATCAATTCATTCAACGACGATGAGACCGGTAATGCCAAGTCTGCTTCTTTGCGGAATTCCCCCACATGACAACGCACGGTGACCCGCACACTTTGTGAAAAACTCACTGTTCCCCCGAAATAAAGTTTGAAATTTGTTGGCACCCCACCTTGCCCAACCGTATCTATTGTGGCTTACTTGTTAGAGCGTGTCCACTGTTTTGGGCACTGCCTTTTCGGGGATGAGGGGGAAATTTAATATGCACGTTGTTGATCCGATCTCGTTTGCGCTGCGAGATCCAGCGCCGCCACTACCAACGGGCAGCCTTGATGCTGAACCCGTTCCGCAGGCAGCCCGCAGCCAGCCGCTGCCGCTGATGCGAATTTTAATGCCGCTGATCATGGTGGTGGTCATGTTGGGCATGGTTGCGATGATGGTGCTGTCATCCAATGGCGCACCGAATCCGATGATGTTGATGTTTCCCATGATGATGCTGGCCTCGATGGCCATGATGTTCAATCCGCAAAGCGCGAATGACCCGGATGAATCCCGGCGTACTTATCTGCGGCATTTAGCGTCGCTTCGTGATGAAGCTTTAGGCAATGGTGAGGCGCAGCGACGACACGAACTACACCGGCATCCCGCACCAGAAGATTTGCAGGCCTTGGCCGGCACCGCGCGCATGTGGGAGCGCGCCGGGGGAGATGAAGACGCGTTTGAAATCCGCATCGGTCTAGGCCCGGCGGCGCTGGTCACTCCCATTAACGTGGCCGAATCGGGCGCGGCGGAAGACTTGGATCCGGTGTGCGCAGTGCGGTTGCGGCACACACTCGCGGGGGTGAGCACAGTAGCGGACATGCCGGTCGCATTGCAGCTGCAAGCCTTCCGCTTTCTAGGTCTTGCTGGGGACGGCGCACGGGATGTGGTGCGTGCAATGGTGCTGCAGTTGGCTATGTTTCATGGCCCGGAGACCGTTGGTTTTCGCGTTATCGGTGAAGGCTGGGAGTGGTTGAAGTGGTTGCCACACACCCGGAACCCAGACGCAGCGGGATTCGTGTGTTTGCTGGTTGATGACACCCCAACCACCGGGGTTGAGCCTTTCATCGATGATGCCAGCGTGCATTGCATCATCGATATTGCATCGCGGCGCACCACAGCACTGGGGGTGCGTGCTGAACAAGAAGGCCTTTTATTGCTTGTTGATGACGGCCTGCGGGTTGTCACAGCCGGCGGCGACGAGGAACTTGGCGTACCGGACATGGTCAGTGAAGGAGCAGCTGTGACCTGCGCGCGGGCGATGGCACGATTTAGCCGCCCGGAGGTTACTACCACCGATACCCGCGTTGACCTGCTGAGCTTGCTGGGCTTTTCTGATGTATCGGAAATGACTGGCCAGGCATTGTGGCCGGGCCGTGTGGGTGCGGCGCGCTTGGCAGTGCCCATTGGCCTGTCGCCTTCACAGACCCCGGTGATGATTGACCTGAAAGAATCCGCCCAGGGCGGCATGGGACCGCACGGCTTGTGCATTGGCGCCACGGGCTCGGGTAAATCGGAAGCGCTGCGCACTATCGTGTTATCTCTTGCCGCAACGCACAGTCCGGATGAACTGAACTTTGTCCTCGTGGACTTCAAGGGCGGCGCCACATTTCTGGGTTGTGACTACTTGCCGCACACAGCTGCGGTGATTACCAACTTAGAAGATGAATCCTCACTGGTTGAGCGCATGTATGATGCGATTTCCGGGGAGATGAACCGCCGGCAGGAGATTTTGCGAGATGCCGGAAACTTCGCCAACGTCACCGATTACACCACCGCGCGGTTAAGTGGCCGCGAAGACCTATCCCCACTGCCGGCGCTGGTCATCGTGGTGGATGAGTTCTCAGAACTGCTCATGCAGCACTCCGACTTCGCTGAGCTTTTCGTTGCTGTCGGCCGCCTGGGGCGTTCTTTGCACGTGCACCTTCTGCTCGCATCGCAGCGCCTGGAAGAAGGCCGGTTGCGCGGACTGGATTCACACTTGTCCTACCGCCTTGGTTTGAAGACCTTCTCCGCTGCTGAATCGCGTCAAGTCCTAGGTGTTCCGGATGCTTATCATTTGCCCGGTGAACCGGGCGCGGGATATTTGAAGACAGATGCTGATGCGCTTAGTCGTTTCCAGGCCTTCTATGTCTCCGGTGGCGTGGTCCGAAAGACCGCACCTTTTGCCCAAGACGAAGAAAGTCGTATGGGAATCAAAGAATTCAACAGCTGGGATGAGGATTTCTCATCCACGATGACCCCCGATACTTATGTGGATAATTCCACCACGCTGCTCGATGAAGTCGTGGATGCCACCCGCGCCGAAGCTTCAGCGCGCGGGCAATCCGCACATCGCGTGTGGCTGCCGCCGCTGCCGCAAGCCATTGAACTACCTGCAGTCGCAGCAGACTTTGTCCCGGAAGAAGGCGTAGGCATTCAAGCACCGATTGGAATCATCGACAGGCCTTACTACCAGCGCCAAGACCCACTTCTGGTGGATCTGACTTCGGGGCACATGGCGCTGTGTGGCGGTCCGCAGTCCGGCAAGTCCACGGCGCTGCGCACCATCGTGGCATCCCTCGCCGCAGCGTATTCGCCAGAATTCTTACGCTTCTACGTCATTGATTTGGGTGGCGGTCAGCTATCCGCGCTGGAACGCCTACCGCATGTGGCAGCTGTTGCCGGGCGGCACGAGGAAGAAAAAGTTCGCCGCATTATCGATGAAGTCTCCGGGTTGGTGGACTTCCCGGAATCGCACCATACTTTCTTAGTCATCGATGGCTGGCATGCGATTGGCACCTCGGGTGCGGAGTTTGAAGACCTCAGCGAAGCGCTGACCAGGCTTGCCACCGACGGACCATCAGCGCACGTGCACGTCATTATTTCCACCCCACGATGGACCACCATGCGCCCGGCGATCCGTGACCTGATCTCAGAACGGCTAGAGCTCAAACTCGGTGAGCCCATGGACTCGTTGTTTGACCGCAAGAAGCAGCAACAGCTTCCCAGCGCACCGGGCCGCGGAATTACACCGGCGGGAGAGTTCTTCCTCTTTGCCAGCACATCGCGTCAAGACATCGCGCATATTGAAACCTCCTGGGCGAACGTTGCACCAGTGCCGCAGCTCAAGATGCTGCCGCAGCGGCTCACCGTCGCGGACCTTGAGCACTCCACGGATGGTATTCCATGGGCACTTGGTGGACGGGATCTAGATACTCAGTATTGGGATACCCGTATGAACTTCGTGGTAATCGGTACATCCCGTGTGGGTAAGTCCTCGCTGTTGGCCACCTTGCTGCAGGGGATTGCTGCCAAAGATAGGGCTGCGGCACGCATTGTGCTTATCGATGAACGCCGTGCCCACCTCGGCACCATCGAGCAATCGATGTTGGCGGCGTACTCGGCGACTTCTGCCGCGACGGAAAAAGCAGTGCGCGATACAGCGACTACGCTCAAAGCGCGCCTGCCCGGCCCGGACGTTACTCCGGCGGAGCTCGCCGCACGCAGCTGGTGGACTGGGCCGGATATTTACGTTGTCATTGATGACCTTGACCTGGTCAGTGAAATGGCGCTGGCGCCCTTGGTGGAGTTGTTGCCGCATGCCCGCGATATTGGCCTGCACATTGTGGTTGCGCGGAAAGCCGGCGGAATCGGGCGCGCACTGTTCGGGCAGTTCCTGTCTAATCTGCGCGATACCCAACCAGCAGTCTTTGTCATGGATTCCCCGCGCGATGAAGGTGCGATGTTTGGAATCAAACCAGCGAATCAGCCGGTTGGACGCGGGCAACTGGGGATTGGTGGGCAGTTAGTCGGGCTGTGCCAGGCCGCGCTGCCGGTGCTCAAAGAAGTTGAAAACGAAGCAGGGAATGAAGGTTAGAAGATGTCGTTATATGAATCCACCACGGTCAATCTCACCATCACGGTGTTAGATACGGCCACCATATTTGAAGGGCCAGAGTCGATCTATCGTTATGATCTCCCTGGCACAGCCATCGTGGAAGGCTGGGCACTATCCGGTGTGATGGAACAGGCACAAAAGCTGCTGCCTGCCCAATGGCCGGATGTGCGGGTTGCGGTCGTCGCGGATTCCTCCGGCGGGCCAATGTCGCATGAAGCAGTAAAGATTATTCGCCGTCAGCTGCAAGTCCACGATGTCATCATCGCCGAACGCGAACCGGTCACAGCTCTAGCCATCCCACAGCATGAACCAGAAGAACTAGAGCCCGAAGAAATCATCGATGATGATGATGAGATTATCCGCCCGGTAGGTGATGAAGAATCCTTTCTTGAGCGCATTAAACAGCGTAAAGGATTCATTGCGATCATCGTGGTGGTAGTGCTGATCATCATCCTTATCGCGTGGTTCTTCTTGCGCAGTGCGACTAGTGCAGCCAGCGATTCCGCTGCGCCAGTCACCACAACGTCAATCGCTGAAACAGGGCCGGCGCCTGAGAATTCAACGCAGGTATCCGAAACTGCGGAAACATCAGGGGCACAGGCAAGCACTAGTGCGGCACCGGCCCATCAAACAATCGAAGCCGGGGGACTGCGCGTCATGCTGCCCGCAGGATTTACCCACACGGAAGAAGAAGGCCTAGTCACTGCAACCGGCCAGGACCCGAATCTACGCATCATCATGGCGATGGACCCGCTCTACGCCGTTCCTGCGAATGCCTTGTTCGCAGAAGTCCGCGCGCAGATCGATAGCGACGAAACTCTGTCTAACCCACATGAAGTCAATGGCCGTTTGACTTATCTGGAACACCCCGGCGATGACTCGGAGGTCACCTGGACAACTTGGGTAGTAGATGACCAGCAGGTATCGCTGGGATGCCACACCCGCAAGACACCCAGCATGGCACAGCGCGCCGCCTGCCGGATGGCCTCAGAGTCCATAGAAAAAGTTTCTTAAACAACGTTTGGTCATATTTGAGAAGAAATAGGCACATACTGCGGCAAAAACCGTGGAATGTGCCTCTTCCGTATCTCAGGATCTTTAAGCCGTGTATTACCCCCGGACCTCTCGATTGTCGAAAGGCCTGTAGCTGCAGATTTATTTTGATCGTTCAACTTGGTTACCCCCTCCCATGGATGTCGTCGAAAGGAGCTTGGTCAAACCATTGCCCACATAGTGGGTTCATGCTTACAATATGGTTCACAAATTGCGACAGTTCACACACATCTTGGGTTGTATGTGGCACAACACATCTAAAGGAGTGGGAATGGCTGATTGGCAGATTCTCTCTATAACTGGTGCCGTCATTATTGGCATCGTGCTTCTCATCATTAAAGTCAGGCTTAATCCAGTGGTTGCGCTCATCATCGGCGCGCTAACGCTTGGTGTTTCCACAGGTATGACGCCTGGAGAAACAACCGATACTGTGATGACCGGTTTTGGCGACATTATGTATGAAATCGGATTGCTCATCGTCTGGGGTGTTCTCCTGGGATCAATCTTGAATAAGTCTGGAGCAATTTCTCGCCTCGTTGACAAGCTTTTGTCAGTGTTTGGTCGGCGAGGTGTCCCGTATGCGCTCGGCGTAACAATCGGCGCAGGCTTGCAGGCAATTTTCTTGGACGTTCTGCTCGTCATGTCCGCTCCACTTGCGCGCCGTATCGCGCCGAGCGTTGGACGGAACGGCATCGGAAAAATGGCCGCTGCGATGGCAATTGGCCTGGAATGCGGAATTGTTTTGATGGTTCCAGGCGTCGCGACAATGGCTCTAGCTGGATTGCTTGGAGTTCCACTCGGCAAGATGCTCATCTTCGGTTTCCTAATCGTAGTGCCGACAATCGTCGTATCAATTGCCATCATGAATTTCGCTTTTGACCGTGGATTCTGGAATCCGGAAAAAGACGAGGATCATTCCGAAGATCGGGATGTAGATGGTTCTGATGAACCAGTAGGTAATAGTGCTCCAGCCGTAGACGCGATTGAAGTGAAAACTGCAGAAGATCTTCAGTACTCCCGCATCGGCACATTGCCACACACCGAGTCAAAACCTTGGGGGCAGCGGAAGAAAGAACTTCCACTTATTGTGCTATTCGCGCCCTTGCTCCTAACTTTGGTCCTGATTGCTGGAGGAGCGCTACTTGAGATGGCTGGAATTACGCATCCTGTAATCGACTTTTTCGCAGCCCCAGTCTCTGCACTTCTCATTGGTTTGATTGGAACAGGCATCGTTGGACGAATGGCCGTAGGCAGTAGCGAAGTTGAGGAAGCTATGGTCGATGGCTTCCGTGAGTCTGGTCAGATTCTGGCACTTACCGGTGCAGGCGGTTCGTTGGGTGCGGTTGTAGCCACCAGCGGCATGGGTGACATTCTTGGAAACTACTTCTCGGCAAGTACAGCAGCCCCGCTTGTGACCGTTTGGGCAATCGCGGCAGTTCTACATATTGCAGTGGGATCCGTTTCAATCTCCGCCATTACAGCTGCTGGTTTGCTTGCACCAGTTGCGCCTGCCATCGGATTGGACCCAGTTCTGATTGCACTTGCCGCGGGTGCCGGTTCATTGTTCCTTGTTCATGTCACATCTAATACTTTCTGGCTTCTTAAATCGATGCTGGGTCAAACAACTCAAGGAACCTTTAAGACATGTTCGGTGGGTGTTTCCGTCGCATCAGTTGTGGCATTGGTATTCACCATCGTCCTTAGCCTGTTTCTATAAATAACCTCCGAAAGGAATTTCAATGCAACCGTTGGATGGAATCCGTGTCATTGAACTTGGTAACTACATTGCGGCACCTACCGCTTCCCGTCTGCTTGCTGATTTCGGTGCAGAAGTAATTAAGATTGAACGGCCGGGCAGGGGAGACGAATTACGTAAATGGCGCCTCTACGGTGGTGATACTTCGATGCTGTATCGGACACTGAACCGCAATAAGAAGTCAGTCACCTTGGACCTGCGAGATGACTCTGACCTTGATGTTCTTAAGAACATGGTGGCTGATGCTGATGTGCTTATTGAGAACTTTCGTCCTGGAACCTTAGAAAAGTGGGGTATTGGACCCGACGAGCTCAAATCAATCAATCCTGAGCTGGTCTTGTGCCGCATCTCTGCGTACGGTCAAACTGGTCCGCTTTCACCGCAACCCGGGTTTGCAGCGGTGGCGGAGGCATTCAGCGGATTTAGGAACTTGGTTGGAGATCCAGATCGTGCTCCAGTGAGAGTTGGAGTATCAATCGGAGATTCAATTGCAGGACTATACGCTGCATTCGGAGCGATGATGCAACTATTTTCCCGCGAGCAAGCCCGAAACAGGGGAAGCCAGTTTGGGTCCCAAGTTGTAGATGTAGCGCTGCATGAAGCAATGTTTTCAATGATGGAGTCACTTGTACCTGACTATTCTGCTTATGGAAAACTGAGAGAACGAGTCGGCGGACGTGCTGAGGGTATTGCACCTTCAAATGCCTACATGTGTCAAGACGGCAAGAGCGTCGTAATTGCAGGCAATGGCGATTCAATTTTCAAAAGGTACATGAGAATCATTGGCCGAGAAGATTTAGCTGACGACCCAGGGCTGTCGGATAACGCGCTGCGGTGGAGCCGTCGATTTGAGCTGGATGATGCCATTGAAGCTTGGACTCGAACTATGGATTCAGAAGAAGTCCTAAGGATTCTTGATTCTGAAGGCGTTCCTGCCGGACCCATATTCACAGCTGAAGACATCCTTGAGAATGAGCAGTATCAGGTGCGCGGAATGCTTCAAAAGTTCAGCGTTGATACGGGGCTGGAGACTCCACAGGAAGTCCACTTCCCAGGTGTTGTTCCCGTAGTTGGTACCCATTCGGAGAAGATCCGAAACATCGGTCCTGAACTTGGTGAGCATAATGATGAATTTCTCAGCAAATATGGAAAGAAAGGCATTGAAAATGGAGATTAATAACAAACTGTCCGAGGTAAAGATTCGCGATGTTTCGCTTCGTGATGGTCTGCAACTAACCGGGGGAATGCTTTCCACCGAGTCCAAAGTTGCACTGGTGCGGGAACTCTTGGCAAATGGAATAGATGAAATTGAATTAGGTTCAATGGCGCGACCTGATTTGGTTCCGCCTTTGGCAAATTCCTTAGAGGTAGTCGCTCAGCTTGAACCAGAGGAACTTGAAAAATGTTGGATTTGGGTCGCAACCCCTAAACACGTAATGAGAGCAGCCGCTGCTGGAGCTCGCAATTTCCAATACTGCTTTTCTGTCAGTGACTCCCACAATAAAGCCAATATCGGGAGAACCACTGAAGTTAGTCTTGATGCTCTTCCGGAGGCGGTCAAATACTGTGAAGAAGTCGGCGGGAAGATTCAACTTTGCCTAGCCACGTCTTTTACCTGTCCGTTTGAGGGAGCAATTCCAGAAGAACGAGTAGTAGATATAGTCTCCGATGCTAGAACTGCAGGGACTAGTGATGTTGTAGTTTGCGACACCATTGGTCAAGCGACGCCGGATCAAGTGTCGCGATTGGTTGCCAAAGTTGGCGAAGTTGCGAACGGTCGGAGGATTATTTACCACGGACACGATACTTGGGGTCTTGGAGTTGCGAACGCTGTCTCTGCAGTAAAGGCAGGTGCAAGTGTCGTTGATGGTGCCCTCGGGGGATTGGGCGGTTGCCCGTTTGCTCCTGGAGCAAGTGGAAATACAGCAACAGAGGATCTGTTGTACGCATTTCAACCAGATTGGCTAACTACCGATTCTTTCGAAAGGCTCGTTCGCGCAGGAGCGAAACTAGTTTCGGAGCTTGGCGAAGAAAACCAGTCACGTGCGGCTCAAGGAGCTTTTGCAAGCCCCGAGAGCTACCAGTGGTCAGTTAAAGCTGGCGTTGCTTAGGAACTAGGGTCGCCTGTTTCACCAGGGAAGCGGCCCCCTAAGACTCTTGTCATATTCTCGGCAGCTTCGAGCAAGTCTTCGACCCATCCCTCGCATTTTTCCACTGGCATTCGAGAGGATGGGCCCAATATTGATACGGCTCCGTAGATTCTGGCCGAGGAATCGAATACCGGAGCTGATAGCCCGGAAGCGCCATCTTCTCGCTCGCCAGCGGAAATAGAGTAGCCTAATCTCCTTGCTTCTCGGACTTTATTCTGCAAACGGTCTGGTGCGGTCAAAGATTCCTCAGTCATAGGCTCCAGAGGACTTTCAAGAATTCGATCCATCAACTCCGGTTGCCAAGCGAGAAGTACGTGGCCCGCAGAGCCGATATGTAGCGGAATGATCTTTCCTACGTGCATTTCTCGGCGAAGCGCAGCGTGAGTCTCGGCCAATGCAATGCAGACGCGATAAGTTCCTTCAGCAATATAGAGCGCGGTTGATTCCCCTGTTAGATCTCGCAACTTTGACAGCACCGGAGATACCAAATCCAATGCAGGTACGCCACGCGTAGCTGGAGATGCCCAGAAAGCCATGCGCATGCCGATTCGATAGCAGTCGTCATCACGGTCGAGGAAACCTTGATCCACGAGATTGGTGACAAGCCTTTGCACCGTGGACTGCGGTAAACCCGTGCGATCTCGTATTTGGCTCAAAGAAAGACGTGGTTCTCTCAGCGTAAACGAATCGAGGATCGCTGTAATTTTCGTAAGGACCAGCAGATTCCCGGTTTTGGTTGGCTTGGCATTCATATTAACTCCTGAGATGCAGGGACTTCCTCTATTGAGTCTATAACTTAGCGTCTAATGGATTCCTGGGTTTGTGCGCCGCATGCCGGATGGCTTCGGAGTCGATAGAAAAAGTTTCTTAAACCTTCTCGGGAACCTTCCGGGATAAGGCTGAGTCCAATGTAGTTAAGGAAGCACGGTAGG
>JAUNRU010000088.1:0-6742 GCA_030535535.1 Corynebacterium casei
CGCCTTTAATCAGCACGTATTTCGCGCCTGACAGCTGCACGCGGTTGTTAACGATGGGAACCCAACCAATCGACACAATCTGATGCTGTTTGGGTTTGAGCCCCGTGGTTTCCATGTCGACGGCGAGGAGCTCGACGTCATCAATAGGCGTACTCGGATCCGGTGCATTTAAGTCCAGCCACTTGTGGGCTCGAAGAACATCAAGCAGTCCCATCTATCTCTCCCCCTCCTAGATATTGCGGACTGGATACTTAGTGGCCAGAGCATTTTGCATGTTCTTGATAATGGAGAAAGCATCCCGGAGATTCTCCCGCTCCATGCCAGAAAGTTGCTTCGGATCAATGTGATAGTTCGGCTGCTGGCCCGCGCGAATCTGCGAAGCTTGGTGCTTCAAGGTAATCGACCTCAAGTAGTCAAAGGCATCCAACAGGTTCTGGCTTCCCGCGGGGCTCACCGTCTTGCCTGATGCCTGGCGCAGCCTCTCCCGCGTCTCCACCGAAGAATGCCCGGCAGAGAGCGCATAGAACCGCGCCATCTGCACGATGCCTGCAGTGCCGCCCTTCTTCACATCAAGTGTGTTGGCGTATTCACCAGAACGCTCCACCACTAGCCCCTTGAAGAAGGTCAACGGCGGTTCCCGGCGCGCTGCCAGTGACGCTAGATGAGCGTGCATGCGTCGGGCGTTAGTACCAAGGCGCACTGCGGTGTCATGGACTTCTTGACCAAGTTCGTTGCTGCCCGCGATTACCCGGAAGTCGAAGAAAATCTGCGCGTTTAGCAGCGCATCTGGCTCTGGCGCACCAATCCAGGTGGAGAAGGTCTTCTCCCATTCACTGACCGTCATGCGCCATTGCGGGTTCATGGCCATCATGTCCCCTGGGCACAACACCTGCCCTGCCCTATCCAGGCCCAGGCAAACAAACTCCGTGAGCTTCTGGAAGTAGGCATTGTGGTCGGCGTGCACGAAGTCATCGGAAAGCACTAATGCGTTGTCTTGGTCGGAGGCCAAGACCATCTCCCTGCGGCCTTGGGAGCCTACTGCAACGAAAGCGAAGTCCACCGGCGGCTTGCCAAACTTCTTAATGCCGAGTGTGAACAACCGGCGCGCCACGGAATCTGCCGCGATGGTAATCATGCCTGCTGTCTCGTCCGGCGCCGCCCCGCTTTCAATGAGCTGGGCAACCACCTTGGTGGTACGAGTAAACGCATCTGCGAGCTCATCCACCGAGTTCTTACGCGACAAGTCCGCGGTGAGAAACACCGGATCATTGTGCAGCAAACGCGCGATATCATTCTGTGTGACAATGCCTGTCACCGTGCCCTGATCCACCACCGGAAGGTGATGAATCTTGCGCTCTGACATGTACATGAGCGCCTCCATGGCCAAAGATTCTGAGCCCAGCGTGAGCAAATCTTTGGTCATGACATCGGCCACCGGCCGTGCCGTATCAACCCCCTGTGCGACTACCCGGCCGCGCATATCGCGGTCTGTAATAATGCCAAGGAGCTCATCGCCCTCAATGACCAGCAAGGAGGACACACTGTATTCCTCCATGCGCTGCGCCGCCTCCCGAATGCTCAAATCCGGCGGGCAGGAGCGCGGCTTCGCAATCTTGACGTCATGGATATGCGTGCGCAGCACATTGGTATTCGCGCCGGCATTAGTAATCTCCTCCGCCGCCGCACGGATACGCCGCGACTGCGAGGAATAGAAACGGGCAATATCCGGATGGTGCTTGGACAGCTGCATGAACACCTCACGCGGCATCTCATACACCAAGGAATCCTCCACCGCCTCCATGCGGTAGCGCGAGGAATTAGTTCCCATCAGCGTGGAGTACCCGAAAGTCAGCCCCGGGTCGCGGCGGTCTAGCAGCACATTATCCGGGCCCAAAATATCAATGGCACCTGAGCGGATAATGCGCAGGTGATCATTGGCTTCCTCAAAATCCAGCACGATCTCCCCGCGCCGGATATAGCGCACCGTCAACTTGGATGCCAGCGCCGCCAGCTCCTCCTCCGGCAAATGCCGGTAGGGCTCAATGGACGCGAGGAAGTTTTGAACCTCTTCTAATTCGACGCTCATGCGCCTTAGACTACTGGTAAGACACGAACCATGGGCGTGGATTGACCCCATAAGTTTGGGTTGGGTCAAACATCGGGGTGTCTTCATCAATGAAGTTCTTCCACGCCATGAAGAAATCAGGGCTTAGACCCTCACGCATGGCGTTCCAGGTGTCCAACTTCTGCCCGGCATCACCATGTCCATCCGCGTGCAGGATAAACGACAGCTCTGGGTGGTCCGTGCGAATCTGGTCCCTGTCCCGCAACATCTGCTGCTGGAACTGATGCAAGATAACGCCCTTTTGCGGCAGCTCATTATCCTGTACCAACTGCGCCAACCAGTCTGAGACCTCATTGACTTCCTCGGCCTCCACGTGGCCCACATTGGTCATTGGCACCTCATCTGGGCCAATCTTCCACTCCGGGTCCAGTGCCAAGCCCACGTTGGGGTGTGTGAGCAGCTCCTCATAAATCTTGGCCTGGTCAATGAGTCGCGCACGTCCCGGCTGCAAGTCCAAGAAGGCATAGCCGCCGGCCTCAGTAATCGCGTCCACGTATGGGCGCAACTCCTCCGGGTCAGACTCATTGCTGTAGTCACCATCTCCACCAGGCGCATCTGATGCCACCGTTGCAATAATCTCAAACGCCGGCACCACCGGATAGTCCGTGAGCTCCTGGTACTGATTGGCATAATTCTGCGCCAGCTTCACCGCCTCTTCCGGGTTCTGCTCCCCCATCACACCCAGCGCCGCACCGGATGGATGCCCGTACAGCGCCACCATGCGACGACCTGGGAACACCAATCCGCCGCCACCTGGCAGCTCACCATTAGCCGCCAGCTTGACCTGGGCATCAAACTCTTCCTGCGACCCAAAGCCCGCACCCAATGCCACCGCATTACCTTCTGCAATAGCCGCCATCGACTCCGATGTCGCACGCGGATCAGCTGCCGCCAACACCTGCACCGGCGCACCCGCCGCACGCGCCGTAGCCACCTGCGCCACGTTAGTCCCCGGGCCAACGAGTACCTGCGGCATACCATCTTGGCCATCATTCGGACCTTCTAGCGCCACCAGCTCCGCCATCGACGTTGGTGCCGCATCTTCGTTCGCCGCGTCACTTTCGGTGGTCTCCGCATCCTCAGCGGAACCATCTTCTTGCGCGCCGCCGACCTGGAATTCAATATCCGTATCTGTCAGCGCCGGGTCCTCGCTCAAATCCAGACCCCACGCAATAACTTCCTTCGGCGCCAGCTCTTTAATCTTCGCCTTGGCTTCTTCGCCCTCCGCGCCATCAGGGATGATCATCATCGGCGCACCAGCATTAATCGCCGCCTGAGCCGCCGCATATTGATCTGCTTTCTCCGCGCCAGCAACCATCAACTGCTCCGATGTCGGATCATTATCCCCTGCCTCCGCCGGGAAGAAGTGCTGCGCCGCCACCGCACCTGACGGATCCGCGTCCGACAATGCCGTCGGCGAATCCACCGCAAAGCTTGGCGCTGTTGGCGCATCCTGCGACGCCGACTGCCCATCCTGAGCGTTGTCATCACCGGAAGTAAACACGCTGCACGAAGCGACCATCAAGGCCGCAGCCACAGTCGCCACGACCACACGTCCCCGACGCCGCAACTGACGGCGACCAGCTACTGCGTTGGTACGGTCTTCGGCCTGCGAATTAGAAACAAATTGAGTGTTCATCAGTTGCCAATGTTACTGCCGTGGCACGTGTTTATCCGTAACGCCAAGGGGCCAGGGGTAAACACTTCGATAACAAAGCTCCCCCTGCGGGACTAGCCCTCGATGGAACGACCAAGCAGTCGCGCTTTCTCTTCATCTGAAATCTCACGCGACTCACGGTTGATGACGTAGCGGCGAACAAAGATCCATACCGCGGGCACACCAATGAGCGCAAATAGCGCCAGGGCGTACCACAGCACCGCCCCGATGCCCGTTTCCACGGTGACTGACATGAGGTAGATCCCCAGTGCGAGAACAAAACTAACCAATGCCATCAGCGAGATCTCTCCGACTCCGAAGGTAGTGTGAAAATGAAGATTGCGCAGGCTCTTCTTGTACCCCACCAATGCATCATTGCTAAACACGATGCCCTTTTCAGCGCCGAAGTCATGCCCCTGCGACTCGAGATCATCAAAAAGCCGCGCTGCCTCCTGCAGTGCCTTTGCTCGCTCGAGCTCATCAGACACCGAGAACCGTGATAACAATGTGTAAAGCATGACTATCGCCGAAACAACCAGGCCTAAAAGTTCAATGACATCAAGTGACATGTGCAATCTCCAGGTACTACAAAGCTCTTAAGTATCCGCTGTCAAATGCGAAATCTGCCGCACCGTGTCTACTACAGGCGCGTGGCAGCGTAAGGGGACCCAAAGATATGCGTATTCCCCGCCCTGGCTTCAGATAGTCCTGAGCCAACACGGGGAATATTGCGAGGCTGCTTCGAAAAATCTTCTAGTGCTGCGACTAATTAAGCAAGTGCTGCTGCGATGCGGTCGCCGACCTCAACGGTCTTGACCTGTGCGTCGCCGCGTGCGGAGACATCTTCCGCCACTGCCTTCTCAATGCGCTGTGCGTTGTCTTCATCGCCCAGGTGGCGCAGCATCAACGCTGCGGACAGGATTGCTGCGGTTGGGTCAGCAATGCCCTGGCCGGCGATATCCGGTGCGGAACCGTGTACTGGCTCGAACATGGATGGATTAACGCCAGAGGAGTCAATGTTGCCGGAGGAAGCCAGGCCAATGCCGCCTGCCACTGCACCAGCAAGGTCAGTGAGGATGTCGCCGAAGAGGTTATCGGTGACAATGACGTCATAACGGGATGGGTCAGTAACCATGTAGATGGTGGCCGCGTCAATGTGGTTGTAGTCCACCTCAACATCTGGGAATTCCGGTGCGACCTCATCAACGGTGCGCTGCCACAAGTCACCAGCGTTGACCAACACGTTGGTCTTGTGCACCAAGGTCAGCTTCTTACGGCGGTTCTGCGCGCGGCTAAAGGCATCACGCACAACGCGCTCCACGCCGTAGCGGGTGTTCTGAGAAACCTCCGAAGCCACCTCATGCTCAGTGCCCTGGCGCAGGGTACCGCCGTTGCCGGCGTACAGACCCTCCGTGCCCTCACGGACAACCACGAAGTCAATCTCGCCCGGGTTAGCCAAAGGAGAAACCGCAGTTGGGTACAGCTTGGATGGGCGCAAGTTCACGTGGTGGTCCAGCGCGAAACGCAGCTTCAACAGCAAACCGCGCTCCAGGATTCCTGGTGGAACCTTACCTGGTGCGCCAACCGCACCCAGCAAGATAGCGTCATGCTCACGCAACGAAGCCAGGTCATCATCGGTGAGCAGCTCACCATTGTTGAGATAACGCGTTGCGCCGAGATCAAAATCAGTAGTCTCAATATCATCGCGTACAGCGCGCAGTACCTTTACTGCTTCCACTGTAACCTCTGGGCCGATTCCGTCGCCGCCGATAACCGCAAGTTTCATTATGTGAAACACCTTTCTCATAGGGTGGATAAAACTAGTTTAGTGGAACTACCCACGAGTTGCTAGCATTACCCACCTTTGATCCTCACCTCTCCCTTTTAAGTAGCGTAGATTCGATGGCATTGCCCGCACGGGAACTAATTCCGAACGCTGAAAGCAGGCACGCAACATGGACATAGGATTCAACGCCGGCCAATTCTTATGGGGAACATTCATCTTCGCCGTCGTCCCGACTGCGTTCATCATGCTGCTGGTGTTTGTCACCGCGTGGGGCTTGAACAAGAATCGCGCTAACGTTGACCCCGCGACGGGCGCAGCTACAGGCATGCCCAAACGCTTCATGCCAGTACCTGGCATGGCGCTGGCGTTTCTTGCCGGACTTGTATCGGGCTTACTCTGGTTGACCTGGGACGGCAGCTCAGGGCCAGTGAACTTCTTCCAGCACGGGATGTCCAATCAGTTCATGGTGTGGCAGGTCATCTGCTGTGGCATCACCATCATTGCCCTCAGTAGATTAGTTACCGCCAAGTACTCGCGGTGCTCAGGCGTCCTCCCTACCGTGACGGTCTTCAGCGCCGCGGGCTTCACCACGTTCTTCTGCTTCGGAGTCTCCTACGGTGTCAGCACCCAAGAGGGCGTGGGGGTGCTCTTCTCTTACGTCGGCATGAACCTCATGCTTTTAATCACCAACGGAATCCTGCTCGCGGTACTGAGGTCGCGCGGCTCACAATCAGAAGGCCCTCTCTAAGAGAGGGGCAAAACAAAAGAAACGCCAGACATCGTCAAGCAATGCTGGCGTTTCTTTCTGCCTACTTAAGCTTCAATCCAACCTGGGTTGCTGGTGAAGCTGAAGCTGTGGCCTTAAATTCTATTAAGCGTCGAAGTTGACCTGGAGGGATTTTGCTTCGAGCTTGTCCTGGATATCGGCGATGAGTTCATCGTTGACCTCGCGCTCGACGCGAAGAATCAGCACTGCGGCGTCATCCTTCTTACCCTGGGTCAAGGCCGCTGCCTGGATGTTGATGCCGGCACCGCCGAGAACGGAACCAACAACACCCAGCGCACCTGGGCGGTCAGTGTAGGAGAAGAACAGGTTGCGGCCGGTAGCACGCATATCCACGCCGCGGCCATCAATGCGAACAATCTTCTCAACGCCGTCAATGCCGGTCAACGC
>JAUNRU010000030.1:0-21975 GCA_030535535.1 Corynebacterium casei
CTGAGTATGGAGCGCCTTCAAATGATTGATAGTCACGCCCAGAAGTTAAAGAAACAGCGCGGTGCCGCGTGGAAACTCCGCGCGGAGTTGATTGCGCACGAGGGCACTTACGAGGAAGTCAATGCCTTGGGCAATCAGCGCGTTGATGAAATTGTCGGTGAGAAACCAAAAGAAAAGGGTGTCCGCGTAGGACGTCCGAAGAATGGCATGGTCACCATGAGTATTACCGATACCCAGCGCCGCATTATTGATTTCGAGAAAACTCTCGACGCCATAGAGACCTCATCAGAGCCACGCTCCAAGGCACTGTTAGAAGCGTTCTGGAAACACATCGATGGCGGCGGTGGTGTTCTCAAGCCTGAATACCGCACTGTTATTGCCATTGGGCTGGATGATTTTGCCAAAGTTTCCTGCGGCAACGGTGATGAGGTCGTGGTTGGCCTGTCGGATGGCACGACTATGACTGGTGCAGAATTTGTCAACGCGGCCTTGGAAGGCGCGTTGGGCGACAAGATTTACGCCGGTCTGTTCCACCCGACCGCCGGTCCAGTGAATTTGTATGAGGCGCGGTTCGCGTCCGGCAAGCAGCGGATCCTGGCGATGGCAGAAAACCTGGTGTGCCCGTGGCCGGACTGCAAAGTTCCAGGCGATAGGTGCCAAGTGCACCACATTGATGCGCATAAGCATGGTGGTCAGACGAATCCTTCGAATCTGACCACGCTGTGTAGCTATCACAACGGCGTCAACGACGACGGCGAAGTTCAGGGCAAGAACTTCACGAAACCAAAACGCGGACAGATGATTCGACACCGCGGAAAGGTCAAGCTTGTGACCCCAGGCGGGAAACTACTGGGCAACACGCATGACCTCAGCACGATGGGAGCAATGGATCTGATCAACCGATAATCTCCGGCCGGTGGTTTTAATCCCAAAGGTGCACTAAAACCACTGTTGCCATGCGAGGTTTATGGACATCACCACGACCAAGGTGAGTAGGGCGTAGCGGACCAGTTTGGTGCCGCCGCCGAGCACGGTGCGGGCGCCGAGCTGGGCGCCGGCGATATTGGCGATCGCAAGGGCAATTCCAAGTGTCCACCAGACGTGGCCGCCGATGATGAACGTAGCGAGCCCGCCGAGGTTGGTGGCGGTGTTGACTACCTTGGCCATGGCGGCGGACTTGATGAAGTTCTGCGAGAAGATGGCTGTAAAGCTCATGATGAGGAACATGCCGGTGCCGGGGCCGAAGATGCCGTCATAGAAACCGATACCAGCAACGGCGGCAAGTGCGGCCCAGGTGCGCCAGCCGCCCCGCACGCCTTCGGAGGAACCGGTGCCAAATGTTGGCTTGAAGGCTACGAAGATTCCCACAGCCACCAGCAGCACGATGATCAGCGGGCGCATGAACTCTTCTTGCATCAACGTGGCCGCGAGCGCACCAATTGCGGAGGCAATGCCGGCGATGAGCGCTAGCTTTAAGGTTTCTTTCATCGGCGGGCGCACCGTACGCATCAGCGTGAATGCAGCGGAGGCGGTGCCGGAGACCGCAGCGACTTTGTTCGTGGCCAGTGCAGTTGCGGGCGCAACCCCCGGAATGACCGCCATGATCAGCGGAATGAGCACGAGTCCCCCGCCGCCGATAACGGCATCGACCCACCCGGCAATCGCGGCGCCGCCCAGCAAAAGCGCCCACTGCGCAAGCTCTAGTTCCATGGCATTACTATAAACCGGTGATACCCTAGAGGGTCTTGGATAGGTCAATAAAAAGAGCGCTGACTCCCCCAAAGGCAGGCACATGGATTTCCGCTGGTTAGTTGTGGTCCCGGCATCCGTGGTGCTGGGCTCATTGTTTGACTGGCTCAATGTGCCCGCCGCGTGGATTTTGGCGGCGATTGTGGCTTCCGGTTCGGTGGCGTTGATTTCGCAGCGCGATATGCCGGTGAACAAGCATTTTTACAGCCTGTCGCGCGGCTTCATTGGCATTATGGCGGCGGTGCCGTTGACGCTGTCATCGGCAGGCCAGCTGGTTCAGTATGTGCCCATGGGCGTTGCTGTTGGTATCGCTTCGGTTGCGTTTTGTATGGTTGGCGGGCTGTTGCTGGCCAAGATGCAAAAGGGCGCGATTTCGCGTGAGACTGGCGTGCTGTCGCTTCTTCCCGGTGGGGCGTCGATGATGCCACCGCTTGCCGATGAGCTCGGCGCCAACTTCCGCTACGTCGCCCTCACGCAGTACCTGCGTTTGTTGTGTGTGTCCATCAGCCTTCCGCTGCTGGTGACGTTCATGCCGCACCCCGCGGGTGATTCAGATGCCTCGCTGCAAGCCAGCACCACCTGGTGGGTCATCCTGCTGGTCCTCGCCATCGCCGCTTTTGGCGAGCCGATTGGTAAGAAACTGCGCATGCCGGTGGCATCCGTTATGGGCCCGATTGTGCTCACCGTCGTGGTGTCTTTCTTTCTTCCTGATGGCGTCACCATGCAGCCGCTGGAAATCTTCCGCATCCTCGCGTTTTTGTCCATCGGCTGGGTCTGCGGCGGTGGGCTGTCCATGCCGACGCTACGCCACTTTGGCCGCCAGCTACCCGCAACTTTTGGATTGATCGCGCTCATCTTGGCATCGTGCGCCACCCTCGCATTGCCAGTGATGGCTGTCTTTGGCATCACCTACTTCGAGGCTTATTTGGCGACCAGCCCCGGCGCGCTGGAGACCGTTCTGGCGTTGTCCTCTGAAGGCGGGGCGGGGCCCATCGTGGTCTCCTTGCAGATCATTCGCCTGATCCTGGTGCTCACAGTGGCGGCCTATCTACCGCAAATCCTCAGTTTCTTATTCCGAGGGCGTGAAAAGAACTAATCGACTGTATCGGACATTTTTCTAATTCGCAGAATTCGGCTCCAGCTGATTACTCAACATCAGCTAGGTTCGGAATCTAATGTTCAATTTCTGTACTCAAATTCAGGAACTCTTCTCTATTTCCAGTTCTGAGACAAAGTGGTTCTTCGCATTTACAAATAGGAGACCTACTTAGAATGGAATCTTAGGCAGAATCCATTCTAAGCGCCATCCTTCCTCTACTACGGTGCTACCTCGTACACACCGGCAGCACAAAGTAGCGACCAGTTATGTCATTCGTCTATCGCATTGTTTGCAGTCTCATTTAGACGTGCGTTTGTGAGAAAAATCGGTGACACCACGAAAATGGCAACGAAAGTGATAACAGCCCCAGTCAGTTCCCCAGCCGTAGCAGCACTAATCGCTGATGCAGAGCAGTATCCCGCATACATAAACGCAAGGAATTTGCCCTGAATGACGCCAAGATGCGTCACGCACCACCAGCTAACAATGAATAACAATGTAACAGCCGAAATCTGCCCTATCCAGTACAAGGTTTCATGTCCGGATTCACTGCCACGGTAGATTCGAGATATCACACCCGAAGCTACAATAAGACAAGTTCCTATTCCGAAAGCGAGATTCCACTTCTGCTGTCTTTTACCTAGTTCCGGCATCGCGCGTCCTTCTAATAACAATCTGCACCGGTGTGATGTTCAGGGCTAACTCCAATCGTAGGTGGCAAAGTGCCACCGGTTACACCGAATTTCAAGGCAAGGCATTTGCCCTGCGCTTGAGCAGCAACCGCCCATCCCCCAATTGCTGCCAAGTTATATCCAATCGGAACACTGAATGCTGGAGGCACTAATGCTAACCAAGGCAAGGCCCCCAAACCTCCCCCAGCTGTAATCGCTGTAGCTTTCCGGGTCTCTTCTTTGTTGAGCCACGCGTGTCCTGAAATATTTCCCCAATCGAATCGAGGATCGGCAGTAATTGGAAACGTCGTATTCTCAGTGAACTCGACAACTTGGACCAAAGTACTTCCTTGAACCTCAAAATGAGTAGCTAGTTCGGCCCCATTGCCATCATGAGCCCATGGTGCTGAAAAGCCACCCTGCGGCATCCCATTCACATTGAGGCTTACTGATCCATCTTCCTGCAATTCCAAGCGCCCGCCTTCCGGTAGTGCTACTGGAAATTCATATCGCTCCGGGGCAGTTGAATCATTGATTGTAATTAAGGTTTGAGCCCCATCCTCAACCGACTTTGACTCAAACTCAACCGCCGGAGATTCTGTTGCTCGACGAAGCTGAGCAGAAGGCTGCTCCGGAGTTTGCCAGCTTATTGAGGCACCAGTTTCAGGCGAAACAGTTTCTATCTTTTGCCCCTTGAGGGGAACCGCAGCAGCACTACCTGCGCTGAAAATCAATAAAGATGTGACGAGGATTGAGATGAGCAAAAAAAGCGGCATTCTCCTCGAATCTGAACGTAACATGAGTAATTTCCTTGAAAGTTGTGGAAAAGAATTAGGAACACCAAAGCTTCTGTTAATACTAGATTTCGGAATCACTTTCCTGAATACACTCGCCCTGTCAGTCAGTCTTCCTAGGTATAGACCCCCAATTCCGGCTTAGCATTCAAGAAAAGAAGATTAACAAACTATGGCAATTCCCTTGCGTGAACCTATCATTTCTACTGTTCGACGAAAAGGGGCAACCGATACTTCCGCCTTTCCCACAGAGAGATGTCCTGGCGTTGGGAACTCCACCACCTCTAGGTTTCCCAAGTCCTTCACTGCCTCCGCCCGCCCGAGGATAGAATGAATATTATTCGAGTATTTTGCTACTGTTGCATAATTCGAAACGAATACCCCATGTTTCAGGTTTTCAACTTTCCCGTAGAACTCGTCATATGATGAGCTATGCCTACTTATGCTGTTACTTCACGCCGCGGTGTCATCAACCCACAACAACGGGGTGATGTAGCGAAGCTACTCACCTCGCTGCATTCGGAGATTGCGCTGGCCCCGCGCTATTTCGTGCAGGTACTATTCCATGATCTAGATGAGGGCGCGCTGTTTCTCGCGGGCCAAGAAGCGCGCGAGGGACACGTGTGGATTCACGCGGATATTCGTTCGGGGCGAACCTCCGAGCAAAAGACGCAGCTGCTGGAGGAAATCACGGCACGTACCGCGGCGCTCTTGGAGCTGTCGCCAGAACACGTGTGGGTGTATATCAATGAAATCCCCGGTGAGCACATGACGGAATACGGAAAGCTCCTGCCGGAGCCAGGAGGCGAAGAAGAATGGTTCGCGTCCTTGCCGCAGGAGCTTCAAGACAAGCTAAAGGAACTTAAGTAGCTCCCATCCTGGACTAGCCGAGGCTACTCGAGGCTAGTCCAGGATGGTTTCGCGCAGGATGGACATTGGGATGGAACCCAAAGACAGTGCCTGGGAGTGGAACTCGCGCGCGGTCATGCCTTGGGCGACAGCGTCATCGCGGGTCTTGTGCCACAGGCGCTCACCAATCGCGTAGCTTGGCGCCTGGCCAGGCCAGCCCAGGTAGCGGTTGACTTCAAAGGCCAGGTTGGCGTCATCCATGGCGGTGTTTTCACGCATAAAGGACTTCATGTGTGCCTTGTCCCAGATGCCGGAGCCATCAGGCATCTTCTTGCCCAGGTGCAGTCCGATATCAACAACCACGCGGGCAGCACGCAGACGCTGCGAATCCAAAAGGCCCATGCGGTAGCCCGGATCATCCATGTAGCCCAGTTCAGCCATGAGCGCCTCAGCATACAAAGCCCAGCCTTCGCCGTGGCCTGAATTCCAGCAGGCGTTACGGCGCCAGGAGTTCAGGTTTGGCTCCATCAGCGCCAGACCAATCTGCAGGTGGTGTCCGGGTGCGCCCTCATGATGCACCGTGGTCAGCTCCTGCCAGGTGTGGAAGACTTCCTGGCCAGCAGGGACAGACCACCACATGCGGCCAGGGCGGGAGAAATCCTCAGTCGGCTGGGTGTAGAAGATTCCGCCGGTGCCGGAAGGATCAATCTTGCACTCAATCTCCTGGACCTGCTCAGGGATATCAAAGTAGGTGCCGTTGAGGTCAGCAATAACCTTATCCGCAACACCTTGCATCCACTCCACCAGCGCGTCTTTGCCATGCAGCTGGTAGCGCTCATCAGCATTCAACTTGCGCACCGCAGTACGCAGGTTGGTGTCAGGGCCGTAAAGCTCCTTGGCAATACTTTCTTGCTCAGCGTTGATTTCGTGCAGGCGGTTCAGACCCCACTCATAAGCTTCATCCAAGTCCACGGAGTCACCAACGAACAGCTTGGAAAAGCGCGCATAGCGCTCCCGTCCCACAGCGTCTTCATTGGCAGATGATGGCTGCAGCTCAGCAGACAACCAGGCGGAGAAACTATCAAACGCCACCTTCGCGGCCTCTACTTCAGCGCTATCCTCGTCTAGGCCCAGGCCGTCGAGCATCGAGTTGGCATCGGCAAGCGCATTGCACTGGCCTATAACCTCATTGATCTGACGCGTTGGTGCCACCATGCCCTGATTAGCTGCTTCCACTAATGACTCTCGGTAACCCTGCAGCGAAGCCTCCACCTTGGACAGGCGGGAACGGATAGCGTCCTTCTGCTCCGCCGTCTCATGCGGCATCAACAGCAAAGTATCGCGAATAGTCTGCACCGGAGACGCAATATTATTCAGGCTGCGAATATCCTCACCATGGTGGTGCAGGTCGAGCTCCAGGCACAGGCGGTCACGCAGGACTTCTGCGGTGACGTAATCAACGTCATCAAAATCATCATCGTCATCAGACTCGTCCGTACTGTCATCCAGTGCGTCCAAGTCCGCGACCATGTCACGGGTACGGTCCGCTACAGCGGTGAAGTATTCAGGCGAGAAATCCTGCAACTCACCTTCGTAGCCTTCAATGCCCCACTCGGTTGCGTCAGTAGGGGTTAGCTTCGCTAGGTCTGCAAGAAAATTATCGCAGGAGGCATCCAGCAAGGACGGCTCGCGAGCCATTTGGTGCTCAGAACTCATGAAAGCAAAGTCTATCTTTCAATAAAGCTGGTTGCACACCCAATCACCCGGCGCGCCGCACAACTTTAGGCCCATTTCGCGCCGATGGGAGTCCAACCTGCGAATTTATCCAAAATGGCCGCTGGGTCGGAAGATAACGCTATGGCATCAATGTAGCGGGTTTGCACAAAACCGCAGGCCGCCATCGATCGCAAGGTCTGCATGAATGGCTCCCAAAACCCGTCCACGTTGACCAGTCCGACTGGTCCGTGCACATGCCCGAGCTGCTGCATGGTGAGAACTTCAACCACTTCTTCCAAGGTGCCCACCCCGCCGGGCAGGCACACGAAGGCATCGGCGAGTTCTTCCATGCGGGTCTTGCGCTGCGCCATGGTGTTCACAACTTCCAGGTGAGTCAGCCCCGTGTGCGCCATTTCCCTATTAATCAATTGCCGTGGAATCACGCCGACTACTTCCCCACCGGCGTCCAGCGCGGCATCCGCAACCGTGCCCATCAGGCCAACATTGCCGCCGCCATACACAACGCGCAGCCCCCGACGCGCGAGTTCTGCGCCCATATCCTGCGCAACCTGTGCAAAGCGCGGTGAATTACCCAGCGAGGATCCACAATAAATAGCGACTGATTTCATACGTTTCAGCATATAAGCTTGGGCGCATGGATACCGTGGCTCAAGCACGTGAGATCATTCATGACGCCTCCCACGTGCACTTTTTCACTGGCGCTGGCATGTCTGCTGATTCCGGGCTGGATACGTTCCGGGATGCGCGGACGGGTTTGTGGGAGAAGGTCAACCCGCAGGATATGGCTTCGATTGAGGCGTGGCAGCGCGATCCGGAACCGATGTGGGCGTGGTATTTATGGCGCGCGCGGCTTGCGCGGCGGGCGGTGCCGCATGCTGGGCACGAAGCAATCGCAAAGCATCCGGGCAAGGTGACGGTCACGACGCAGAACATTGATGACTTGCATGAGCGGGCCGGCACCGGAGAGGTTGCCCATTTACACGGTTCGCTTTTTGCTTTTCGATGCTCCTCCTGCCACGCCCGTTACTCCCGCGAGATTGAGCTTCCGGAATCTCCCACACCGCGGCTTGCGCCACCGGAATGTGAGAAGTGTTCGGGACTGATTCGTCCGGGCGTGGTGTGGTTCGGGGAATCTTTGCCGCAAGATCAGTGGGAGAAGGCGGAAGAATATATGTCGGCTGCGGATGCGGTTGTCATCGTTGGAACGTCGGGATCGGTGTGGCCTGCTGCGGGGTTACCGACGATTGCGCATCGGGCAAAGACCCCCATTATTGAGGTATCTCCACAACCTAGCGATCTGAGCGATTTGGCGACCGTGCATATTACAAATAAAGCCGCATATTCCCTGCCAGAGATTCTATTTCCCTAAAGAAACCAGC
Source organism: Corynebacterium casei (assembly GCA_030535535.1). Taxonomy (GTDB): domain Bacteria; phylum Actinomycetota; class Actinomycetes; order Mycobacteriales; family Mycobacteriaceae; genus Corynebacterium; species Corynebacterium casei_A. The sequence goes on from JAUNRU010000030.1 coordinate 8,279, forward strand.
GGTTTTACAGCAATTCTGAACCTCTCTGTCTACTTCACATTTGTCAGGTGTTCATGCTGTTGAATGGGTAAAAATTGAATTTCTGTAGACAGCTCGGTTGGGGGTATTAGACAATGCGGTCTAGGCAGGTTAGTATATCTTCATGATTAAGCCCGGCCCAGTATTTACACCTCCACAAACCCCTGCTGCGCGTTGCTTGCATTTGGTGCGACTCAATCCCATCATCACGCGCAGTGAACTTGTGGAGGCCACTGGGCTGTCCCAGCCCACTATCACCCGAGCCACCGCCGCGCTACTGGAGGCGGGTCTGGTGCAGGAGCGCACTGACTTAACGCGCACCCGCGGGCGCGGTCGCCCGACGGTTCCTTTGGAAGTCGCGGACAGCAATTGGATGCTGGCGGGTATTGCCATTGGTACCTCGCAGACGCACATCGCGCTGTTTGACACCATGGGCCGCACCTTGCGTGAAGATGACATCTCTACCCCTGTCGCGCACCTGAGCGAGTCCGATTTCATTGAGCACATCATGGCCGGCGTTAACCGCCTGACCACGGGCACCGCCCGCACGCTGGTTTCTGTTGGTGTTACTACCTCTGGCGCTGTGGATGAAGACGGCCTGGTGTGGGCATCCAACTTGGGCTGGGAAGGTGTGGATATTGCTGCCCGCCTGCGCTACCAGTTCAACGTTCCAGTCGTGGTGTCTTCGGCTATTCCTGCCATCTTGGGCTCGGAGACGCAAAGCGCTGACCTGAACAACACCGGCAACGTGCTGGTGTTGTTCGCTGATGACTCCACGGGTGCGGCGCTGTCCACCAAAGACGGTGTGACCCAGCTGGTTCCGCTGCCAACCATTTCTTCCAAGCTGCTCAACCTGCAGGATGTTTCTTCAGAGGACAACGTTGCCACCCAAGCAGTGCTGGATGCTTTGGCGGTCAATGATGTCCACGCCAGCAGCCTCACTGAGGCCGCACAACTGGCGGAGAACAATGCCACGGCGCGTGAAATCTTGGACGAGCGCGCACGTTTGCTTGGCTCCATCGCGGCGGACTTGGTCATTGAACATAACCCGGTCACCGTTGTCTTGGCTGGTTCTGCATTCATTGATGACCCGAATGCTGCGCAGATCTTTGCTGCATCTGTGCGCCAGCTCATCGCTGAACGCCGCGCCGCGCACAGCACCGAGGGTCAATTTGCAAGCGATGGCGCTTCCTCTGACTTGGCGGAGTCCGTTTATGCCGATGAAAATGCGGAGCAGCCTGTAAGCAATGATGCCGTGCACGAGCTGCAGCTGCGCTTGATTCCAACTCACCGCGAAATCGTGCGAGCCATCGCCCGTGCTGCGGCGCTCGATCCGCTGCTGCGCGTTCCGCTGACCTTGCAGCCCAATGGCTCCCCGCTGGAATCGGCGGCACCGCGCCGCCGCGCATCACTGCGCAGTTGAAGAGAACTTCACCGGGTAGCCAGCTAGCCGTTTAAGGTTTGAGCTTTTCCAGCACCGCGAGTGCTTGCTGCGGTGACTTATAAACGTGCGCCTGCAGGCCAGCGGCCTTGGCGGCCTCGACGAATTCTTCGTTGGGGTCAAAAATGACGGTGTCTTTGGGTGCTGCGCCGAGGGCTTCCGCGGCGACATCGAAAGCCTCTGCGTGCGGCTTGCACACCCCGATATCGCAGCTGAAGATGACGGCCGCGAATTCATCGAGCCACCCAAAGCGCTCGCGCACCATCTGCGCCAGCCCTGGGGAGATGTTGGCGAAGACACCGGTGACATAGCCGGCATCAATAACAGCCATGGCCATATCCAGGCCTTCGGAGTTGAGCTCGAATGTAGAATCCAGCGCGCGGGCGATTTCCGGAATTTCACCATTGTTCACCCCGGAGCGCAGCGCGAGCTGCTGCCACCAGCGCTCATCACTGATTTTTCCGGCTTCCAATTCGGGGCGCAGTTCCAGATAAGCCTTGTGGAATTGTTGAGCAGCGTCAACATTAACCACATCAGTCAGCTGCGCCAGAGAGTCCTCTACTCCCTGCGTGAGAAAGACCCCATAGAGGTCAAACAACACTCTCGTACTCATGTTTAGATTCTAACCAGTCCTTAACACTGCAACACTGCGCTTTCCTTCGGTCCAGTTTAATGATTTGTCACTAAATCTGTGACTCCTTGTTCGGACAAGGCAATTTACACGCGACAGAACACGACAGAACAGGAATCTGACCGCGCAGAATATCATCTACGCGGTCAGCTAAACTATTTAATTTTTCAAAACCGGGGCGCAGGCTTTGTTATCTGCTCCCGACCATCTGGTTGCTACTTGTTGTTGTAGTAACCGCGGCGCCGGAACCGGGCTGCAGATATCTGAAGGGACCATCAAACCTGGCATAGGGGCTGACCATTAAGACGGCGCCTACTCCGACAGCGGTGCCAGCCATAAACACCGGAATGCTTATGCCGGGCAGCGTGCCGAAGGGAGTGAAAATAGAAAATGCCAGGGAGGTCACCACCAGTGTTCCGCTGAGCCCAAACAAGGCTCTGGAGATTGCACTGGACCTCATAAACCAGCTAGCCAACAACATGAAGATCGCGGCGAGTGGGGAGAGCATAAGTGCGAAAGCAAAAAGAAAAGTCCCTAAAGCTACGTGTGTGGCCATGAGGGTGATTCCACACATCATGGCAAATCCTAAACTTATAAGAAATGCACAAAACGCGAACTTTTGCTTTGGTGACATAGCAAGTATTCTCCCACCATTCATATGAAAAATGGAAGAAGAATGCCAGATCTATACCGAGATGTTATTTCTACAGTGGCCTACTTCTCACAGAAGTGGCCTCACACCTCGGCATAGACTGTTGGCATTAAAGGCCAACAGCGGCGCCTAGGCGTCGATTGCAGGCTGGCGGGAAGACAGGGTGCGGTCGATGCGCAGCAGGCCAGAGCCGTCGTTGCCAACCAGCTTGACCTGGTCGATGATTTCGGAAACTGTGTCCTCTTCCTCAATCTGCTCGTTCATGAACCAGTTCAGGATGGAACGGGAGTCCAGGTCCTTAACCTCATCAGCGATGCGGACGATCTCGCGAATATCCTCGGAGACCTTCTGCTCGTGAGCGTATGCAGCCTCGAAAGCGTCCAATGGGGTTGGAGCCTTGATTGCTGGCATGGTGATGTCACTGAGCTCAACGCGGTAGCCGCGTGCAAGCAGGTGCTCTGCAAACTTCTGAGCGTGCTCACGCTCTTCTTCAGCCTGAGCCATGAACCAGTCACGCATACCTGGGAAGGACAAGTCATCCATTTCGTAGCCCAGCTGGGTGTAGATCATTGCAGCCTGGTGCTCATTGGTGACCTGGTTGTTGATTGCGGTTACGAGCTTCTCATCCATGATTATTCCTCTTCCTTCGTGCTTCTTCTTCAACTTCAAAATCAGAAATTCGAGTGTTGCAGATACTTTTAGGTACCTACCGCGCAGCGATCATGCTCTCAACTTATGCGAACACTTCGTGCGCTGCGTTCGTGTTCCAACATTAAACGGATTGCAGTTCGTGCGCTACGTAGGTAAGCCCACCCAAAATATGGAAACCCTAAGGTTAGAAACATATAATCCCTGCATATCGATGGTTTTCAATCTGGCGAATTTAATAGGTTTTTCTTTACAACGATTTCATCAAACTATTAGACTCCCCTTTCCGGGGTTAAAAAATGACCCGCAGCGCCACCAGTTGGTCGGCTACGGGCCATCTATTGAATTGAATTTTTCACGTTTCACACGTACATCGGAAAGCTACTCTGCTGCCCCAACGCTGTACTTGTTGCCCAGGTCTGCAAAGACACCGGAGTTGAAGCGGAACGCCGCCTGCGCCTCAGTCAGCAAAAGCTCACGCTGCTCTTCATTCAGCTCCAACTCATCCAAAGCCTCGCGGTAAGCGTTGCGATATGGAGGAATCTTGCCAATTGCGGTGAAGTCGTAGAAGTTCAAAGACTCCGAGTCAATGCCGTAGTAAGTGCCCAGACGCGCCGCAATAACCTGACCGCCGGAAACGTCACCGAGGTAACGCACATAGTGGTGGGCAATCACTGGAACTGGGTCGCCGGTACCGGTGATCTCTTCCAGGCGGGAGACGTACTTCATGGTTGCAGGAAGAATACGAATCTCATCGCGCCAGTTAGCGCCGTACATTCCAGCCAGGTCAGCTTCCAACGCAGCCTGACGCTCCAGGCGACGGTCAACGATGGACGCAGCCAATGGAGCATCCGCGATTGCGCGTACTGCGCGCTCGAGTGCTTCATAAACGAACCACAGCTGGCCGGTAAATTCTGCAACTGCGTCGGTGCTGAGCTTTCCGCTCAGCAGCTGCTCCATGAAGTCCGAACCCTCGGCATCATCGTGCGCCGTGGCGGTAGCCTCTCGAAGCGCTTTTGAAAGTGGCTGGGAAGTAGCTACTGTCATGGCAAATTCTCCTTTGTGTTGCCCCGAGCCTTCGAGGCAGCTGTCATCATAAGCGCCCTAACTATAAGGTTAGGGTTACCTAAAATACAACGGGGGTTCAGGGATTTCATCCGAAAGTAGCACCCTCTTGGGTAACAACCATTAGGTTGACTGCGATTCCACCGCTGTTCGCAGGCTTTTTAACGTAAGGGAACTTCCCCAATTGTGCGGCGTAACTTGCGGGTATGCAGCCGCTGCGGATTGTCCGCTAATTGCTCGACGGTGCGCACCGCACACATCACGTGCGCCTCTTTAGAGTTCGAATAAAAAGCTTGGGCTTGGGCCGGCAATTTGGGCACCGAGTGCAGCGGAAGGTCGGATACAGACAGCAAGGTGCCGTAGGGAACGCGGTAGCGGTAGCCGTTTGCCGCGATGGTGCAGGATTCCATGTCTACCGCCACGGCTGTCGATGCCCGCAGCCACTCCCACAGCTGCCTACTAGTACGCCACTCCCAGTTGCGGTCATCGGTGGATAACACCGTGCCGGTACGCATGAGGGTTTTGTCTTTGCCATAGATTTCATCGACTGATAGTTCCAGCATGCGCTGGACTTCGGGAATCGCCGGGATGGGGTTGCGTGATCCAACATGGCCGTCGAGCAGGTTGTCTTCGCGCTGGTACGCGTTGCCGAGGATCAAGTCCCCCATGCGCATGCGTCCGTCCATGCCGGCGCAGTGGCCAATCATGATCCAGGCTTCGGGGCGCAGCACCGCGAGACAGTCCGTGATTGTCTTCGCGTTGGATGGCCCGACGCCGATATTGAGCATCGTGATGCCATCACCTGCTGCGGTGACCAAGTCGAAGCGTGGCATTTGAAAACGTGAAGTCAAGGTCAGCTGTTCGTAGTCGACGTTGACGGCGTCATCGGAATGCAGCGTCTCACCGTTGGGAAGAACGAGCGCGGTGTAGCGGGAGTCTTCTTGGGTGAGCTGGCTAAGGCCAAAGCGCACGAATTCTGTGGTGTGCATGGCGTAGTTGGTAAACAGAATGAACTTTTGCACCGTGTCCACTTCCACGCCCGTGTAGTGCTCAATTCGCGCACACGCGATGTCGAAGCGCTGCGGGCCGAAGTGAAACAGTGGCTTTTCCTCGCCGTGGAAGGCCTCCCAATCACCATCAATGATTGCGTCATGGACTTCATCGAGAGTCGGGCGCGGGATGGCATCGGCGACATCGCCAGCCCGGCGCGCCTCGGAAACATCGCCAACGTTGCGGATGTATTCCGGAGGGATGCGTACCGATGACTGCCCGACATAGATGTCACAGGGATAGTTCTCAGTCAGACGGGTGAGCTGCTCATACAAATAGTCCCGAATGATGTACGGCTTGGAAAGTGTTGCGCTGTAGCGCCCTGATTCATCGACGTAGCCGAATGGTTGGGAACGATCAATCGGCCGCCATTCGCGGACATCAACCACAATCTTGGGATAAACCACGTGCCGGTATGAGTCATAATCACCGGTTTCCAGGGACTTTCGTGCCAGCTGACACGATGATTCATACAGCTCAACTAGTCGATCAATGGCCTCATCTACCGTGTGCGCATGCTGCAAATCACTCATAGGGGCAATCCTAGCTACCTCGCCCACCCCGCGCCCTGCGATACATTGGAGACAGTCTTCATTAAAGGAACTCACCATCGGGGGGAAGGATTCAGCAATGGCAACAACAAGTGCATCAACGCCGCGGGAAGGCTTTGGAAAAGGCGGGCAATCAGTTCCGCTGTTCTTTATTTCTTATGGGCTGCTGCTGGCGGTGTGGGCCGCCGTGTCGTATCAGACCGTCAACATGGAGTGGGGCGGGATTATTCTCTTTGTCGGGGTCGCCATATTCGCAGTGCTGACAGCGCTTCACTCGTGGAATTTCAGAAAGTCTGTTTCTGGCGATGGAGGGGTGAGAAGGACTTATATCTATTGCCTGGTTTTCTTCCTTGTGGCCTCGGTGTTCACCGTGTGGTTTTGGGTTCGTCCGGCAGAACACGACGCCAGCGCCTGGATGACCACGGTGGTGGCAATCATCCAGACGCTGCCGTTGTTTATTGCTGGTTTGCTCAGCGCCAAAAAGACGTCTTAAGCAAGATGGTGCTTGGCGATGTCCGCGCCGATGCGTTCGAGAATCGGTAGCGGGTTGTGGATGCACTTCGCGATGTCGGCTTCATAGTCGGTGAGGCTGTAGATGGCATCGAAAAGTGTGTTGGCGGAAGCATGCGGGAGTTGGTTCTGTCCGCACACGGCGACCACGGGAATGTTGCGGCTGCGGGCGCGCTCAGCAATGCCGGCCGGAGCTTTGCCGCTGAGCGTTTGGGCATCAATGCGACCCTCGCCGGTGATGACTAAATCGGCGTGGTCGAGCAGTTTTTCGCCGCCGGTTTCATCCAAAATCATATCCACGCCGGAGCACATCTGGGCGTTGAACAGGGCCATGGCCATAAATCCAAGCCCGCCAGCGGCACCAGCGCCCGCGCGGTCAGCTTCACCGACGCGCCCGGTTTCCTGTTCAACTACCGCGGCAAGGTGCTTGATGGCGGCATCGACCTTGATAACGCTGGCACCATTCAATCCCTTCTGAGGTCCGTAAATAACAGCGGCGCCGTTGGTTCCGAACAGCGGATTGCGGACATCGGAGGCGATGAGAAATTCGGTGCCGGCAAGCCGGGGGTCTAACTCTTCCAGATTCACCGCGTGAACAAGCTTTAAATCCCGCACCTGCGTGATGGCCGCACCAGCGGAGTTAAGAAACTTCACGCCCAAAGCTTGGGCCATGCCGAATCCCGCGTCCGTGGTGGCGCTGCCACCCAGTCCGATGATGATGCGCTGCGCACCTTTATCTAATGTGGCCTTGATCAGATCGCCCACGCCCCAGGACGTTGCCTGCACGGCCGCTTCCGAGGTTGGTGCTTGCCCGTTGGGTGATGCCAAATCCAGCCCGCAGGCACGAGCAATTTCAATGACCGCGGTTGATTCTTTGAGCGCATACTCCGCTTTAACCAAGTCACCGTCGGAGCCTGTTACCTGTGCTGATTGCCGCCGGTAGCCCAATTGGTCAAACGCTTCTAGGGTGCCATCGCCGCCATCGGCAAGCGGTGCGATAGAAACCTTGTGCCCCGCCTGCGCCAAGGCTGTGCCGAGCGCCCCAGAAACTGCTGCGGACGTGGCGGAGCCCTTGAACTTGTCGCAGCAGATTAAGACGGTAGACATTAGGCCAAGTTGTCGATGATGGCTGCCGTAATGTCCTTGGTGGAAGAACTACCACCAACTTCACGGCTGCGAATTCCGTCAGCACAGGTCTTTTCAATCGCGTTGCGCACGCGCTTTGCTTCCACATCGAGGCCGAAGTGGTCCAGCATCAACGCAGCCGAACCAATCTGGCCAACCGGGTTAGAAATACCCTGACCAGCGATATCCGGCGCGGAACCGTGCACTGGCTCAAACATGGATGGGAAGCGGCGCTCCGGGTTGAGGTTCGCGCTGGCAGCCAGGCCCAAGGAGCCGGCCATCGCGGAGCCCAAATCGGAGAGAATGTCCGCGTGCAGGTTAGATGCCACCACAACATCCAAGTCCTCTGGTTTGAGCACAAACTTGGCCGCCATGGCATCAACCAGCACGGATTCGGTTTCCACATCCGGGTAATCCTGGGCGACGCGGTCAAAGACATCATCCCACAGCACCATTCCGAACTGCTGCGCATTGGACTTGGTCACCTTAGACACCTTCTTGCGCGGGCGGGTGCGCGCCAGGTCAAAGGAGTAGCGGAAAATGCGCTCACAACCGACCTCCGTGAACACGGCGGACTGCGTTGCCACTTCCCCCAGACCTGCACGGCCAGAGAAATTGCGGCCGCCAAAGCCGGAGTACTCACCCTCAGAGTTTTCACGCACCACAATCCAGTCCAGGTTGCGCTCATGCGCATCCACGATGGGAGATGCCACATTGGGCAAGAAATTTACGGGGCGAATATTTGCCCACTGGTCAAAGCCCTGGCAGATAGCAATGCGCAGACCCCACAAGCTGATATGGTCTGGCACCGTTGGCCAACCCACCGCGCCGAAGAAGATGGCATCCAGGTCCTTGAGCTGATCCAGGCCATCTTCTGGCATCATCAGGCCGGTGCGGGCGTAGTACTCGCTTCCCCAGTCAAAGTCCTTCCAATCAAATGAGAAGGCACCGCCGGAGTTCTGTGCCAAGGCATCAAGAACATCACGGCCGGCTTCAACGACTTCATGGCCAACGCCATCGGCTGGAATGGAGGCGATTTCAAATACTTGCGAGCTCATGTGTGTTTCCCTTGCTCCTAGAGTTACTGTGACACATCCCATTTAAAGTTGGTGTGCGAGTTAAGTCCAAGACCAATTTTCACCGCCCCACATAGGTTTGGCCTATGTCTAAAAATCAGTTCCCATGGCGCGGCTGTGAATCAGCGCCATGAGCGCTTGTCCGCCGGGGGTGAGCTCCCCGCGCCGGCTGACCACAAAGATGTCGAGGTTTACTTCGGGCACAATTCGCCTCACGGCACATCCACTACTTTCGGCGATATCCCGCCACGAATCCGGCATTACGGTGTGCCCCACCCCGGCGCATACCAGCGGCAGCAATGAGGTACGGTGCGCCATTTCCGCGATGACGGAAGTAGCCGAATCATGCACCAGCGCGCTATCAATCAACTGCCGCATCAGCGAACCGCGCTGGGAGATAACAAACCCCAAACCATCCAAGTGTTTTCTTTCAATAGAGTCCACAGAAGTTTCCGTACCCGGCGGGGATATCAACACCAAAGGCTGCGACTCCAGTTGGCAGACGTCCAGATCAGCAGTTTGCGGTTGACCGGAGGAGCCCAGCAGACCAATTTCTGCGGTGCCAGATCGCACCGCTTCCACGGTCTCCGCCGGGGTGAATGCACCTTCCACGTTGACCATCATGCCCGGGTAGCGCGAATGAAATGCCTTGATCAATCCGGTCAAAGGCTCCACGCCAGGACTTGGCATGGCCACCACTTTCACGGTTCCCGATTCCAGCTCACGCACCGAAGACACCGCCCGGCGCGCGGCTTCCAAATCCCGCAGCACTTGCCGCGCCGGCAGCACTAGGCGTTCCCCCGCGCTGGTTAATTCCGCACGCCGTCCGGTGCGGTGAAAGAGTTCCACCCCGAGCCTTTTCTCCAGCGCGCGGATCGACTGCGATAGCGATGGCTGCGCAACATGCATCGCCTCTGCTGCCCTACCAAACCCCCCGTGGTCAATAACCCCGAGAAAATAAGTTAGCTGCCGGATATCCACGTGTCCTCCTGACATAGGAACGCCCTATGGGTGGTAGTGAGAATTTGTCTTGGACGTAATCCAAATCACATCCCATGCTGATACTAGCAACTATCAGGAGGGAGGCATGAAAATGCCCAACAACACATCGACCACGACCTCGCAGAGTTCGCCGAGCTCGCAAGGCATACAGAGTGCCCAAGGTTCCCCAAGCGCTAAGAGCAACCTAGGCTCTCACAGCGGCCGGTCACTTCGCACCAACGTGACGGAGGTTCTGCTCAGTGGCGGAACCTACCGCAGCCTGGAACAGCAGCAGTTGTCACCCATGGAAGAGAAATTTGAAACTATCCGGCGCGTTTCCGGGTTCTTCCTCGCGCCGCTGGGTTTCATCCTCATGCTGATCATCCCCGACGGCATGGAACCAACGCAGCAGAAAGTCGCCGCGGTGTTGGTTGGCGTCATCTTGCTGTGGCTGTGTGAGTCACTGCCTATTCCGGTCACTGCTCTGCTGGGCGTTGGGTTGATGGTGCTCATTGGCACGGCCCCGGCATCGGAAGTACTCGCACCGTTTGGCTCGACCACAATCTTCACCTTCATTGGCGCGTTCATCTTGGCGCAGGCGATGTTGAAGCATGGTGTGGCGCAGCGCCTGGCCTATTTCGTGCTGGGTTTGCCTGGAGTGGGTAATTCGACCGTGCGCATCATCTTGGCCTTTGGCGCTATCACCTGTGTCTTGTCAGCATTTGTCTCTAACACCGCAACCGTAGCCATGCTGCTGCCTACCGCGCTGGGTATTCTCACCGTGATTGCGCAGCTCATGCAGGACAAAGGCATTGTGAAAGAAGATTTCGATCCATTGCGTTTGCGAGTGGGTGCGGCGTTGATGTTGATGCTCGCCTATGGCGCATCTATTGGTGGTTTGCTCACCCCGGTTGGCGCACCACCGAACTTGATTGGCCGCGGGCTGATTGAAGAAGCCACCGGCGTGCGCATTTCCTTCGGACAATGGGTCATGACAGCGCTGCCGATTTGTGCCTGCATGATGTTGGCGTTGGCCGTAATTTTGTTCTTGGTTAACCGCCCTGAGACCCGCAAGATTGAGGGCGTAGCGGAGTTTGTGGCTAAGCATAAGCAAGAACAAGGCAAGATGTCGCGTGCTGAAATCAATACGGTTATCGCCTTTTCCATCACCGTGTTCTTGTGGATTTTCCCGGCGATTTTGGGCATGTTCATCGGTACTGATTCCGCGCTTTATGAGCTTGTCGATGAACGCCTCAACGAAGGCATTGTTGCCGTCATGGGTGCAGTACTACTGTTCATCCTCCCGGTTGAATCAAAGAAGCTGCAGTACACCCTGGACTGGTCTGATGCGGCAAAGATCGACTGGGGCACCATCATCTTGTTTGGTTGCGGCATGATTTTCGGCGCCATGCTGGGTAACTCCGGCCTAGCGGAGTCCATCGGCTCCGGCCTCAACAACATGCTGGGCGTGTCCAGCAGCCTGGTTATCACCGCGATGGCGGTACTGCTGGCCATCCTCATCTCTGAAACCACCAGTAATACTGCGGCCGCCGCTGTCACCGTTCCGATTGTGGTTCCACTCGCCATAGCTGCTGGCGTTGACCCGGTCATCCCGGCGATGGCCGCCACCTTCGGCGCGTCCTTCGGCTTCATGTTGCCAATTTCCACACCACAAAACGCAATCGTTTACGGCTCTGGCTGCGTGTCCATCGCGCGCATGATCCGCACCGGTATCAGCTTTGACATCATCGGCGGCGCGCTGATTATCTTCTTCCTCCCAACCGTTGCCACCCTGGTGGGCATTGGCTAACAACCCCCCTTCCCCACCCCGAACACCAGCGGCGTCCCACACACTTCAAGTGGGCCGCCGCTTCTTCATTTCTCACAACTTCAATTCACATAATGCAAGGACACATCACGACATCAAGCATTCTTAGCTTTTCGATGCCTCCTTCCGCGCCCTTACCGGGCCTATGAACCACCACAGCAGTGGAATGGAAAGAAGCGCAATGGCCCAGTAGATGAGCCAGAAGGCTCCGGCTAGCCCGACTATTGCAATACCGATGCCGAGCAAGATGAGGGAGACAGCGCACGCAATCCAGCTCTTCTTCCACAACTTCAATTGCTCTTGGTAGTTCCCCGCGCCGCTATGGATTTCCTCGCCGCCGTCGTCGAACCCGTTGTTATGAAAGCGGTGCTGGAATTTCTTATCCATTGCGGTGATGACATCGTGGCCAAAAATGATGGAGAAGCCAACATAGAAGGCCGAAAGACCATGGAAGAATGATGAGTCTTGACCGCTGCTTAAATCACTGTAAGTCAGCGCTATCAGCACCAGGTCTACAACGGGTGTGAGAACCAGCAGGAAAATGCCAATCTTTTTCCACCCCAGTCCGTAGCGTACAAATAGTCCTCCAAGCAGGAATACCCAGAAGAGAATCTCAGCGACAATGATTGCTACACCAATCATGGGCTCTTTCTTCCTCTCGCAGTCCAGTCCGTTGCAATTCGCCGCTAGACTAACGCACCACACTGCAGAACGCACGCTAAGTACTCTGGAATTTGTGTCCGAGAATGTGCCAACCATCCGTATCTATCCAGACCACGGGCATCCCAGTTCCCTGTGGCCTTCGCCGGAACTAGTACTGGAGAAGACTCGGAATCCATATGTCCTCCCGCAAGAACTTGGTATCAATGACTCCGATAGCCAAAGAATTCTTCGGTGGACCAATGAGTTTCACAACAAATTTCGGGATTACGGCAAGACTTTTGATGATCGTCCAAGCTGGGCAGAATCATTTGATGTGTGGGCCTGGTACAGCGAAGGTTACGCAATAGTGAAACTACTCAACTCGCATTTTCCCGGTATCCACGTCAAGCCAGGCTTTTCGCGGTATGTGTTTTCTAACAATGAGATTCGCCAAAATGCTGGGTTAAGTCCAGTTCAATTACCGGGGCAAAACTTACCCGGGCACATTGATATCAACTCATTGCGTTAGGGGGCCAAAACTCCATGTAGTTTTTAAGGCATGGAACTTCGAGGAATTTTGCGAGAGCTCAACAACCCAAACAGTGTTATTCATGGTGTTGTGTCTACAGCGGCAGTCACAGGGCTAGCGCTGGTGGAACCGCGCAAGCTCACCACGGGTCGCCGGCTGGCTTACCGCAGTGCGATTGCTGGGCTAACCGCGTGGGTCATGCATGCGAGCCTTCGCCCAGTTAACGAAGATGACTTTGATATCGTCGGCCCGGTTGGGCGGGCCGCCATCACCACTGGTTCTGCCGGCGCAGTTTTCGGAATCGCGGAAGTCGGCGAGAAACTCGATGCCCGTTTACATGACAGCATCAAACGCGCGGGCGTGCGCCACCCACGCCTGTGGATGGCAACCGGCGAAGGTGCTGTCTCCGCTGCCGCGTGGTGGCTAGGACGCCGTTTGGATAACGGTGGAATCAGCTTCGAAGACATCTTTAATGAAGCCTTTGAAGAAGCTATGGACGAAAACGAGCGCGTTGCACCGAACCGTACGCTGCATGAAATTCCAGATAACCTGCGGGCAATCATAAGCGCGATGCTGGAGGCAACTGATGACTTCGGTGCACCGCAATTGCGTGAGCAACTCGCTGCCGCGAGCGTTTATCACTGGAATGGTGCCGAACCGGACTTCAACGCCGGGCAATTCCACGTGCCGAATCACATTCCACGGCTTGTACCCGGCAACTATCGCTTCCCGGTTATCGGCCGTTTCACGGCTCTGGGGGATCTCACTTTCACCATCCAGTTCTTCGTTGATGACGGCTACCTGGGCAGCGTGCACATTGACGACAATGATGATTGGACCCAAGAACAACTCGACCGTTGGGAAGAAATCTGTGAGGACGTACCTGAGCGTGACCTCATCCCGTCCCCGGATGAAGTCGAGCTGCTCATTGAAACCAACTCCGGCTACCA
>JAUNRU010000030.1:22075-28049 GCA_030535535.1 Corynebacterium casei
TAGCCCGGCCGACTGAGGAAACTGAGGCACGAGAGCTGCCGGGCGAGCCGGAAGCGAGTGGTCCACACGGGCCGTTTGCGCCGATTGAGAGCGCGCTGGCGGAGCTGCGGGAGTGGCGTAATAGCCCGCGGCGCTTAGGGGTGCCAAATACGGCGCCGGCGGTGTCATTGCATAATGAGGTGGCGTCGGAGATTGCTGCGCGGTTGCATGCGGATCCATCGAAAGCAGCAAGCTTTGATAACACGGGCGCTGATGAGGTATCGGAGGGTCCCAGCACCCGTGTTGGGGTGGCTAGTTCCGATGAAGGAATGGAGCATGCTGGCTCCGGCAGCCCGGTGAAGTCTTTGCCGTTGGGTGCGCGTTTGAAACCGCGCGGAATCTTTGAAGATGACTGGACGGCGAAGCTGACGCCGAAGCGCCCATGGCCGGTGATTCTCATTCACGGAACGTGTGATTCCAAGGGTATTTGGCAGTTGCTCGGCGCAGACTTACGCCAGGATGGCTGGGCCGTGTTCGCGCCTGATTATGGCACCCGCGCAACAGGTTTGATTCCGGAGTCGGCGGCGCAGATTGATGCCTATACCCAAGCGGTCATGCACGCTACCGGCGCGGAGAAGGTCATCGTCATTGGCCATTCCCAAGGCGGGCTGGTGGCGCGGTATTGGATGCGCAAGCTGGGCGGTGCACAGTACGTCAAGCACCTGGTGTGCATGGGAACTCCGAACCACGGCACGACGCAGGGCGGAATCTTGTCCACGCTGGTGACTAATCGCCGGGCAGATAACGTGATGTCTTCTATCATTGACGCCTACTTCGGACCCGCTGGCGCGCAGCAGATTGTGGGCAGTGAGATCCTCGATGAAGTCAACCGTGACGGGGACTTGGATGAGGGCGTGATGTACACCAACATCGTCACGCGCTCTGATGCGGTGGTGGTACCGCCAGAATCCTGCTTCTTAGCACCGCACAAGGTGAAAAACGGCACGGTTCGCAACATCTACGTTCAAGACTTTGACCGCCGCGCGGTGGTATTGCACCATGACCTGCCGGTGGATAAGCGCGTTCGGGTTATCGCGCGCACCATCCTGCGCCAGATTGGCCCCATAACGGGCATGAGCAGCAACTAAGACAAGTCGAGTTCATCCAACAGTGCATCAAATGCCGGTGCGACTTGGGTGCGCCACAAGGTAGTAGCGCGGGTATCGGCGCGACCTGGGCCGCCGTTGATAATGGCCACTGGTTTATCTTGTTTGCGGGCTTCCAACACGAATCTCATCCCGCTCATCACTGCCAGTGAGGAACCGGCGACAAGTAGGGACGCGGCGGCGTCGAGAAGCTTATGTGCGTGCTCTTTGCGCGCGGTGGGAACGGATTCCCCGAAGTAGACCACATCGGGTTTCAGCAGCTTGGACCCGCAGCGAATGCAGCCAACCATGTGAAAGCGCGCGACAGCGGCATCATCGAGGGTGACATCACCATCCGGGTTGACCATATCGGCGCTGACCAGCAGCGAATCCAGGTAACCGGGGTTGAGTTCATCCAGGCGAATATCAAAGGCCCGGCGGCCTTCCACCTGCCCACATTCCAGGCACAACACGGATTCCATATCGCCGTGCAAGGGCACCAAAGACTGCGTTCCGGCTAGTTTGTGCAGGCCATCCACATTTTGCGTGATCACACCGTTGATGAGCCCGGCGCGCTCAAATTCCACCAGGGCGTGGTGGGTGCGGTTGGGCTGCGCCTGGTTCATCACGCGCCAACCCACAAAACTGCGCGCCCAGTAGCGATGTGAGGCGGCCGCGTCATAGCGAAACTCTTGGTAGGTCATCGGCCGATGCCGTGACAATGAGCCCTGCGGCCCGCGGTAGTCCGGGATGCCGGAGTCGGTGGATACGCCCGCACCGGTGAGCACAACCGCGGGCCCCAGACGCAATTGCTTGACGATGCCCCCTAAAGCCTTCTTCGGCGGCGTCGGCACAGCGGTATCACTGACCACCCGCGCAATCGAGCGCAATGCGGAGCGGTGAGCCAGTTCAACAGCTGCATCATGGAAGGACATGGGCATTAGTTTAAGCCGCACGCTTAACCTTTTCAGCATTCCCAGCTAACAGCGAAGCGGCCCCAACACATGGCTGCTTGGCTGTTTAAGTATCTAGCAGCGCGGAATCCAGGTCACCGTGCCGGGAGCAGTGCGCCAGCCAGCCATCGGGACGAACTTGGACCACCATGCGCCGCCCGCATAACTGGCAATAGCGTGGAACATCCAGCCCGGCTGCCGCGGCGGCGTGCAACCGGATCTCTACCTCGGTGCTGAGTTCTTGGCCGGTGTTGGGGTGAAAGATGGGTGTCTCACCTGCTGCGACTGCGGCGGCAAGCTCGCCCAACTGGGGCGGCCACGTGGCTTCATGCCGCGGCATTAGAGGGCCTTGATGGGCAGGTCAATGCGTCCGAGCATGTCAATGTCTTTTTCAATCTGCTGGCCCAAAGTGGTCAGGTAGTTTCCAGCAATGATTGCGTTGATACCGGACAGCAAACCCTTTTCGGTGCCGTCATCACCCAAAGAAAGCTCGCGGCCACCGGCAAAGCGCAGGGTGGTTGATGGCATGGCCAAACGGAAAGCCGCCACCGCGCGCAGGGCATCACCCATGGGAACCAGCGGGCGGTTGGCAAAAGGTGTGCCGGGGCGTGGGTCAAGGAAGTTCATCGGGACCTCACACGGAGAAATCTCCGCCAGCTGCACCGCAAACTCGGCGCGCTGTTCCAAAGATTCGCCCATGCCGATGATGCCGCCGGAGCAGACTTCCATGCCCACCGAACGCACCAAGTCCAAGGTGTTCTTGCGCTCTTCCCAGGAGTGCGTGGTTACTACCTGCGGGAAGAAACTGCGCGCGGTTTCCAGATTGTGGTTGTAGCGCTTCACGCCCATCTCATTCAGCTGCTGCGCCTGGTCTGCGGTCAGCGTGCCCAAGGAGCAGGAGATATCAATATCTACTTCGCGCTCAATGGCTTGCACCGCTACCGCAACCTGATCCAACAGGCCCTGGTCCGGGGACTTCACTGCGGCGACGATACAGAACTCTGTTGCGCCGGACTTTTGGGTCTTCTTTGCTGCTTCCACCAGTTCCGCAATGTTTAGCCGGGCCGCACGAACCGGCGACTGAAACAGCCCTGACTGTGAGCAGAAGTGGCAGTCTTCCGGGCAGCCACCAGTCTTGATGGAGATAATTCCTTCGACCTCCACTGCTGGTCCGCACCACTTCAACCGTGTCTGGTGCGCGATGTCCGCCAGCTCTTCCAGCTGCGAGTCATCGCTGGTGAGAACCTCAATCAGTTCTTCTTTGTTTAGTCCGTGCCCCTGTCCCAGAGCTTTTTCGCGTGCGACGTCAATGATAGTCATGACACAGCAGCCTAAACCATCAATTGAACACTGTTTAATTGACAGACTTAAACACCGTTTAATTCCCTCATTGTAGGGTAATTTCTCATCCGAAAGAACTATTAATTACAGGCCTTGAAGAAGCTGCAAAAAACTTTTCCCATGTAACGTGGCAGTCGATCCAGACAACTACCATCGGGGGAAATTAATGAAGACCATTGTCGTAGCGATCGCGTTCATTCTCGCTTTCCTGCTCACCATCGCAGTGTTGACCGGGTTGATTGCCGTCACCGGCCTGGGCGCCGGCATTGTTGAAATGGCAATCATCCTCATCATCGCGGCCCTCGTCGGCTACTTCGTTGCCCGTGCAGTAAGCCGAAAGCAAAAGCCTTAAACCCACGCCGCCACATGCGCGCATGAATCTCGGCCACATTGAAAGTTTGGGCACTACGATGGGCCGGTATGAGCCTGTATGAAGACACTTTGGAATTGCTGCAAGAACTTATCCGTAATGCGTGCGTGAATGACTTAACGGCCGATTCGGGTGAGGAATACCGAAATGCGGCGACGTTGGAGAAGTTCTTCGAAGGCACCGAGGTGAAGGTGCAGAAGTTTGAGCCGCACCCAGGGCGGGTGTCGGTGGCGTTCACAGTGGAAGGCTCCGATCCGCAGGCGGAGCCTTTGACGTTGCTGGGCCATATTGATGTGGTTCCGGTGGATGAGCCGAAGTGGACCAAGCCACCGTTTGACGCGCTGATTGAAGATGGCAAGCTCTATGGCCGCGGTGCGGTGGACATGCTGTTTATCACCGCCAGCCAGGCAGCGGTAACCCGCAAGATTGCGCAGGGCCCACGCCCGAAAGGCACGTTGACTTTTGTGGGTCTCGCCGATGAAGAAGCCCGCGGCGGGTTGGGCGCGAAGTGGATTTCAGTGAATCAACCGGAGGCGTTTTCCTGGCGCAATTGTCTATCCGAAACCGGTGGTTCGCACCTGCCCGCACTAGATGGCAGTGATGCCATTGGTTTTAACGTGGGTGAGAAAGGCGCGGGTCAGCGCCGCATTCATATCCACGGGGATGCCGGGCATGGCTCCACGCCCTTTGGCAAAGACTTTGCTGTGGTCAAGATAGCGGAGGTTGCGCGCCGGATTGCGGCGGCGCAGCCACCGGCGGTCTCTAATGAGACCTGGGAGGGGTTTGTGCGGGCTTTCAAGTTTGATGAAACAACGCAGCAGACTCTCATCGATGGCACCGCCACCGACGCCGACTATGAAAAATTCGGCGCACTTTCCGCTTATGCGCATGCGTTTTCCCACACCACCATCGCGCAAACGGTCTTGCGCGCCGGTGGCGCAATTAACGTATTGCCATCGCATGCTTGGCTGGAAATGGACATTCGTCCATTCCCCGGCCAAACCCAGGAAGACCTTGATGATTTCCTGCGCACTGCTTTAGGTGATTTGGCTGACGAGGTAGAAATCGAGCACCTTATTACCGAACCCGCAACGCATTCGCCTGCCGATGGCCCCCTGTGGGACGCGATTGTCAGCACCACCATGGAATTTTTCCCAGACGCAGCCGTAGTGCCGGTGCACGCAACGGGCGGTTCCGACTTACGTTTTGCACGCCGCCTTGAGGGCGATAACGGTGGCCGCGCTTATGGCTTTGCAATGCACGCGCGCGAGCGCGACATGGCCAGCGCCAACTCCCAGTTGCACAGCCACGATGAGCATCTGTACCTCGAGGACCTGGAGCTAACAGTGCGCGCCTACGACTCACTGGTGCACAAGTTTGTGGGCCTCAGCTAAACGCTGCCTGAGTGAAAATACGGCACACATACAGTGTGAGATAGGTCTGATTCCAAGACAAAAGCCCGTGGCCAGCGCGTTTCTGTGCGCCCGGCCAGGGAATTCACAGGCTCTAGCGGTTTTACGAATGTTACTGGTGTGACATAATGCCCTTATGCCAAAACTGACTTCCGCGAAGACCGGGCTGATTGCAGCCGCTACTGCCCTGACTGCCACCCTTGCTAGCCCAGCCATCGCATCCGCAGATGTTGTCGATGACATGCTGGCAAAGATGCCATCAGGCCAAATCTCTTGCTCCCAGGCCGAATCCCAGTACACCAACGCGTCTGACTACAACTCCAAGAAGCAGCAGGCACTTGCTGTAGCTAACTTCCACTCCCGTGGCGGCGAAATCCGCGCTGCGATCTCCCGCATGGATGAAGCAATCGCACGCTGTGGCCTCAACGGCGGCGGTAACTCCGGCAACACCAATTCCGGCAACAACTCCGGAAATAATTCCGGCAATACTTCCGGAAACCAGAACAACTCTGGCAACAATTCCGGTAACACCAACTCCGGCAATAAGAACACTGGCAACAAGTCCAACACTGATGCCAACGGCAAGCAGGTCATCCCAGTGCTGGTTCAGCCAGGCATGCCAACCGTTGA
The DNA here is from genome assembly GCA_030535535.1 of Corynebacterium casei. GTDB lineage: Bacteria > Actinomycetota > Actinomycetes > Mycobacteriales > Mycobacteriaceae > Corynebacterium > Corynebacterium casei_A. The sequence goes on from JAUNRU010000030.1 coordinate 27,906, forward strand.
CGTTCCAGTAGCGAACGTTGTCACCTTCCGCATCCCAGATGCAGCAAAGATTGTGTCTGACGCTGTGGAGCAGGGCTCTTCCAACGTTCAGGGTTCTTCCCGCTAATCAAGCTTGAAGTAAATATGGCGGTGTAGCGAACACCC
>JAUNRU010000089.1:0-6533 GCA_030535535.1 Corynebacterium casei
TACGCCAAGCCAGCAGCTTCCGTAAAGAAGGAGGAGCCAAAGTAAGAAGCTCCTAAGGCTGAACCTTAGAATGAAGAGCCTAAGAAGGAGGAGCCAAAGCAAGAGGCTCCTAAGGCTGAGCCAAAGAAGGAAGAACCTGCAAAGGCTGAGAAGTCCGCTCCTAAGTCTTCCGCTAAGGTCAACTCCGGCGACAATGTTCCTTACGTAACCCCTCTGGTACGCAAGCTGGCTGATAAGCACGGCATTGACCTCAACACCATTGAGGGCACCGGCGTTGGCGGACGTATCCGTAAGCAGGATGTCTTGGCTGCGGCTAACGGTGAAACACCAGCTTCCGAGTCTGCTGCTCCAGCTGGCGAGCGCGCTAACTGGTCCACCAAGTCTGTTGATCCTGAGAAGCAGGAACTGATTGGCACCACCACCAAGGTCAACCGCATCCGTGAGATCACCGCTACCAAGATGGTGGAGTCGCTGCAGATTACTGCACAGCTGACCCACGTCCAGGAAGTGGATATGACCACCGTTGCTGCGCTGCGCAAGAAGGCGAAGCCTGCATTCGTAGACAAGTACAACGCTAACCTGTCCTTCCTGCCAATCATTGTGAAGGCCACTGTTGAAGCTCTGGTTTCCCACCCGAACGTCAACGCGTCTTACAACCCTGAGACTAAGGAAATGACCTACCACTCTGATGTCAACGTTGCTATTGCAGTTGACACCCCACGTGGTCTGCTCACTCCAGTCATCCACAAGGCACAGGAACTGACCTTGCCTGAGATTGCCCAGGCAATCGCAGACTTGGCTGACCGCGCACGCAACAACAAGCTGAAGCCAAATGACCTGACCGGCGCTACCTTCACCGTGACCAACATTGGTTCCGAGGGTGCACTGTTGGATACCCCAGTTCTGGTTCCACCACAGGCGGGTATCTTGGGCACCGCTGTTATTGAGAAGCGCCCAGTAGTCATCACCGAAGATGGCCAGGATGCAATTGCTATCCGCCAGATGTGCTACCTGCCATTCACCTACGACCACCAAGTGGTTGACGGTGCAGATGCTGGTCGCTTCATCACCACCATCAAGGACCGTTTGGAAACCGGCAACTTCGAATCTGACTTGGCTCTGTAATAGCTCAGATACGAACGCGCTGTAGCGTTTAGCTCACTAGTCACCATGTGGAATTGTCCACACGGTGACTTTGTGGTTTTCCACCCCCGCGATGTGGCATTTTCGGGGGTGCGCAAACATAACAATTTCCCCTAGCAGGCTTTACACAGTTGCTTATTCCTTTATTGCTGCAGGTACGCGTTGTTGTGCGAATAACCACATGCTCTCAGACGGAGATATGGGGGTGGAAAAGGTAATGGAAAACCGGGTCAAACCATATAATGAGGGGCGTTGACTGCTCTTAGCGGTCGCTTTAGCAAGCCTGGACGAATGTTAGTTTCCTCAAAAGGAGTTTGACACTTATGGATTTCATTGCCCGCCACCTTGGGCCAGATGCCGCAGAATCTAAGGACATGCTGGCGCGAGTTGGTTATGACAGCGTCGAGGCGCTCGTCAACGCAGCAATCCCACAGTCCATCCGTATGGATGAAGCGCTCAATATGCCAGCAGCATTGAGCGAGACCGACGCACAGGCAAAGCTTCGCGCTTATGCTGACAAAAACGTTGTGCTGAAGTCTTTTTATGGCCAGGGCTACTCTGACACCATCACCCCAGCGGTTATTCGCCGCGGTCTGGTTGAAGACGCAGGTTGGTACACCGCTTATACCCCTTATCAGCCAGAAATTTCCCAGGGTCGCCTTGAGGCTCTGCTGAATTACCAGACCATGATCCAGGATCTGACTGGACTGCCAATCGCGAACGCTTCCCTTCTGGATGAAGCTTCCGCTGTTGCTGAGGCAGTTGGTTTGATGTCTCGTGCAGTCAAGAAGGGCCGTCGTGTTTTGCTTGACTCGCGTCTGCACCCACAGATTCTGACTGTCGCCGCTGAGCGCGCACGCGCCATTGATCTTGAGGTTGAAATCGCTGATATCACCGACGGTGTCGTTGGTGAAGACCTGGTTGGCGCAGTTGTTGCTTACACCGGCACCGAGGGCGATATTTTTGACCCACGTGCAGTAATTGAAGAGATCCACGGCCGCGGCGGACTAGTTTCCGTAGCGGCCGATTTGCTGTCGCTGCTTCTTCTGGAAGGCCCAGGCGGCTTTGGTGCCGATATTGTTATCGGTTCTTCCCAGCGCTTTGGTGTTCCACTATTCTTCGGTGGTCCACACGCAGCGTACATGGCTGTTTCTGACAAGCTGAAGCGCCAGATGCCAGGCCGTTTGGTTGGTGTCTCCGTTGATGCTGAGGGCCGTCCTGCTTACCGCTTGGCCTTGCAGACTCGTGAGCAGCACATCCGCCGCGAGCGCGCGACATCCAACATTTGTACCGCGCAGGCTCTTTTGGCAAACGTTGCTTCCATGTACGCCGTCTACCACGGCCCAGCTGGCCTGACCGAGATTGCAAAGCACGCTCACGGTCTTGCAGAGTCTTTCGCTGCTGCAGTTGAAGCACAGGGCTTGAAGATTTCTTCTAGGGACTTCTTCGACACCGTCACCGTTAATGGCGTGGATGCAGCAAGCATCAAGTCTTCTTTGGAGTCCGCTGGTTACCTGGTTCGCGCCATTGGTGAGGACAAGGTTTCGGTTTCCTTCGGCGAGTCTGCCAACGAGGGCGATGTTGCAGTGCTTGCCGATGCCTTCGGTGCCGCAACCGTTGATTCCGCCGAGTACCCCCTGCCTGAGGCAGTGCAGCGCACCACCGAGGTTCTCACCCACGAGATCTTCAACTCCATCCACTCTGAAACCCAGATGATGCGCTATCTGCGCAAGCTGGCAGATAAGGACTTGGCTTTGGATCGCACCATGATTCCTTTGGGTTCTTGCACCATGAAGCTCAACCCAACCGCAGCTATGGAGCCAATTACCTGGCCAGAGTTTGCAAACATCCACCCTTACTCCCCTGGGGCTGCAACCGCTGGTTGGCGCGAGCTCATCGAAGAACTCGAGGGCTGGTTGGCTGAGCTGACCGGTTACGCAAAGGTCTCCATCCAGCCAAACGCTGGTTCCCAGGGTGAGCTTGCTGGTCTGCTGGCTATCCGCCGCTACCACGTGGCAAATGGTGATGAGAACCGCGATGTTGTGCTGATTCCAGCATCCGCTCACGGCACCAACGCAGCTTCCGCTACCTTGGCTAACCTGCGCGTAGCAGTGGTTAAGACCGCTGAAGATGGCTCCATCGACTTGGCTGACTTGGATGAGAAGATTGCTAAGCACGGTGAGAACATGGCCGGCATCATGATCACCTACCCATCTACCCACGGTGTGTTTGACCCTGAGGTCCGCGAGGTCTGCGAGAAGGTCCATGCGGCCGGCGGCCAGGTCTACATCGATGGTGCGAACATGAACGCACTGACCGGTTGGGCACAGCCGGGCAAGTTCGGTGGCGACGTATCCCACCTGAACCTGCACAAGACTTTCACCATCCCTCACGGCGGTGGCGGTCCTGGTGTTGGCCCAATCGGCGTTGCAGAGCACCTCATCCCATTCCTGCCAACTGATGCAGCTTCCGATGAGCTTGATGCAGCTAACCCAACTCCTGTGGGCAAGGGTGTGCCAATCACCGCATCCCAATTCGGTTCCGCTGGCGTTCTTCCAATCACCTGGGCATACATCGCTATGACCGGTGGTGAGGGCCTATCTGATGCAACCGCATACGCCATCTTGGGTGCTAACTACCTGGCGCGCGAGCTCAATGATTCCTTCCCAATTCTCTACACGGGCAATGAGAACCTGGTTGCACACGAGTGCATCCTGGATCTGCGTGCACTGACCGATGCTTCTGGTGTGACCGCTGCGGACGTTGCTAAGCGCCTAATTGACTTCGGCTTCCACGCTCCTACCTTGGCCTTCCCAGTGGCTGGCACCTTGATGGTGGAGCCAACCGAGTCTGAAGACATCGCTGAGCTGGACCGCTTCATTGAAGCTATGCGCACCATCCGCGCTGAGATTCAGGAAATCATCGATGGAAAGGTCAAGTACGAAGAATCCGTCATCCACAACGCGCCTTACACCGCGCTGTCTGTATCTAGCGATGACTGGGAGTACACCTTCAGCCGCGAGAAGGCAGCATGGCCTGTGTCTTCCTTGCGTCTGAACAAGTACTTCCCACCGGTACGCCGCCTGGATGAGGCTTATGGCGACCGCAACCTGGTGTGCTCCTGCCCACCACCAGAGGCATTCGAATTCGATGCTGAAACTGAATCCACCGAGGAGGCTTAAGTCATGTCTGAACTTCGTCAATCCCCACTGCACGCTGAGCATGAGAAGCTCGGCGCAAGTTTTACCGCATTCGGCCCTTGGAACATGCCACTGAAGTACGGCAAGGAGCTCGACGAGCACCACGCTGTACGCAACGCGGCCGGCATGTTTGATCTCTCCCACATGGGCGAGATTTGGGTCAATGGCCCAGATGCCGCTGCATTCTTGTCCTATGCCCTGATTTCCAACATGGATATTGTCAAAGTCGGCAAGGCCAAGTACTCCATGATCGTCGCTGAAGACGGCGGCATCATCGATGACCTGATTTCTTACCGATTCTCCGACACCAAGTTCTTGGTTGTTCCCAACGCTGGTAACACCGACGCCGTGTGGGAAGCATTCAACGCCCGCACCGACGGCTTCGATGTTGAGCTCAACAACGAGTCCCTCGATGTTGCGATGATTGCTCTACAGGGCCCTGATTCTGCCAAGATTCTGGTGGAACAAGTCGCTGAAGAGTCCAAGGAAAAAGTAGAAAACCTCTCCTACTACGCCGCTACCCAGGCTAAGGTCGCGGGTATTGACACCATCGTTGCCCGCACCGGCTACACCGGTGAAGACGGCTTCGAGCTGATGATCTACAACGCTGACGCTACGGCCCTGTGGGAGACCTTTGCCGCGGTTGAAGGCGTTACTCCATGTGGCCTCGCATCACGCGATTCACTCCGTCTGGAGGCTGGCATGCCACTCTACGGCAATGAGCTCTCCCGCGAGATCACCCCAGTCGAAGCTGGAATGGGCATGGCGTTTAAGAAGAAGACCGCTGACTTCGTCGGCGCAGAAGTTCTTCGCCAGCGCCTCGAAGAAGGCCCTCAGAAGGTCATCACCGCTCTGACGTCCTCCGAGCGTCGTGCAGCACGCACCGGCGCTGAGGTCTACGTTGGCGACAACCTCGTTGGTACCGTGACCTCCGGTCAGCCTTCCCCTACCCTGGGCCACCCAATCGCCTTGGCTCTCATCAACACCGAGGCCAACCTCGAAGAAGGCGCCGAGGTTGAAGTAGACATCCGCGGCAAGCGCTACCCATTCACCGTGACCAAAACTCCGTTCTACAAGCGCGGTGAATAATCCACTCGCTTTAGCTCGTGGATTATTCACGAAGTAGAAGTCGATTGAAGGATCACCGGGATTAGTCACCGAGTAGAGAATTACTCTCCGAGTGAACCAGATGGCCGCACTTTGCAGACTCTTTATTGAGCTGCGGAGTGCGGCCATTTTCACACCTTTATCCGTGTATATTCTTCTCTACTCTCGGTAGGATGTTAGTGAACCCTAAGTTTGGGTTTCCCACTGGAAGATATTTGAAGGTATTCGCACTAAGGAGTGTGTTCATGTCTGTTATCAAAATCAACGCCATTGAAATCCCTGAAGGTCAGGGAGCAGAGCTGGAGTCACGCTTCGCGGCACGCAAGCACTCCGTCGACAATGCGCCTGGATTCAAGGGATTCCAGCTCCTTCGCCCCACCAAGGGCGAGGACCGCTACTTCGTGGTCACCGAGTGGGAAACCGAAGAATACTTCGAGCAGTGGCGCTCCAACCGCGTTTCCTCTCATGAGGCAACCGGCCGCAAGCCAGTAGCCACCGGGTCCTCCCTCTTGGAATTCGAAGTAGTCAACCTCGACGAGGTTGAGCCAGCTCCTCCAGTGCAGTAAACCCAGCACACTAAGCCCTGCCGCATTCATCCCAGTCACCCACACCACATTTAGATGACACGTCACCTAAATGTCGGGTAGGCTGGGATTTATGAATTTCAACGCAACTGTCGCGGTTATCGGTGCCGGTCAGGCCGGGCTTTCCGCCGCTTATCATCTGGCTCGGCGCGGATTCGTCAGTGCGCTCGATTCTTCCACTTCCTCCACAAACTCTGGCGCAGACGATGCACCGGGGACTTTCATTGTCTTCGACGCCCAGGAGTCAGCCGGCGGCGCGTGGCGTCACCGCCAAGAATCTTTAACCATGGCGACTGTCAACGGCATTTTTGATTTGCCCGGTATGGAGCAAACTGAAGTTAATAAGACCAGGCCTGCACGCGAGGCAGTACCTGACTACTTCACCGAGTACGAAGCGAAGATGAACCTGCCCATCGTTCGCCCGGTTAATATTGCGCGCGTTAGCGAGGCATCGGCAAGCAATGGCGAAAACAACGGTGGCTACATCATCGAGGTCGCC
>JAUNRU010000031.1:0-2632 GCA_030535535.1 Corynebacterium casei
CGAGGCATCGGCAAGCAATGGCGAAAACAACGGTGGCTACATCATCGAGGTCGCCAATGAAGGCCCCTGCGAGTACGCCGGCACCACCTGGCACGTTGATGCCGTGATCAACGCAACCGGCACATGGAACAACCCCAACTCCCCCGACTACCCCGGCATTGAAAAGTTCCAGGGCCGGCAGCTGCACTCCAAAGACTATGTCCGCATGGACGACTTCGCAGGCGAACGCGTCGCGGTCGTCGGCGGTGGCATCTCCGCCATCCAGCAGTTGGCGGAAGTCTCTGATGTCGCGGAGAAAACCTACTGGTACACCCGCACCAAGCCGTGGTTTCGCACGAAGTTCACCTCAGAAGAAGGCGGGCGCGAAACCATCGAGAAAGTCACCGCGCATACCGAAGCCGGCAACGCACCGCGCTCCATCGTCTCTTATACCGGCCTGCTGTATAACCAAGACACGGAGAAAGCCTACATCAACGGCGCCTTGAATCGTCGACCGATTTTCACAGAACTCTACGAGCACGGTGTTGTGGAAGAAGACGGCACCCAGGTCGAATTAGACACCATCATCTGGGCCATTGGTTTCCGCCCCAGCCTCGCACACCTTGACCCGCTGGAGTTGTACAACGAGAAGGGTGGGATCAACATTAAGGGCACCGGAGTTATCGGTAAGCCAAATCTGCACCTCATCGGCTACGGACCGTCCCAATCCACTGTCGGCGCGAACCGTGCTGGCCGCGATGCCGTATTGAGTATTGTTCGCAGCATGAAGGAAGCGAAGGTTTAGTCCGGTTTCGTTCCGGTTCCGGTCTGGTTTGACTGGCGCATGGGGTACGAAATGCCCGAATGCACCCCCGTCTAGGCAATATTGCTTCCTAATAGTCCTATGTTTGGCGCTTCACTAGGCTAAAGTAAAAGCGAAACTTCAACCCATGCATCTATCTGCTGCATATCGGGCGGATGGGGCACGTCGATGAAAGGATAGTTCCTGTGGCTAACCTACCTGCAGAATTTACTTACTCCGAGGATCACGAGTGGATCAACGCCGCTCAAGACGCAATCGTTGGCAAGACCGTACGTATCGGCATCACCTCTGTTGCAGCAGACCGCCTCGGCGAGGTTGTCTTTGCTGAACTTCCAGCAGTCGGCGACACCGTCACCGCTGGCGACACCTGTGGTGAGGTTGAGTCCACCAAGTCTGTCTCCGACCTGTACTCCCCTGTTACCGGCACCGTGACCACTGTTAACGAGGCAGTCCATGATGACTACGAGGTCATCAACAATGATCCATTCGGCGAAGGCTGGCTGTTCGAGGTTGAGGTTGAAGAACTCGGCGAGGTTATGACCGCTGAAGAATACGCTGAAGAAAACGGCGTCTAAGAAATCTTTTCTTAATAAACTATTATCGCGCGGTGCGCTCTACCCCAAGTACTACACTTGGAAGGTATGACTGCACCGCGCGACCCGTTTTTCCCTGCTGACCGTTCCATCCGTGCCTCCGATAAACCCATTGAGGTGCACAACCTCGGATTGATGGATTACCAGGAGGCTTGGGACTATCAAGCTGATATCGCCGCCAATCGTGCACGTGATGAAGTAGCGGACACCATCTTGGTGGTTGAGCACCCAGCCGTATACACCGCCGGCAAGCGCACTCAACCAGAAGATATGCCGACCAATGGCCTGCCCGTTATTGACGTCGACCGCGGCGGGCGTATTACCTGGCATGGTGAGGGCCAGCTGGTGGTCTATCCCATTATTAAGCTGGCTGAGCCAGTCGATGTAGTGGACTACGTCCGCCGTTTGGAAGAAGCCATCATTCACACTGTGCGGCAGATGGGCGTGACCACCGCCGGGCGTATCGATGGCCGCTCCGGCGTGTGGGTGCCGTCCACAACGCAGGCTGCTGATCCCGCTACGTCACAGCGTGACCGCAAGATTGCGGCACTGGGCATCCGCATCACCCGTGGTGTGACCATGCATGGTCTGGCGTTGAACTGCAACAACGTGTTGGAATACTACGACCACATCATCGCCTGCGGCATCGATGACGCCGATATCACCACCCTGACACTAGAACTCGGCCAAGACGTCACGTTGGAAGATGCTGAGCAGCCACTGCTTATTGCTCTCGATGACGCTTTGTCCGGCCGCATGGTGGTAGCCGACCACACCTTTGGCTCCGCACCAGATCCCATCAAACTGGCCAATGAAAAAGCCCGCAAGGCACGTGCCCAGTCCTCACTTTCACAGGCCTAGAACCGGGCAAAACAAGGCTAAAAATGCGCAAAATCAGAGCTAACGGTGGGAGAATTTTCGACTAATGCTTTGTGATGCCCCCATTTGGGAATGTGGAGTTTCGGATGGAATATTCCGCCAATGCGTGGGATTGAATGGACTAAGGCCTTAAACACACCCAACAACGGGGTCAATAGTGCAAGGTCAGTATCATAATTAGTTGAATTTAAAATCACACAACACGTAGGGTGGAATTTGTGACTATTAAGCCTGAAGGACGCAAGATGCTCCGCATTGAGAAGAAGAATGCGGAGTCACCCATCGAGCAGAAGCCGAGGTGGATCCGTAACCAGGTCCGCACCGGCCCTGGCTATGAGGACATGAAAAAGCGTGTTGC
>JAUNRU010000031.1:2732-16237 GCA_030535535.1 Corynebacterium casei
GTTACCCGTGATGACCTTCCAGATGAGGGTGCATGGCTTTACGCTGAGGTTGTTCGCAAGATCCATGAGCTCAACCCGCACACCGGTGTCGAGAACCTCACCCCTGACTTCTCAGGCAAGCCTGACTTGCTGCAGGAAGTCTTTGAGGCTCGCCCAGAAGTCTTCGCGCACAACCTGGAGACCGTTCCACGTATTTTCAAGCGCATCCGCCCAGCATTCCGTTACGAGCGTTCCTTGGATGTTCTGCAGCAGGCACACGACTTTGGTCTGATCACCAAGTCCAACCTGATTCTGGGCATGGGTGAAACTGAAGAAGAAGTACAGGAGGCTCTGCGCGATATGCGTTCTGTTGGCACTGACATCATCACCATTACTCAGTACCTGCGTCCTGGTCCACGTTTCCACCCAATTGAGCGCTGGGTACGCCCAGAAGAGTTCATTGCGCACTCCAAGTTCGCGAAGGAACTGGGCTTTACCGTTATGTCTGGTCCGCTGGTTCGCTCTTCTTACCGTGCCGGCAAGCTGTACACCCAGGCTATGAAGGCTCGCGGCTGGGAGCTGCCAGAGAACCTGAAGCACCTGGAAGAGACCTCCGATGGCGCTACTGCTCAGGAAGCTTCTTCCCTGCTGCAGAAGTACGGCCCATCCCAGGAAACCCCAGTTACCTCCCGCATGGGCAAGTTCCCAGCTGGTGCAGACAAGGTTTCTGCTTCTATCCGCTAAGCACTTTTCGCCGATAGAAAGCTCGTGGTTCAATCTGATTATTGAACCCGAAGTCTGCGGTGGCCACCGCCCCTAAATAGAATGGGTGGTCGGTCGCCGCAGATTTTTTTGTTTTCCAACAATCACCCCTAAAGTAGGAGCTATGGCACAAGGTCAAGATAAAGCAGCGGAAAAGGCTGCAAAGAAGGAACAGCGCGCAGCAAAGCGCGCACAGCGTAAGAACACTCGCAAGCAAATGTGGCAAGCGTTCCAGATGCAGCGCAAGCAGGATAAGGCTCTTATCCCGCTGATGTTGCTGGCCATCTTGGGTATGGGCTTGCTGTTCTTCCTCATTGGTCTGTTGTTCAACGGCCAATGGTTCATGATGATTCTTGGTTTGGGTATTGGTTTCCTCATCGCCATGATCATCTTCACCCGCCGTCTTGAGCGCGATATGTACAAGCGCGTTGAAGATCAGCCTGGTGTTGCCGGCTGGGCGTTGGATAACCAGTTGAAGAACACCATGGGTGTGGCGTGGAAAGTTGAGCAGGGCATTGCGATGACCCGCCAGCAGGACATTGTCCACCGCGTGATTGGTAACCCTGGCGTGGTCTTTGTTGCTGAAGGCAACAAGAACCGTTTGAAGCCAACCATGACTCAGCTCAAGCGCCGCGTGGATAAGCTCGCCGGCGGCGTCCCAATCTATGAGGTCTACGTTGGTGACGGCGAGGATGAGGTTGCAGTGGGCAAGCTGCGCAACCACATCATGCGCCTGCCTCGTAACTACTCCAAGAATGAGGTTTACGCCGTAGCCCGCAAGATTGAGGCTATGGACAACGCACCGGGCCAGATGCCAGGTGTTCCAAAGGGTCCAGTTCCCCACCAGGCGCAGAACATGGCTGGTATGAACCGCCGCATGCGCCGCGCTCAGGAACGCAAGGGCAAGTAAGAATCTCCCCACACAACTAAATAAGCAGCAAAAATAAAGCATCCCGCTGCACACACTCAAGACCTTGTGCCGAACTTCCACAAGGAAGTTTCAAGCCACAGTGTGTGCAGCGGGATGCTTTTGTTGCGCCTAAATGCTGTCTGCTTCAAAGACTATTTAAGAACGAATGACCGCAGTGCCAGTCGCGCGGTCGTGGATACCACGGCCGTCTGCATCAACCATAGCGGCTGGGAACAGACACGCGGTGAGAAGGGTGCGCACGATACCGCGCCAGATACCCACCGTGGTGCCTGGAACATCAAGGCGGGCAACGCCCATGCCCAAGATGGCCATGCCGGGGGTACGGGCAAAGACGATGCCGCTGATAATGCCCAAGAGGACCCACAGGATGAAGGTCGCGGTGGAGGTACTACCCAGGATGTGGGTGAAGCGGGTAAGAACGCTGGCGATGAGCAGGCACAGAAGCCAGTCGATGAGCACTCCGCCCGCGCGGCGGCTTACAGAAGCTAATGCACCAGGACCAGATTCCGGAAGGCCCAGGTTTTCGCCCGGGTAACGGCCTACTTCGCCAAAGTCGTTCTCGCCCGGAATATCAGGCCCATCCAGCCACGTTTTCTTATTCGCCATGCCCACTAATCTACGTGGCATGACATAGAGTTGAAAGTTCCTTCACGCAAGACATGACCAACCCCACTTTTAGCAGTGCAGAATATGAAAATCGGACAATTTTCCTGCCACAAATGTGGGGAGAATTCTAACGTGTGATAGATAGTCCGTTAAAATGAGGAACAGACACTTTTCTTAAGCCACACTGCGTTCGTTTTTCCACGATACACCGGTCGACGCGCGTAGACTTGTGAGGTAGAAATTACCACGCAAACAATCACTTTAGGAGCATCCATGGCATTTTCAAGCGTCTCGGAGATTGTTAAGTTCATCGCTGATGAAGACGTAAAGTTCGTTGACATCCGCTTTACTGACGTCCCGGGCACGGAACACCACTTCAGCATCCCAGCATCAGAGTTTGATGAGGACGCTGCTGAGGATGGTATGGCGTTTGACGGCTCCTCAATTCGTGGTTTCACCACCATTGATGAATCCGACATGACCTTGTTCCCGGATCCAAACTCAGCACATATTGATCCGTTCCGTACGGAAAAGACCTTGAACATCAAGTGCTTTGTGCATGATCCGTTTACCCATGAGCCTTTCTCCCGTGACCCACGCAATGTGGCACGCAAGGCTGAGGAGTACTTGATTTCTACTGGTATCGCAGATACCTGCCAGTTCGGTGCGGAAGCAGAGTTCTACCTGTTTGACTCCGTGAAGTACCAGGCGGATGCACATCAGGCGTTCTACCACGTGGATTCCAATGAGGGTTGGTGGAACCGTGGCAAGGACCTGAACCTGGATGGCACCCCGAACTTTGGTTACAAGAACCGTGAAAAGGGCGGCTACTTCCCTACCCCTCCTTATGACCAGACCGTTGAGGTCCGCGACGCCATGGTCGGCGCGCTGCAGGAGGTCGGTTTCCAGATTGAGCGTTTCCACCGCGAGGTTGGCTCCGGCGGACAGCAGGAGATCAACTACCGCTTCAACACCATGTTGCACGCGGCGGATGACATTCAGACTTTCAAGTACGTCATCAAGAACACCGCAGTAGCGTTCAACAAGACTGCAACCTTCATGCCGAAACCACTTGCTGGTGACAACGGTTCCGGTATGCACGCGCACCAGTCTTTGTGGAAGGACGGCAAGCCGCTGTTCCACGATGAGGCTGGCTACGCAGGTCTTTCTGACATTGCCCGCTACTACATTGGTGGCTTACTCCACCACGCTGGCGCGGTTTTGGCATTCACCAACCCAACCCTGAACTCTTACCACCGTCTGGTCAAGGGCTTTGAGGCACCAATCAACTTGGTTTACTCCCAGCGCAACCGTTCCGCTGCGGTGCGTATCCCAATCACCGGTTCCAACCCGAAGGCGAAGCGCATTGAGTTCCGCGCGCCGGACCCATCAGGCAACCCATACCTGGGCTTTGCTGCGATGATGATGGCTGGCATCGACGGCATCAAGAACCGCATTGAGCCTCACGCACCAGTGGACAAGGATCTCTACGAGTTGCCACCAGAGGAGGCAGCTTCCATCCCGCAGGCTCCTACTTCGCTTGAGGCTTCCTTGCAGGCACTTGCCGATGACAACGAGTTCCTCACCGAAGGCGACGTCTTCACCGAGGACTTGATTGACACCTACATCAAGTACAAGTACGAGAACGAAATCGAGCCAACTCGTCTGCGTCCTACCCCACTCGAGTTCGAGATGTACTACGACTGCTAATCCAGTCAAGCTAATGCCTAGCGTTTAGCTTCAGCACGCCATTAACCCGCGTCCTTCTTTTTGAAGGATCGCGGGTTTCATGTTCTGTTCAGAGCTTTGCTTACCGATGCCTCCGGTTGCGAAGCATTTGTACTGGCGTGTTCTCGTTTAACAGAACTGGACTTGATTCCGGGGGCGAGAGGCAACAATCTTCCGGATATCGTCGGTAGAAAACTTACTCACAAGCGGGCTGAGAATTCGATATGGTTCGAACTCTTGATGCGGATTCAAAAGCAGCGCTTCAAGCTGGTCGATATCGCCTAACTGAAACATCTCTTGATTTTTCTCTTCTACAGCTACAAACTCGTCACCAAAACATCCAGATCTCTTTTTCTCCAAAAGAGTTAGCAAATCGGAGTACCGAGAAATATCGATGTTCTCGGCACGAATTCGATCGATGACGAGCCGGTTCGCGAGGAGTTGCCTAAACGTCCGCGGAGATACAGGGATTTCTGGGGCAACGACAATATCAACGCTTCCATCACTCTTGTAAATAAACTTTACTGACATGGCCCCTCCTTCCCTGCTATCTACGTGGCCATTTGACCTTTGCTAATTAATCCACACACTGCGTCAATAGCGCCGAGACGGATAGAAGTCGGTTCAAAAAATCAGAGCCCACTCCAGTTCTCGAGCCCCGATTGCACGGCGCAAAAGTCCTGAATATAGCCATTTTCTGACTATACAAAGCGATTCTTTAAAGAGTATGGTGGAAAGAATGACTCAAGCACGGCCACCACACACCACGAAATCGGAAGCGAATACTACTAACTATCCACTGGGCCAGGATCCGGCACGGTGGCGCATCCTGGCTATCTTGCTAGTGGCAGTGTTCATGTCGCTCATTAGCGTTTCCATTGTCAACGTTGCCCTGCCTTCCATACAGGCAGGGCTCGATGCTTCTAATTCCGATGTGCAATGGGTGCTTTCGGGCTATGCCTTAACCTTTGGCGTGGTGTTGGTCGCTGCCGGTCGCGCCGGCGACCTAGTCGGCCGTGGCGGCATGTTCATGATTGGTGTGGTGGTCTACACCTGCGCTTCCGTGCTCGCAGGTTTCGCACCATCTGCCGATGCTTTGAACATCGCACGCTTTATCCAAGGCATCGGCGCTGGACTGCTTAACCCGCAAAGCGTGGGCATGATTCAGCAATACTTCCAAGGCCCCGAGCGCGGACGCGCCTTCGGCTATTTTGGCGCGACCGTGGGTATCGCGGTGGCAATCGGCCCAGTCTTTGGTGGTTTCCTCATCCAGCTCGGCGGCGCGGACATCGGCTGGCGGTTGACCATGCTGGTCAATGTTCCGATCGGTTTGATAGCCATCATCCTGGCATTCATGTGGTTTCCGCGCCCACTGCTTTCCCGCGTACGCGACAAGACCACCGGCAGCAAGGTGGGGACTTGGAGCGCTATCAAAACTCTTGATCCCATAGGTGCGTTGCTGCTTGGTAGCGCAGTATTCATGGTGCTCTTCCCCTTCGTCGAATCTACTGGCTCCGGCTGGTCTTGGGTTCTGCTCCCGCTTGGCTTAGCGGTGACGTGGCTGTGGGTGGCGTGGGAACGCCATCACCGTGCACGCGGCCACCAGCCCATGGTGGACCTAAAAATCTTCCGCGCCCCTAGCTTCCGCAACGGCACCCTCATCGCGGCTCTGTGGTTCATGGGCGCAACCAGCATCTGGGTTCTCGTGGCGCTGTACTTCCAGAATGGCCTGGGCTACTCCGCCCTGGTTGCCGGCTGCGTGGGCATCCCGTCCGCACTGTTGAACTCAGTATCCTCCACCGTTGCGGGACGCCTAGTGTCCAAGCACGGCCGCAAGGTGGTCATCGGCGGCATGCTCATTGCCATCTTCGGCCTGGTTTCTTCCATCATCCTCATCTGGGCAACTACTCACTGGGGCATTTCCGAATGGTGGCTAGTGCTCACGCTCTCCTTCGCCGGCGCTGGTCAAGGTTCAGTCATCTCCCCTAACCAGACGCTTACCCTGGCAAAGGTTCCGCAGGAATACGCAGGCTCTTCCGGCGCAGTGCTGCAGACTGGCCAGCGAATCGGCACCGCTATTGGCTTGGCGGTTGTCACCGCTGCCGTCTTTGCCACCTTGCACGGCACCGCTGCCGAATGGCCACACGCCATCATGGTTGGCTTTGGAATGATTGCTACCGTCTGTGTCATCTCATTGGGCTTCGGCCTCTTGGACCTGTCGCAGTCTGGAAACAAAGAAAAAGCTGAGGCAAGCGCCTAATAGTGGTTGCGGCTTAGTCGCAGAATTCCTCGTGCTGAATGTGGTTTGGGTGCTCCAGCTGGATAGTGGAGTGTTCAATTCCAAACTCGCGCAGTGCTTCTTGGGCCAGGTCCAGCACGCGGTAGTCATGTTCTTGGACCACCAGGTGTGCGGTGGCGAGGACATCCACGCCATCGGTCGTCCACACATGCAAGTCATGCACCATCATCACCTGCGGCAGTGCATTAAGGGCCTTCTCAATTTCGTGCAGGTCCACACCGCGCGGCACGCGTTCTAGCAGTACTTCGATGGTCTTCCACAGCAGGCCCAGCGCACGTGGAAGAACGAACGCCACGATTAATAGCGACGCAATAGTATCGGCGAAGGTAAAGCCAGTGAAGCGAATAATCAGACCAGCAATAATAACCGCCACTGAGCCCAAAAGATCAGCCATCACGTGCAGAAAAGCGCCCTTCACATTCAGGCTGTTGTTCTGCTGGCTGGACAGCACCCACGCCGAAATCGCGTTAGCTACCAAACCAATGAGGGCTACTACCAGCATCATGCCGGTATCAATCTCATAGTCACTGCCCAAGCGGCGAACTGCCTGAACCACGATAAACACCACCACGAGGGTGACCGCGATGGCATTAAAAAGGGCCGCGAGGACTTCCACACGGCGATAGCCGAAGGTTGCTTTACTCGATGCCGCCTTGTTGCCCACCACCGCGGCGAGAAGGGCGATAATCAACCCGGCGGCATCGGAAAGCATGTGCATCGCATCTGACAGCAATGCCAAAGACCCCGATACCAAACCGCCGATAAGCTCAGCGAAGAAAATAACTCCCGTCACTGTCGCCGCGATGGCGAGCGCTTTGAGCGGGGTATTCACATAGCTGTGATCGTGGCCGTGCTCATGGCTGTGGCCATGACCGTGAGTGTGCGTATGCGAGAGCCCGTGTGACATATTTTCAACAGTATCCCGTTAATGAAAACATGTCTACCCTGAACTGGGAATTTTTGATTAAGGGTGTCTCTTGCGCACTGTGGTGGTATTAGGCATTGCGCTTGCGGTAGCCCATGCGCGGACGGAAGCCAGCTGGGTGCTTCATCTGTGCCACGGCATCTGCAATAAGCAAGCGATGCTGGCGGTTCACAGTATCCGGCAGGTGCGCGACAGAGAACCACTCGACGTCGGTATTTTCTTCATCGCCAAGCACTGGCTCTGCATCCTCTGCGACCGAAAGGCGCATGGCGGTGTCCATGAACAGGCACTCATCACCGTTTTCAAACGTGACCGGCCCGACCTGGCCAACACCAAGAAGTGCCTCAACCTTGGCATCCAAGCCAACTTCTTCCTTGACCTCACGCACGGCGGTCTGTGCGACTTCTTCACCTGGCTCACAAATGCCCGAAATTGGTGCCCAATTGCCGTTATCGGCACGGCGCGCGAGCAGCACCTTCGGCACTTCCCAAATAGTAGATCCCGGTGGAACGGGACGTAGGATAATCATGGTGCAGGCGGGAAGGAAAAGCTGTTGGTGGCCGATATGCTTGCGCAGATTCACAATGAATTCAGGTGTGGACATGTCCTACAGTGTAGCGAGCTGCATGGGCGCGTCCAGAAGTTGGTCAAGCACTGCTTGAATGTCCAGGATGGACACAAAAGACAACTCCATGTTTTCCACATCGGCGCAGGTTTGTCCCTCATCCATGTGCTCAGTGGTGCCGGAAACCAAACCGACGATGATGTCGCGGCCATCCACCATGGCGAAAACCGGGCCGCCGGAATCACCATTGCGGGCGCACACCTGCGCACGCGCTGCCGTGGAGCGAATCTCTTGCTCACCGAAGCGCAGAATCGACGACGCCGACTGATGCGTGAGATTGCCGCAGGTCTGATACGTCATCCGGCCCATCTTGCACACATAATCCGGCAGTGCTTCCATGCGGCCTGCAATGTGGGTTTCCATCTCCCGCGGCGCATAGATATTTGCCACGTTGCCGTTGAGCTCAATCAGCCCGATATCCAGGTTCTCCGCGTTTTCGGTGTAAAGGCTGGAGTAGATGAACGTGCCAATCGGTTCCGCGGGGAACGCGAAAGTATTATCCGGCGTACCCGCCCACACCAGGTCTCCTTCTTTGCCGCAGTGCGATGCCGTAACGGCGAATGAGCGGCCATCTTCGGTGCTGAAAGAATAGGCCACGGTGCAGTAGCTGAAGTTAAAATGCTGGCCCGGCACGGGATAGTCTCCCGAAATATCAATCGCCGTTCCCGGCTGCAGCGGCGCATAAGAAGGGCTCAGCACTGAGTCCGCCAACTCCTCCGGCTCTTGCGGCACCTGGAGTTCTTCTTCATTGACGCCTTCAGCGGTTGCCGAATCCACGCCCGCTTGCTGCGAAAGCTCAGCATCTCCATTTGCGGGTGCCGGCTGATCGGAAGACGCCGAGCACGAAACGATACCTGCCATTAACAGCAGGCCCGTTAAAGCTACTGCAAGAAACTGCAGTACATTCGATGCTCGGCGCCTTGTCACGGGGCTTATACTACCCGTGATTTTCCTGCGGACGGTTTAGGACTCGTCAGAGTTCGCGTCCTTATCCCCGTCCTGGTTCTCATTCTTTTCAGCCGCAGCTTGCTCGTGCAGCTTTTTCAAGAAAGCTTCCGGATCAAATTCCGTGTTGTAGTCCTCGGGCAGTGATTGCTCTTGGGCCATGGTTTGCTCCTAAACCTCGGTTGTTTTAATCGAGCTGGTGATGAAGTCTTTGACTGCTCCAACATCATTGGGCAGGTCTGTGACAAAGCGGTCAGCTTCCATGATCTTGGCAAAGCGCTCTGGGGTCTTGGGCGCCTGACCGATTGCTTCTTCAATGGTTTCAGCAAACTTGACCGGCAGTGCGGTTTCCAGGCAGATGATTGGAGTATCAACGCCATATTCTTCCTGTGCGTCGCGGGCTGCCTTGATGCCATCGGCTGTGTGCGGATCCACCAGGTAGTTGTACTTGTCCTGGACATCCTTGATGGCCGCCAGGCGGTCAGCGTGAGCAGAGGTCGAAGACACGAAGCCGAAGACCTCGCGTGCCTTGTCAATCAGCTCAGAATCAAGGACGAAGCCGCCTTCTTTGATCTTGGTGCCAAATAGGTCAGCAATCTTCTCAGCATCACGGTCAACTAGGTCGAATACGAAGCGCTCGAAGTTGGATGCGCGGGAGATATCCATCGATGGTGACGAGGTCGCCATCGTTTCTTCAGCTGGACGTGGGCGGTAGTTGCCGGTGCGGAAGAATTCATCCAGGACGTTGTTCTCATTGGTCGCAACAATGAGACGGTCAATAGGAAGTCCCATCTGGCGCGCGATGTGGCCGGCGCAGATATCGCCAAAGTTGCCGGTTGGAACGGAGAAGGACACCTTCTGCTCATTGGTCTCAGTGACCTTGAGCCAGCAGTTGATGTAGTACACAATCTGCGCCATCAGACGTGCCCAGTTAATGGAGTTGACCGCACCAATGCGGTGCTCAGCCTTGAACTGCGCATCAGAAGATACAGCCTTGACCACATCCTGGCAGTCATCAAAGACGCCATCGAGAGCAATGTTGAAGATATTTGGATCATCAAGGCCAAACATCTGCGCCTGCTGGAAGGCAGTCATGCGGCCGGCTGGGGTCAGCATGAAGACACGGATGCCCTTGCGTCCGCGCATGGCGTACTCCGCCGAGGAGCCAGTATCACCAGAGGTTGCACCCAGAATGTTCAAAGTCGCATCGCGACGGGCGAGCTCGTACTCAAACAGCTCACCAAGAAGCTGCATCGCCATGTCCTTAAACGCTGCGGTTGGGCCCTCAGACAGGTGACCAATCAGCAAAGAATCCCCCAGCTCAGTTACTGGGACAATTTCATTAGAGCTGAACTTTGGGTGGGTATATGCCCGAGCCGCAATCGCTTCAAGGTCTTCGGCTGGAATGTCATCGACAAACAGCTTCAATACTTCAGCAGCAAGCTTGCCGTAACCAGCTTCATCGTCGCCGGAGACTAGTTCACGCCAAGACTGCAAAGTCTCAGCGTCAAGCTGCGGGTACTCTACTGGCAAATACAGGCCTCCGTCTGGAGCCAGGCCGCCGAGCAGAATGTCGGTAAATTTTGCTGGAGTCGCATCTAAATCGCGCGTTGAAATATAGTCCACGCCCTTACCTTACT
Source organism: Corynebacterium casei (assembly GCA_030535535.1). Classification (GTDB taxonomy): domain Bacteria; phylum Actinomycetota; class Actinomycetes; order Mycobacteriales; family Mycobacteriaceae; genus Corynebacterium; species Corynebacterium casei_A. The sequence goes on from JAUNRU010000031.1 coordinate 13,173, forward strand.
TACTCGGAGTACACTTAACATCCGTGTCTACCCCTGAATTCGAGAAAGATCCCCGTCCCAACCCACGCGAAGTAGTAACAACCAAAGCATTAACCGTTTGGATTGCAGCGCTGACAGTCTATGTCGGCGCTATTTTCGGCCGTACATCCTTCGGTGTCGCAGGTGTCGAAGCTATTGAGCGCTTTGAAGTCGATGCATCGCGAATCGCGGTCTTTGCCTCAATTCAGATTGGTACCTACGCGCTCGCCCAAGTTCCGACAGGAATATTAATCGACCGCTTCGGGCCGCGAAAGATGTTGGTCATCGGTGCCGTCATCATGGGTATCGGCCAGCTCATCTTGGGTCTGACCACCAGCTATGGCGTGGCGATTGGCGCCCGCGTACTCATTGGCGCTGGTGATGCCACAGCCTTCCTGTCCGTGATGCGTCTTTTGCCATTCTGGTTCCCACTACATCGCACGCCGATGTTTACTGCCGTCACTGCTGCCTTTGGTCAGCTCGGCCAGTTCCTCTCCGCTGTGCCGTTCTTGTGGCTGCTCAACGTTTCCGGCTGGACTGTATCCTTTGTTTCGCTGGGCTCCGTTGTCATCATCATCGCTATTGTTGCTGCTATCGCCGTAGCTGACTCGCCCGAATCTGCCGGCGTTTATTCCGAGCCGTCCACCGGCAAATCGCAACCAGCGATGTCCGTGGGGAGCCGAATCAAACTTGCTGCAAGCTCTCGCGCGACGTGGCAAGCCTTTTTTATTCACTACACGGGCCTTCACGCAAACTTGGTCTTCCTCATGATGTGGGGTGTGCCGATGATGACCGAATCCATGGGCTTGTCTTCCGCACAAGCCGGTATGGTCATCACCATCAACTCCATCGCCATGGTGATTGTTAGTCCATTCCACGGCCGTCTTTCTGCCCGCGCGGGCCGCAATCGCGATTTGGCTGCGCTGTTCCTGTCTGTCATGCACTTGGCAGCCTGGGTCTGGTTCTTCTCTTCTTCCGATCCACGCGGACTTATCGCCATCATTATCATGGTCATTCTCATCGCGCTGTCTTCACCAGCGTCGAACTATGGGTTTGACCAAATCCGTGAGACCCTCGACCGCAATGTAGTAGCTACCGCTACCGGTCTTGCCAACATGGGCGGTTTTACCGCCGGTATGATTGGCGCGCAGGTCTTTGGCATCTTGTTGGACAAACACTCTGAAGGTCAAGCCTTTGAGTGGGGCGATTTCCGCTACGCCTCACTTGCTGTGTTGGTCGTCTGGATTGTCGGCCTCATCGGCGTCGTGGTGACGCGCGGCGGCGCTCGCCCCCGCAAAATCCGGATGGAGACTGTCACCGAAGACTAGGTCCAACGCGCCATGTGGGTCATTAAGGAACTCCCGCGTGGCGCGCACTGCCTCGGTCTCATCCCAACGCGGGAAGCTCACTTCCCCATCAGCAATCTCAATAATCTGTGCCTGACGTGCTGCCATCAAAATGGGCGAATGCGTAGCGATGATAAATTGCGCACCCCGTGCCGCGGCTTGTTCAATTTCAGCCAGCAATGCCATCTGCCGAACCACGCTGAGACCGGCTTCTGGCTCATCAAAGATATACAAGCCTTTGCCATCAACGTGTTCCCCAAGAATGTCAAAGATGGATTCGCCGTGGGAACGGCTACTTAAGTCAAAGCTGGGGTCCAGATGATTGCGTCCATCGGCAGCCTTCTTACCGCTTTCATTCGCTAGCATCCCCATATGCGTTTCAGAACGTAAATAAAAGCCCCGCAAAATCGGCTCATTGAGCTCACACAGCATGTACCAGCTCAGTGCGGGTTCGGTACCAGTGGTCTTTATGGCATCTGAGTCACCATAGCGGCCACCCACCACGCTAAACCCCAAGTTCAGCGCTACTGATTCCAAAAAGGTTGATTTACCGGAGCCATTATCCCCCGCAATCAACGTGACTGGTTCAGAAAAGCGCATGCCGCCACGGCTCTTGATGTATTTGACCAGCGGCAGTTTCCAGGCCCACTCGGAGTTCACGCGCTGACCAGATTCATCGGCCGGAACTACTTGGTCCAGCTTCCAATCCAACTCCTTTGCGCCTCGCTCTTGTTCACGAATGAGCGCGCGACGAACACCGGGAATGGTTGCTGCACCATCGAAATACTTCGATGACTCTGCCACATCCAGCGGCGAACGTGGTCGGGAAAGAAACTTTATACTGCGCACGATCATGATGAGTGACTTCTTCCGGCCGCTATGGTGCCGCCTAGTTGCTACTTCCGAGACTGGAGCCGACGTCGCCGTTCTGGGCTTCATCAGCATCCGATTGCGCTTGCTCATCGTCATCGTCGGTGATGTTTACTGGGGCGGTAATGAGTCCGGCTTCGAATGCCTTGATCACCCCATCAGCTTCGACTGGGGTGAGAACTCCCTTGATCACTGCTTTGTTGACCAGTTCCATCAGATACACCCGGGCTTCATCCCGGTCCATACCAATCTCCATGGCACCGTCCGGAACTGCCCCATTGGGCAAGCCCAAGGCCGAAGCCAACTCAACCAAACGGTAACCAGGATTTTCTGGGGCTCCGGCGCCAGACGCCGCTTCAGATTCTTCTGCTTCAGAGGCCGGTTGGATACCCGCCATGGCATCGCCCACGGTCACTTCGCCTTCCGCAGGACGGTTCGATGCCGCATGCAGTGCAAGCGCGATGGCAAGGACAGTAATGACCACAACGCCGCCGAGCCACAGCCACACTGCTTGCACAATGATGCTGCGCTCTGTTTGGATACCATGCTCTTCAGTATGTTCTGGTTTGCTTGGCCGTCCTGATGAGGCTGCTGAGGTAAAGGCCATCTGGTGCCGCTGTCCTTTTCTAAAAACTTCTTAAAGTTCAGCCTATAAGACTGATCACTGCATAAATGCCACAAGTGGCGCGAAGTAAAGTCTACTCCCGCGCCACCTGCTTACTCTAGCCCTGAGCAAGATTCTCAGAGCCTTCTACGCTCACCCGAACTTACTTATCATCCTGGTCTTCATTCGAATCATCCTCTGAATCATCGCGATCATCGCGGGAATCA
>JAUNRU010000031.1:16337-27672 GCA_030535535.1 Corynebacterium casei
GCACGACCACCGGGACGGTTGCCGCTGCCATCGGTGCGGCGGTCAACGCGGTCATTAATAAAGTCCGACAGTCCCTTTAAGAAGCTCTCACCGGCATCGCGTAGCTCACCGAAGTCATTGCCAGAGCCTGGACCAAACGGATTAGCGGAGCCAAATGCTGAACCAAACGGGTTCTCATCACGACGGCGTTGCTCACGTGGGCGCTCACTACGTGGCTGTTCGTCACGAGGTTTCTCAGAACGTGGCTCCTCCGAACGTGGCTTGTCAAAGTCTGGCTTTTCAAAACGCGACTCATCGCTGTAGAAATCATCTTGCAAGGGCTCGTCGCGGCGGTGGTCATCGCGGTAGCGCTCGCCCCAGTGGCGGTTGTCGCCAGAGTGGTCACGGTAATTATCTCGACGGGCATCCCGGCGGTCATCACCACGGTTGTTGTGGCCACGGTAGCCGTAATCACGGAAGTAGTCCTCTGCTAGGCCGTATAAATAGTCCGCTGGCGGGAAGCCGTTAGTGCCGCGGCCGCGGAATCCGCCGTGGCGCCCACCGCGGTTGCGGCGTCCCCCGAAGGAAAACTCAGAGGCAATATTTTCAATGAAGTCATTAATCGCACCGGAGATATCAAAGGGTTTGTTGCCGCTAAAGCCACGCCCGAAATCGCGGCCAAAGCTCTGCGGTCCCTGCGGTCCATGAGGCCCCCACGGCCCTTGTGGTCCCCATGGGCCACGAGGTTCACGGTGTTCACGGTATCCACCAAAGTCACCAAACCCGCGTGGGTCAGGACCGTAAAACTCAGTGGGGTCGGCAGAATCATCGATGAAGTCATCCACGAAGTCGTCGGAATCATCATCAAAGCTTGGGTCATAGCCGTCATCAATCAAGGTGAACCCGGAGGGGTCACTGGTGTCCACCTCGGGTGCGATGGGGTCTTCGATAATCACGCGAAGCACTTGTTCATTGTCATCGATTTCAATGACGGTGGAGTCATCGGCCCCGGCGGCGCCCGCGGTGGATACCAGGGTGGCGAGGTCTTCAAAAGTTGCGTTGTTGAGCTCTATGGAAAGTATGAGAGCCATGGTTACGGTGGTCCTTCCCTTGGGAGGTGGCAGAAGAAAGTGAGTATCGCTGCGTACACCGCCCAGCTTAAGCACAAGGCTTGGAACTGGAAAGGGATCACCGTAAAGATCAGGGTAAAATCCGGGTAACTCTCAGGGTCGGATCCTTTCTCTTCACAGCCGCCCGCAGGACCATAGGTCCGAGGACGGCTAGACATGTTCAAAGGATTCAGCTTCGCCCCAGAAGACTTCATCCACCACGCGGCGGGCATGCCGGGTGGCCTTCAGGTAGGCATCCAGGAAGTACTGGTTTTCTTCCGGCTTCCAGCCGGCGGCACCAGCGACTTGGGCAAGTTGCAGACCTGGGGTGGGCAGTTGGTCCACGCGTTTGCCGCGCACCAGCACCAAGGCATTGCGAGCATCGGTGGCCATCAGCCACGCTTCGCGCAGGCTTTCAGCCTTCTTAGCCGGCAAGATTCCAGTTTCTTCCAGCGCATCAAGCGTGCCCAAGGTAGAAGGATTTTGTAGTTCAGGATGTTCATGCGCGTGCATCATGGTCAACAGCTGCACGGTCCATTCCACATCGCTTAAGCCACCGCGGCCAAGCTTAGTATGGGTATTGCGGTCGGCACCGCGCGGCAAACGCTCATTGTCCACGCGCGCTTTCATGCGCCGGATATCGCGAATGGTGGCATCAGAAACTCCGTCATCCGGGTAGCGGAATTTGTCAATGACCTCCATGAACCGTTCGCCCACTTTTTCATCACCGGCGAAGAAAGCAGCGCGCAGCAAAGCTTGCATCTCCCACGGCTCGCCCCACTTTTCGTAGTAGCGTTCATAGCTTTCAATGGTGCGCACTATCGCACCAGAGCGGCCTTCCGGGCGCAGGCCAAGGTCGACTTCCAGTGGCGGGTCGCCAGATGGTTTAGCTAGTCGAGTTCGCAGCTTATCGATGATCCCTATCGCCCATTTAATCGCCTCCGTCTCTTCCACACCGGGTTCTGGTTCAGCAACGACCATGACATCAGCATCGGATCCGAATCCGAGCTCCATGCCACCGAGGCGGCCCATGCCGATAACAGCGATGCGCGCGAGGGGTCGCGGAGTGGATTCTTCACTGTCTTGTTGGTGCAGCCAGCCACGGATTTCAGCGCGCAGAGCGGCTTCTAATACCGCTGCCCAAATGGTGGACAGCTCCCGGCAGACTTGCTGTACATCGAGGTAGCCCAGCAGGTCACCGGAGGCAATACGTGCGAGTTCCACACGGCGCAAAGAACGCGCGACACTCACGGCCTTGTCCGGATCGCGGTGGCGCTTCGCTGCATTGAGCAGCGCCGAAGACACTTGTTCCGTGGTGGTGTCTAACAGTTTCGGACCATCGGAGCCATCAGAGAGCATCTTGACCACTTCGGGCGCCGCGATAATCAGGTCAGAGGTATACGGCGAGGTGCCCAGAATGCTCATGAGCCGCTTGCCGACGATGCCCTCATCACGCAACATGCGCAGGAACCAGGTGCGGTCAAAGGCGGCATCGGAAAGCTTACGGTAATTGAGCAGACCAGCATCTGGGTCGGCAGTATCCGAGAGCCAATCCATCAATGTTGGCAACAAGATGGCCTGGATACGTGCCTTGCGCGACGTACCCGACGCCAACGCGGTCAGGTGCTCGAATGCGCGGTCCGGGGCTTGATAGCCCAGGGCTGCCAGCTGCAGCTTCGCTGCCTCGGGAGTGAGCTTGAGCTCGGCTGGGCTCATGGACACAACGGAATTTAGCAGTGGACGGTAGAACAGGCGCGAGTGCAGCTCGGAGATGCGCAAGCGAATCTTTTTCAAATGCTTGTTCATCATCGTCGACGCCGAATTCGATCCCTGCGCCGTAAAGCCTGAGACATTAGCCAGCCACTCTAAGGTGTCTTTGTCATCTTCCGGCGGCATCGTGTGCGTACGGCGAAAACGCTCCAGCTGCAGGCGGTGCTCTAACAAGCGCAAAAACTCATAGGCCTCGATGAGCTGATCGCCATCATCGCGGCCCACATAGCCCGCTTGGACCAAAGCTTCTAGCGCATCCACTGTTGCCAGCGTGCGCAGCGATTCATCAGAACGGCCGTGTACCAACTGCAGTAGCTGCACGGCGAATTCCACATCGCGCAGACCACCCACCCCAAGTTTCAGCTCGCGGGTGCGCAGGCTTTCTGGCACATTTTCCAACACGCGCCGGCGCATCGCCTGAATATCTTCGACGAAGGATTCGCGCTTGGATGCTTCCCACACCATCGGGCCAATCGCCTCGGCATAACCGTTGCCCAAAGGCATAAAACCTGTTTGCGGGCGGGCTTTCAGCTGCGCCTGAAACTCCCAGGTCTCAGCCCAACGCTTGTAATACTGCACGTGCGAATCCAGGGTGCGCACCAGCGCACCTGACTTACCCTCAGGGCGCAGATTGGCATCGACTTCAAAGAAACAGCTGGTGCCAATCCGGTTGAATTCTGCCGCCACGCGCGTTGCCTTTCGCATGGCTTTCTGCCCAGCATCATCGCCTTCTTCCACCGGCTCACCAACGAAGATGACATCCACATCGGAGATGTAGTTCAGCTCGCCGGCACCACACTTGCCCATGGCGATAACAGCCAGGCGCATGTTCAGATCATCATCACCAAAGACCATCCGCACGGCCAAGGCGAGTGCGGATGTCAATGCGGCATCGGCAAGTGCCGTGGTGAGCGCTGTTACCTGCCGAAACTCTACCGTCGGCTGCCCAACCGTCTGCCCCTTGCGGGAGTAGAAACTGCCCGCCAAGTCATGCGCCGCCAGGCGCATCATCAACGTGCGGTAGGTGGATTTAAGCCTCGGCCGTGCCTCTGCCTCCTCCAGCCCGGCGCGATAGGTGCCGTGGGTGGATAGGTCTTCCGAGGCCGGATCCGAATCCTCAGCCTGCTCCGATTGCACAAGATATGTTGCCGGCACAGCCTCAATGACGCCGAGTAGTTGCTGCATCATTTCCGTGGGCTCAGGCAAAGGTAGCGCGAGCTGCTCCCACAGCTCAGGATGCGCGGCGAGGTGATCTCCTAAGGCCGTGGACCCGCCAAGAAGTGCGATGAGACGAACACGTAGCGCTTCGTCATCGATAAGCGCCTGCGTGAGCTTGTCCTGCTCTGCCCTACCGATGGCATCATAAATGCGCACCATGGTGTTCAGCGCCAGGTCCGGATCGCCGGCGGCGGCAATGCACCAGACCAAGGGCAGGGCTGCTTCGGTATCCCAGCCCAAATCTTTGAGATCCTGCGCCGCCGTGGGTCGCGATAGCCCCAGTGTTCCGGGTGAAGGCAAGTCGATGCGCGTCACGAATTCTTGCTCCTAGAGGTTGAGGTTATTGGCCAGCTCGAACTTGGTGATCTGCTTTTGGTAGTTGTGCCACTCATCCCACTTGGCGCGCAGGAAGAACTCAAAGACGTGCTCACCAAGAACCTCGGCGACAAAGTCAGATTGTTCCAGCGTGCGCAGGCTGTGGTCGAGTGAGGTTGGCAAGTCCTTGTAGCCCATGGCTCGGCGTTCGCGGCGGGTCAGAGAATGCACGTCGTCTTCTGCCGGGTCCCCTAGCTCATAGCCCTCGCGGATGCCCTTGAGTCCTGCGGCCAACAGCACTGCGTAGCCCAGGTACGGGTTGACACCAGCGTCGACGGAGCGAATTTCCACGCGGCGGGATTCTTCTTTGCCCAACCGGTAGGTGGGCACGCGCACCATGGCGGAGCGGTTCGACACGCCCCAGGTCGCTGCACCCGGTGCTTCATTGCCGAATTGCAGGCGCTTATAGGAGTTCGACCACTGGTTAGTAATCGCGGTGAACTCCGGCGCGTGCTCCAAGATGCCGGCGATAAATTGCTTAGCGGTCTCGGACAAAGAGAACTCATCATCCGGGTCGTGGAATGCGTTGGACTCGCCCTCAAACAGCGACAGGTGGGTGTGCATGCCGGAGCCGGACCACTGTTCAAATGGCTTGGGCATAAACGTCGCGCGCACACCTTGGCGTACGGCGACCTGCTTGATGATGTAGCGGAAGGTCATGATGTTATCCGCCATGGACATCACGTCCGCGTGGCGCAGGTCAATCTCCTGCTGCCCGGGTGCTGTTTCATGGTGGGAGAATTCCGTGGCAATACCCATCGACTCCAGAGCCAAGATAGCTTCGCGCCTAAACAGCGGCACATCATTGTGCGTGGCCTGGTCAAAGTATCCGCCGTTGTCTGTCGGCTGCAGGTTCTCTAAATCCTCGGTCTGCTTCAAAAGGAAGAACTCGATTTCCGGGGAGACCATGCACGTAAATCCGTCACTAGCCGCGGCTTGGACTTGGCGACGCAGGATATGTCGCGGGTCAATCATCGACGGCTGACCATCCGGCATAATCACATCACAGAACATGCGCGCTGCCTGCATATCCGGCATGTCTTGCTCAAACGGCAGCACCTGGAACGTCGACGGATCTGGCAGCGCAATATTGTCCGATTCCGAAATACGGGAAAAGCCTTCAATGGAAGAACCGTCAAAGCCCACGCCTTCATCGAATGCGGATTCCAGTTCAGAGGGGCTCATCACTACTGATTTCAGCCCGCCCATGAGGTCTGTAAACCACAACCGGATGAAGCGGATATCGCGCTCTTCGACGGTGCGGAGGACAAATTCGTGTTGGCTGCTCATGGTTTTGACCTTAGTAGAAAGTGCTTTACCAAGTCGCACAATTCCCCGTCGTGTTCGCGTCATTGACGAACCCCCGGACAGCCCACGAACTGGCCTTGAACTTCAAGCGAACCTTTCGCCGTCAACCGCAGTCTATATAGCTACCGACAGTAGATATTTAAATTCTCGATACCTCGAAGCAAGGACAAAGACTGTGAATCGCTTATCCCACCTAGACCCTTATTTAGTACATTCCCTTATCCACGACATCATCATTGTGGCTCAGCGCGGCTGGGACCCTCATGACCTTCAGCATGTCCTCGGACCGGCTTCGGCCGTTGTGTTAGAAAAGGCTGCTTTCCAAGTCCCGGCGCGCGTGCAGATGGATAAAGTCCGCAAGTCCTGGCTGAGCTACCGGCCGTCGGATTATGAGCTGTCATTGGCATCAACGCTCACTGAACGCACCGTGACTTCGTGGTTGGATAAGCTCTACCGCCTGCCTTTCCTGCGTGATGCCGAAGTTATTGCTTCTCCGCAGCCGGAATTTACGGATCCGAAGCAGAAGAAGATGCACGAGAAAATCCAGGCGCTGCTGGCTAAGGCTGAGTCCACGCAGTTTGAGGACGAAGCGGATGCACTGATTGCCAAGGCCCAGAACCTGCGCCAGCAATATCGCATTGATTCCGTTTTAGACGATTTAGAAAATTCGGCCGAAGAAATTGTCGCGCTTCGCGTGCGGATTTCCGCGCCGTGGGTCAAGCACCAGCATTCGCTGTTGTGCTCAGTTGCTTATGCCAACGGCGGCACCGCAGTATTGCTTTCCGATTTCGGCATTTGCACCGTCATGGCCACCCGCGACGACGCCGAGCACATTATTGACTTGTTCACCTCGCTCAACCGCCAGCGCGCATGGTTTATGAAGAACTCCGAAGGCGCGAAGCTCGCAGCAGCAGACGGTGAGACGGCTTCCTATCGCCGCAGTTTCATCCTGGCTTATGCGACTAAGATTCGCGAGTTGCTTCACGATGCCAACGTCGAAGCCGCCAAAGCCCAGCAAAAAGCTAGCGATGCGGCTAAAGACGCAGGGGCTGACGAAGACATCGACAAGCAACGCGCCTATGAAATTGTCTCCCGCGCTCTCCCAGTCCTGGCGCGCCGACAAGCGGAGGCCGAGGACGCCTTGCACGACCTCTTCCCTAACCTGTCCAGTATGAACCTCTCGGCGAACCACATGCGCGGCATCATCGACGGTGTGGACGCCGCCGAACGCTCGCACCTAGGCGGTGACAAATCTGGCATCCACACCGGCCGCAACGAACTAGCCTCCTAAACCGCTGCTTTACCTGCACAAAGGTTCCCAGCGAGTGGGCCATGAATGCCACCGGCGAGCGAAGCCCGTACCAATAAGGCAAGCTAAGCTTAGGGAAAGTAACTGCGCAAAGAACAAGAAGGTGGGTCAATGTCAGCGAAATCAGCAAAGTCATTTTTGGAAGTTGAAGCTAAGTTCTCGGTATCGGAGTCTCTTCCTACCCCAGCGATAACTGAACTACCAGGGGTTGCCGCGGTGGGTGAGACCCGTTCGGAGTCACTGTCCGCTATCTATTACGACACCGAAGATCTTCGTCTGACTCGCGCCAAGGTGACCCTGCGCCGCCGTACCGGTGGCCACGATGATGGCTGGCATATCAAGCTGCCAAGCACACTCGGCCGCACCGAAATCCGCATGGAACTGGGCGAACCAGTGGATGGCGCTTATAACGTTCCGCAAGAGCTGCTAACTCATGTGCGCAGCATTATCCGCAACCACCCGGTGGAGCCCATCGCGCAGGTGGATAACCAGCGCACTGAGCAGGTCTTGGTTGATGCTGAGGGCAATCCGCGCGCAGAGTTCTGCGACGACAATGTCACCGCCTGGTCTCTTCTTCCCGGTGGTGAGCAAACCTGCTGGCGTGAGTGGGAAGTTGAACTCAGCGGTGAGCTGCCTGGCACTGAGGAGGGCACTGCTTTTATCCGCACCGCAACCCGTCAGTTCATCACCGCCGGTGCACGGGTGTCCTCCTCCCCATCCAAGCTGGCATCCGCTCTGGGCAATTCCATCAATAACGCGCCTCTCCCACCATCGATGATTACCCCTGACGTGGAGGAGAAATCCCCTGCCGCTGCCGTGGTGAAGGCTTTGGCCGCCAACCGCGACAAGCTTGTTCAATATGACCCGAAGGTGCGGGCTGATGAGTGGGATTCTGTTCACCAGATGCGCGTTGCCACGCGTGAGCTGCGCAGCCACATGGAAACTTTCCACGGGATTATCGGCGGGCCTGAGATTGCCCGCATTGAAGACGAGCTCAAGTTGCTTGCCAGCATCCTGGGCGTTGCCCGCGATGCCGAAGTTGTTGAAGAACGCTGGCAGTCACTGTTGGCTGCTGAAGATTCCGATACTTTAGATGACGCCACCCGCGAGCACATTGCCAATGACATGGGCCGCGAATACTCCCGCGCGCACCGCAAAGTCGTTGCCGCCCTCGACTCCGACCGCTACCTCGAACTTCTCGACTCCCTGGATAATCTGCTAGCCAACCCGCCAGTAGAAACTCCTGAGGCCGAGTTCCCCGAAGCAGTCCCAGAAGTTATCCCGGCAGAAGTCGAACCCGATGAAGAACCACTTACAGCCGCCGGCGCAGAAGCTGAAACCGCTGAGGTTGAATCCGAGGAGGTCTCTGAAGAAGTCACTGAAGCAGTTTCTGAGCCAGCACCGCTGAGCAAGAAGGAAGAAAAGGCTGCGGCGAAGCAAGCGGAAAAAGATGCGGCCAAGCAGATGGAGCAGGTCATGGCTGCTCACCTGGCGCAGGCTTATGAAAAACTGCTCAAGCGCCACAAGAAGGCCGTCAAAAATTGGGACAATGAAGAGCTCACGCTGCATGAGCGTGAGGAGTACTACCACGACATGCGAAAGGCAGCGAAGAAGCTGCGCTATGCCGCCGAAGCTGCTGGTTCAGCAACGAAGCTCAAGACCAAGGGATTGTATGCCGCGTGCAAGGACATGCAGTCCGTACTGGGCGACTTCCAAGATTCAGTCACCTCACGCGATAAGCTGCTGCACCTGGCACAAGCGGCTCGTCGTCGTGGTGAAGACACCTTCGGTTACGGTCTGCTCTACCAGCGCGAGCGCGCCATCGGCTTGGAAGCACTCGAGGATTATGAGCGTTCGATGAAGTCCATCAAGCAGGCATTCAAGCCACTGAAGAAGCAGATTGATAAATAGCTTGACACGCTTCTAAAACCACAAGCAGTCCCTTCCCCACCCTGAACGATTTCGATAATTCAGGGTGAGCAAGGGACTGCATTGGTTTCTCTAAAGGGTGAGGTTACTTCTCCCACGACGGGGTCTCGCCCCAGTCGTCGTCCTTGTCATCCTCGTTGTCAGCTGACTTGTTGCGTGCCGCAGCAATGTCGAGTGCGGCGCGGGCTTCGGCCTCAGACTCATAAGGGCCCATGCGGTTTTCCCAACCGGATTGCTTTCCTTGGGAAACAGCGCCGGTAGATGGGTCGAAGTACCATTGGTTATCTTCAGTTGCCATGAGCATCTCCTTGAGAAGTTTATGGATAGATGAAAGCCGGTTGATGGCTTATGCTTTTCCACACTACCGGCGCGGTATTTATCCCGCCCGCTAAACTATTAAGATAGTTAGCTTGACCCAATCCGACTTATTGACACCACATGCAAGGAGCCCGATCAGCATGCCGATGTGGCCCGCACCCACTTCCCCAGCTTCCACCCGCGCCCACCAAGCGCACTCCGCACACGCAGGTGCTCCTGCCCAGGCGGTAGCTAGCGCACCGGGTACGTGGTCGATTGCTGGTGAACACGCGGATCACTTCGGTGGCATCGTGGTCATGGGCATTTCCGAGCTGCGCGCAGCGGCCGCAGTATCGCCGCGTAACGATGGCACCATCAAGGTTCGTTTCATTGAACACACCCACGAGGGTGAGAAGCAGACCGATGACTCCATCACGTTAGATGAGCTGCAGGAGCGGTTTATCCAGCAGCAGCCCCAGATTGATGAGCAGGGCCGCACGGTGATCCCGCCAGCGCCGGAGGGTTCTTTGGCGTCGCGTATCGGTGGCGTTATTTGGACCATGATTAACCGTCAGTTGCTCTCACGTGAGACTGCCGGCGCGGATGTCACCATCGTTTGTGATGTTCCGATTGAAGCAGGCATGGGCGCATTCGCCGCTGCGGATGTAGCAGTCGCCTTGGCGATGTTGCCGGAAGATTCCGAGTTGGACCACCCCCTGCGCGCGCGTCTAGCTGAGGTATGCACCCAAGCCGTGGACACCTTCTCTTCTTTGCCAGCATTGCGTGCCCGCCATACGGCGGCACTGCGTGCCGAAGAGGGCTACGTCAGCATCATTGACTATTCAGACAATTCGGTGACCAAGGCTGCCGCACCGATTTCCGGCACGCTGCGCGCCTTCGTGCTCTTCCCCGCTAATACCGAGTCGCCGGCGCAGTCTACCCATATTCGTGGCCGCAATGACTTCGTTGATGCAGCCAGCCACGCATTCGGTGCAGAGTCGCTTCGCTTGCTTCCCGATGCCCCCGAGCGCGTCATCGACTGGCTCAACGCCGTGCACAAAGTCCACGGTTCCAAGGGCCAACCAGCCGTGGCAGAAGCTGCCGGGTGGCTACACTTCTACGATGCCGAAACCGTTCGCGCGCACCAGGTCGCCCGCGCTTTGCGCTCCGGCGCATGGAACGAGCTGGGCAGCATTTTGGCCACTTCCCAAAAGGACATGGTCACCCACTACGGACTCGACAACGCCGAAGCGCTCAGCGAGCTCGCCCTCGCCCGCGGCGCAACCGCCGCACGTGCCGCATCTGCTGGCACTTCGAACGCAGTACTCGCGTTCGTGCCAAGCGCTCGCGCCGAGAACTTCGCTGCTGACTTCGCCGCCGACGGCCTCATTGTCGTGCCAGTCGTGCACGGCACCGAAGCTGCCATCGAATCCATCACAGAATAATTCGCTTCGACGCGCGAGTAATGTTCGCGCAGGATAGCCCCGTACTCACTACAGAACGATTAGTCCTAGCAGTTCCAAGTGGATCCGCAGAATCGGCTATTTTTGAGATTCACTCTGATGTGCGGACCTACGAACACCGCCCAGACCTCACAATGAAAACACGCGAGGAAGCCTCAGCATTGTGCAATGAATGGCAGCACAATTGGGCGGAATACGGCATCGGATACTTCGTTGTTTCTCGCAAGGACGAGAAAGGCGCGGACACCGGCAACGTCATCGGCTTCTGTGGAGTTCGCAAATCGGTAGAACAAGGAAAAGACGTACTCAACGTCTACTACCGTTTCTCACCGGAGTCCCAGGGCAAAGGCTTTGCCAAGGAAGCAACGACAGCAGCTATCGAGTGGGGCCGCGAGAAATGCCCTGATCTGCCGGTTGTCGCAATCATCGACCCGGCCAATACTGCCTCAATTCGGCTTGCAGAAAAGTTGGGATTCACGCTCGATGCTGGCTCCGGAGTGCCCGGAGACTATGACGTATACCGGCTCTAGCCCTTTCCCACTAGCGCGCCTGTGGAAAACTTAGCCGTTTGGGTGACG
>JAUNRU010000004.1:0-78514 GCA_030535535.1 Corynebacterium casei
GGATGAGATGCTGGCTGTTGAGTACAGCGCGTAGCCAGCCCAAATATTTCCGGTGCCCCCCAAGCGGCTTGATGGCCAAGTCGTAATTCCACTCGCCATAGAAATCGGCGTGGATAGATTCGCCGAAGGCTGCGAGCCCGCCGCCTGGAAATTTGATGCGGGGGAGAAGCTTGCCAGCGACATTGATTATTGGGCGAATCACTCGCAGCTGGCGCTGGCTAAAACCCATCAAGTCGAGCCAGGGGCTGTCAAGGATTAGTGCAGGAACCTTGTCACTATTTAGCTGATTAAGCCACATCGGCACGATAATGCCGGCAGTCGAGTGTGCAATTGGAGTCATGCTTGGGTGATGTTCGGTGATTGTCTCTAATGCGCCATCAAGGTCCGTGAAGTAGTACTCCAAGTCGGTCACGTAATGCCAAGGTTCACCGTCTTGCCGGGCACGGCCGCATTTGCGCAAGTCGATGGCATAAAAGGCATAGCCCTGGTTGTGGAAGTATTCCGCAACGTGAGATTGAAAGAAGTAGTCCGTCATGCCATGTACCCACAGGAGTGCCGGGCGGCCTTCGGTATTTGCGTCTTCTGGTTTGTAGCGAACTAAGGTGGCTTGAATTTGGCCAGCGCCGTCCGGGTCTTTTCCTAAAGGCAAAGTAAGAGCTTGATAATCCTCACCCAAAAAATCGGGGTGCCACTCGCGCAGTTGATTCATGCATTTAAATATAACGGAACAGTACGGAAGTTGCTGAAGTTAAGAATGTGAATAAAGGGGTGCGAATTTGCGGTAACTCCCAGGCTAAATCTACTAATCGGCAACCTAAGGCGTATGGTTGGAAGCGATGCGTGATGTGTGCGCGACTAAATAATTAATCACTTTTTATTCGATTACGAAGAGGTAATGTCTGGTGTCCCCCGCAAAGAATGCAGGCCAAGCAGTTGATACCGTAGACGTCGCACTTGTTGGTGCCGGTGTCATGAGCGCAACCCTGGGTGCAATGCTCAGGGAGCTCGAACCAAGTTGGACGCAAATGATTTTTGAGCGTCTTGACGGACCTGCTCTGGAATCATCTTCCCCTTGGAACAACGCTGGTACTGGTCACTCCGCACTGTGCGAGCTGAACTACACGCCAGAAAAGGGCGGCAAGATTGACGTCTCCAAGGCAATGGGCGTTAATGAAAAGTTCCAGGTGGCACGCCAGTTCTGGACCCACCAGGTCAACAACGGCATTCTGGTTGAACCACGCGAGTTCATCAACCCTGTTCCGCACGTTTCCTTCGCACAGGGTGAAATCCAGGTTGATTACCTGAAGCGCCGCTATGAGCTCCTGAAGGAAAACCACCTCTTCCCAGACATGGAATTTAGCGATGATCGTGATGAATTCGCTAAGCACCTGCCATTGATGGCGCAGGACCGTCCAGAAGACAGCAAGGTTGCTATATCCTGGACCAACGTTGGTACCGACGTTAACTTCGGTGCGTTGACCAAGCAGTTCCTCACCGCAGCTAAGGCTGCTGGTACTGAGATCCGCTACGGCAACGAAGTCACCAGCATTAAGCGTGATGGCGCTGGCTGGAAGGTGTACACCAAGAACGTTCACACCGGTGATACCCAGGTTGTCAAGGCTAACTTTGTATTCGTTGGCGCTGGCGGCAACGCTCTTGACTTGCTCCGCAAGGCAGGCGTACGCGAGGTTGCTGGTTACGCGGGCTTCCCAGTGTCCGGCATGTGGCTGCGCTCCACCAACCCTGAGCTGGTGGAAGCACACAACGCAAAGGTCTACGGCAAGGCTGCTGTTGGCGCGCCACCAATGTCGGTTCCTCACCTGGATACCCGCATCATCGACGGTGAGCGCAGCTTGCTGTTCGGCCCTTACGGTGGCTGGAGCCCTAAGTTCCTCAAGTCCGGTTCTTACCTGGACCTGTTCAAGTCCATCCGCCTGAACAACATCACTTCCTACCTGGGTGTTGCTGCGCAGGAGTTCGGTCTGACCAAGTACCTGGTTCAGGAAGTTCTCAAGGACTTCGATGACCGCGTTGAAACCCTACGTGAGTACGTTCCTTCTGCTGATGGTGATGACTGGGAGACCGTCGTTGCAGGCCAGCGCGTGCAGGTTATCAAGCCAGCGGGTGCACCTCGTTTCGGTTCCCTGGAATTCGGTACCACCTTGATCAACAACCCAGAGGGCAACATCGCGGGTCTGCTTGGTGCGTCCCCAGGTGCTTCCATCGCCCCAGCTGTCATGCTGGAGCTGCTGGAGCGTTGCTTCGGTGAGCACATGATCGGCTGGTCCGAGAAGCTGTATGAAATGATTCCTTCATACGGTGAGAAGCTGGGCAAGAACCCTAAGCTGTTTGATGAGATCTGGGAGATTACCCAGAAGACTCTGCAGCTGGATAATGCTCCTGAGCTTTAAGTTCCGCAGAATGTAATAAACCCTTCGAGGTCACCCGGGAAAGACAAATCCGGGTGATGTTCGGAGGGCTTTTTTACTGCCTCAAGCAGCTCGAAGTAGTAGGAGAGATCGCCATCGGTTGCCTGCTTTAGGGCGCGGTCAACCGGAATATTACGCGGAATGGTCACAGGGGAGTTTGGGTCTCTCTTGTGGTTTTCTTCCGTGATATCGCCTGTGACTTCCTGGACGTCTTCTGTTTCGAGTGCACCATTCATGATGTCGGTGAATTCCGCCATGGTGGAGTTGGCGATGTCGATGGCGTGGTTCGGATCTTCATCGAAAAGCGGCAAAAGCGTCTCCGCCAGCCGTGCCAAGTTCCAACCCAGGATGCTGGGCTGGTTGCCATAGCGGTAGCGGCCTTGCGTGTCGATGGAAGAAAAGTATGTATTCACATCGAACTGTTCCATAAAAGCACACGGCCCGTAGTCAATGGTTTCTCCCGACAACGTGGTGTTATCGGTATTCATCACGCCGTGGATAAAGCCCAGACGCTGCCATTTGGCCACCGTTGCTGCCTGCGCGTGCATGACTTTTCGGAACAGCCCCTGGTAGTCCTGACCCGGATAATGCCGGGCGATAGCAAAGTCAGCGACGTCTTTGATCTGGTCCGTCATCGCCGCATATTGCATGGTGCCAACGCGAATATGGCTAGCAGCAGTGCGCACCATGACTGCGCCTGGTACCACGCGGTCGCGCTGGATCTTGCGGCCGGTACTGATGACTGCCAGCCCACGCGTAGTGGGGACTCCCAGAGCGTGCATTGCTTCAGACATGAGGTATTCGCGCAGCATTGGCCCCAGCGCACCGCGACCGTCAGAGCCGGGGCGTGAGAATGGAGTTTTTCCAGTGCCTTTGGCATGCAGATCTTGGCCTGCGATTTCGCCAAGCAGTATGGCGCGGCCATCGCCCAAGACAGGGGAGAGCTGGCCGAACTGGTGGCCGGAATAGGCCATGGCATGGCCTTCACCAGATTGGCCGAGGAGGAACTTTAACCCATCTGCGGACTTGAGGAAGTCGACATCGAGGCCGAGTTCTGCGGCGAGCGGCTCGTTGAGAATAAGGAGTTGCGGATCGGGCTGTTCCTCACCGGTTGCTGCCCGAACCATGTCGGGGAGTGCTTCGGCATAGGAGTGTTGGAGTTTCATAGAGACTTTCCACTGCTTAGAGTGCCTGACACCCGAATGTGGACGCTGCCACCAATCCAGATGTCTTTGCCATCATCAAAGACGTGGACAACACCCGCGCGGCCCATCTGCGAGCCTTGGGTGGCGGTGTAGGAATCAGGCACGTGATTTCGCTCGCGCATAAATTGTGCGACAGAGCCGTTCAAAGAGCCGGTCACTGGGTCCTCGAGGCCGAACATGAAAGCGCGTACTTCGTATTCAGGACCTTCGCCCTCATAGGCACCAACAACGCCAACTTTCTCGTTGTGGCTGGCTTGAGGTTTGATTGCTTTGACTGCATCGGCATTGGCAAGTTGCAGAATCTTCCAGCCGGGGCCGTTATCGCCCCAGGCATGGTCAACGACATCAGAAGGATCGATGTTCAAGGCTCCGCAGGCACTGGCGATTTCAGCGTGTGTCAGCGGGCCCGACTTGAGCAGGTCTGGGGTGGCGAAGGAATAAATCTTCTGCTTCTTGCCGGCATCATTTCGGATGGTTTCTTCCTGAATGGTGACAAGTCCAATGGCGCATTCTTGGACAATACGGCCGTGCTTGTGCGGTTCAATGCCCAACGAGCGCCAGGCGCGGGCGCTGCCCAAGGTGGGGTGGCCAGCAAAAGGAAGCTCTTCAAAAGGCGTGAAGATGCGCACGCGATAGTCCGCGGAGGACTCCGTGGGTGGGAGAAGAAACGAGGTTTCTGAGAAGTTGATCCAGCGGGCTATAGCTTGCATCTGTTCGGAATCAAGCTCCCCAGCGTTGGCAATCACCGCCAATGGGTTGCCAGAAAAGGCGGTGGTGGCAAAAACATCAACTTCAAAATACTCGTGCTCCATGCCCATTAGTCTAGGTCACTACCTGAGCGCCGGGGCAAGGGATTTAACATTAAATGCCATGACCCAGGAATTCTCGCCGTTTATGCAGATGGCCGATGGTACCATTAAGCAGATCAATCCCTTTTCGGGCACAGAAGTGTGGACGGTACCCGGGCGTGGTGACAGGCCATTGCAAGGGCCGCAGGTGGAGAAGAATCCTATTGAGCCAGGCGAGCATGCTTGTGCTTTTTGTTGGGATCGCAAGCTTGAGACACCGCCGGAGAAAGCCCGCATGCTTGCCGATGCCTCGGTGTTACGCAATGTGCTTGCCGATGAATTAGACGCAACCGTCCCAGAATTTCGGCGGATCCCGAATCTCTTTGAAATCGTCACCTTTGATTATTGGAATGCCAACTATGGCTTGGAAGCAGACGAAGTGCTAATTAGTCGGTACTTGTCTACTGGCTATGAGCATGTGCAATCCGTGGTGGAGGCTAAGACTAAGAAACGGTTGGACGGTGAGGAACTTGTAGCACACGCCCGCGGGTTCTTTTCCGGCGGGCATGATGTGATTGTGGCGCGCCGGCACTTTGTTGAGGGGGCGAAGGATTCTTCGCAGTTTGCATCGGCAGGCACCCTGAGCGCGGATGAGCACGCGCGCTTTATCGCATTCACTGTGGATGCGATGGAAGATTTGTACGCGAAGAATCCTTACGCGACTTATGTGGTGGCTTTTCAAAATTGGCTCAAACCAGCCGGTGCGTCTTTTGACCATCTGCATAAGCAGTTGGTGGCTATCGATGACCGCGGCAGGACCCTGCGCAACTTAGAAAAGCTGATGTTGGACAACCCCAACATCTTCAATGAAAAGGGCCTGGATGTAGCACGCCGTGAGGACCTTGTTATCGCAGAAAACGAGCATGCTGTGCTGTTTGCAGGATTCGGACACCGCTATCCCACCCTTGAGGTGTATTCGAAGAATCAGGGGCGCCCGTGGGAGCACACGCCTGAACAAATCCGCGGGGTCAGTAACCTGCTGCACATGGCGCACCGGGCGATTGGTGCTGATGTGCCGTGCAACGAAGAGTGGCACCATCAGCCGCCGGAAGTCGAGTGCGCAATGCCGTGGCGCATCAACGTGAAACTGCGAGTCTCAACCCTTGCGGGGTTTGAGGGCTGTACGCACGTTTATCTCAACACAATTTCCCCGTGGGACCTGCGCGATAAGGTACGTGCCGCACTGGACTAGACCACCATCGTGATCTGGTTGCCGTTGACCTCTTTGAAGTGAAAACCTGGTGTGGCCAAAATATCATCGATGGACGAGATGTCTTTGCCAGCAATTTCGCGGGCTAGCTGGCCTTTGTAGAACTTGTTGAAGTGGGAGATAACTTTTCCCTCAGAGTTCTCCACGCGGACAGTTACGGCGTCTTTGACCTTGCCCAGTGTTTGGTAGGTGCCTGAGCGCAGATCGATGATGAAGTCATCTTCAGCGTTGAGAGCTTCAGTGATGGATTTTCCCCAGCGTGACTTCATGGTGGCATCGTGAAGCTTTGTGCCCCCTGACAAGCGGTAGAAGGGAATCATGTCCCGGGCACGAACGACACCGAAAAGCGCTGAGCCAATTGCGAGCTGATCCCACGCCTTGTCCGAAAGAGTCTTCGCATCCAAAGCGTCGTATAAAACACCGCTGTAGCGATAGAGCGCTGGCATGGTTGGTCCGGTTGTTAACTTAGTGTTTTCCTCCGCTTCGGCGCGCAGTGCTTCCGAAATCTTTAAAACCTTCATCGCTTCATCAACATCATATTGTTGCAGTACATCGACTATTTCTTGGCGGTGTGGGTTCAGCGACGGGAAAGAAAGCGACTCGAAATTTAGAGGAGCGCCATCTCCGCCGAAGGCCTTTGTTTCACTAGGAGGGAGGATAATGAGCATGTATACAGACTAGCCGTGTATTTTGGGATCATGATTACTCGTCTTTCTGAGCTGTTTTTGCGAACTCTGCGTGAGGATCCCGCAGAGGCTGAAGTCCCAAGCCACAAGCTTCTTGTCCGCGCCGGCTACCTGCGCCGCGCCGCACCCGGTATTTATTCTTGGCTGCCTTTGGGCCTGCGAACACTACGCAAGATTGAAGACGTTGTCCGTGAGGAAATGAACGCGATTGGTGGACAGGAACTGCTGTTCCCAGCATTGCTGCCACGTGAGCCATATGAGATCACTGATCGCTGGACTGAGTACGGCGATAACTTGTTCCGTCTCAAAGACCGCAAGGGCGCGGACATGCTGCTCGGCCCGACCCATGAGGAAATGTTCGCGCAGACGGTCAAGGACCTGTACTCCTCGTACAAGGACTTCCCGGTCACCCTGTACCAGATTCAGACCAAGTACCGTGATGAAGAACGTCCACGCGCGGGTATTCTGCGTGGCCGTGAGTTCATCATGAAGGACTCTTATTCCTTCGACATGTCCGATGAGGGCTTGGATGAGTCTTATGCACGCCACCGCAAGGCCTACCAGAACATTTTTGATCGCCTCGGAATTGAGTACGCGATCTGCAAGGCGACCTCCGGCGCCATGGGCGGCTCGGCTTCTGAGGAATTCCTCGCGGTGTCCGCAGTGGGCGAGGACACCTTTGTCCGCGCCACCGAAGGTGACTACGCGGCAAACGTAGAAGCTGTAGTCACCCCAGTTCCAGAAGAGATTGACTTCACCAACCTGCCTGCCGCGCAGGATCATGAGACTCCAGATTCAGAGACCATTGACACCCTGGTGGGATGGGCACGCGCTGAGGGAATCACCATTGATGGCCGCCAGGTCGAAGCCAATGACACCCTCAAATGCATGATGGTCAAGATCGCGCAGCCAGGTGAAGAACCAGAACTGGCAGGTGTTCTGATTCCAGGTGGCCGCGCACTGGCACCAAAGCGCTTGGAAGCAGCACTGGAGCCAGCAACCTTTGAGCTGGCAACTGAAGAAGACTTCAAGGAAAATCCATTCTTGGTCAAGGGCTATGTCGGTCCGCGTGGCCTCAACGCCAATGGCGTGAAGGTCTACGCAGACCCACGCGTGGTTTCCGGTACTTCGTGGATCACGGGTGCGGATGCTAAGAACCGCCACGTGGTGGGCTTGGTTGCTGGCCGTGACTTCCAGGTTGAGCAGTTCGTGGAGGCATCTGAAATCCACGAAGGTGATCCTGCGCCAGAAGGTCAGGGCACCTTGACCCTGAAGCGCGGCATTGAGCTGGGCCATATCTTCCAGCTGGGCCGCAAGTACACTGAGGCTTTTGATGTCCAGATTTTGGATGAGAATGGCAAGCGCGCCATCCCAACCATGGGCTCCTACGGCATTGGTGTGTCCCGCATGATGGCGGTGCTGGCTGAGCAGCGCCATGATGAAAAGGGGCTGAACTGGCCACTCGATGTTGCGCCTTACCAGGTGCACGTAGCAGTGGCTAACAAGGACGAAGAAGCAACGAAGGCTGGCAGCGCCCTGGTTGAGGCTTTGGACAAGGCCGGCGTTGAAGTACTTTTCGATGACCGCCCAAAGGTATCCCCAGGCGTGAAGTTCAAGGATGCTGAACTGCTCGGCATGCCATTCTGCGCAATCCTCGGCCGTTCCTTCAAAGACGGCATCATCGAGCTGCGCATCCGCGGCGGCGAGACCCTTGAGGTTAAGTCCGACGATATCGTGGACGAGCTGCTGCAGCGCCTCGGCCGCAAGTAGTTAGAGCTTCGCAGCCGAGTGAATGAGCCAGCTGCGCCACTGCGCATCATCCGTGGTGGTGGCAGCGGCTGCGAGGCGATCTCGGCTGGATTGAACCAGCTCATCGGCAAAGGCCTGAGCATTGGAATCATCTGGCCAATTTGCTTCATAGGCAGTATCCGCAACCGGAGCGGTATCACCAAGTAGCTCAGAGAGCTCGAGCGTGAGCGCCTCATGGGACTCGGTGTCAACGCTCGCGCCATGAGCCTCGGCGACATCGAGGCCATAAATGGTGGCGTATTCACTTTCAAGCAAGGACGTTGCTTCCGTCAGCACTTCTTCTTGTGGTTCTTCAGGTAGCGTTGCGTCACCTTCAGCAAGTGCTATTGCCTGGCTGATGAGCAGGGGACGGGATTCATCGGGGGCGTCATCGGCAAGCTCTATGAGCTGTGCAACCGCATCTTCCGGTGACGCTGAAGGACCTGCTGCGTCTTCACCACTGATAACGCAACTATCAGGAACCATGCCATCTTCTTCTAAACCGCAGACACGGTTAATCTCTGCGAAAAGCTCTTCTGATTGCGTCAAGCGAAGCTGAGCAAGCTCAGTGTCATCAGTGGAATTCGCATCTGCTTGCGCGGTCTGGGCAAGCGTCACCAACGCGGAATTCGGACGCGGACCAAAGAAGTCCACGACTGCGCATGAAGAGATCACGGGGACACACGCTACTAGGGCTACAAGAGTAAGTCGGCGATTCACGTGGAAGACCTTACCCTCTCCACGTTAAGCTGATATCTATGGCTTTCCCAAGTGAACAAACTTTGAAGAATTTCCTCGAGCCCCTCGTCGCTGAGCGCGGGCTCGATGTTGAACAGATTAAGACCACCAAAGCGGGAAAGAAATCCCAGGTAGCAATCCGGCTCGACGGCGATGCACGCCCTACCTCGGATGTCTTGGAAGAAATGTCGCGGACCATCGGCGACGCATTTGATGCGGCTGAAGAAGCGGGGGAGCTGAACTTTGGTGCCGGCTACACACTAGAGATTTCCACCCCAGGCGTGGATTTGCCGCTGAGCGAACCACGGCACTTCCGCCGCAACCGCGGGCGCAAGATCAAGTCTTCACAGGGGGAATTCCGAATCGGTGCTACTAGTGACGACGAAGAGAACGTGATTGTCGTAACAAGTGCCCGAGATATAGCCAAGGTACAAGTACAGCGATTGGAAAACCTTGTGGGGTCAGTGGTAGAAATTGAATTCGCACCTGCTCCCGTTGTGGAACAGGATATTGTCGAGCTCAGCTTCGAA
Organism: Corynebacterium casei; assembly: GCA_030535535.1. Lineage (GTDB taxonomy): Bacteria > Actinomycetota > Actinomycetes > Mycobacteriales > Mycobacteriaceae > Corynebacterium > Corynebacterium casei_A. Next base: position 9,435 of record JAUNRU010000004.1, read on the forward strand.
GCAGCCAAGGAATTGGAAGCCGAAGACTAAGCAGACCGGGCTGGTTATGCCAGCTTGAGAAATGTTGGAAAAGTTGAAGGATGAATAAGTGAATATTGATATCGACGCGTTGCGCGCTATCGAGACCGAGCGTGGGGTCCCAGTAACGGACTTGCTGACTTCTGTAGCAAGCGGCCTACTGTATGCGTACACCGAATACCGCGACGGCAACATCGAAGAAAATCACAAGTCGCGCGTAGATATTGATGCCGATACTGGCGAAGTTTCCGTAATCATTACCGAAGTTGATGAAGAGGGCGAAGTTGTCACCCAATTCGACGACACCCCAACCAACTTCAGCCGCGTTGCAGCACCAGCTGTGCGTGACGCTATTTTCAAGCGTCTGCGTGAAGTAGAAGCAGACCGTGCCTATGATTCCTACGCAGAACTGCAGGGAACTGTTGTCTCTGGCGTAGTTCAGCAGGATGCACACGCTAACTCGCGTGGCATCGTCATTGTTCAGCTGGGCACCGAGATTGACATTAAAGAAGGCAAGACCCAGGACGGCGTTTTGCTTCCAGTTGAGCAGATTCCTGGTGAGCGGCTGACCCACGGCACCCGTGTTCGCGCCTACGTTGTGGGCGTGCAAAAAGAAGGTGCACGAGTTCAGGTTCTGCTTTCCCGTACCCACCCTGAGTTGGTACGTGGTCTGTTTGAACTCGAGGTTCCAGAAGTTCTTGATGGTGCAGTAGAGATGGTTGCTATTGCCCGTGAAGCGGGGCACCGTTCCAAAGTTGCCGTGACCGGCAAGGCCAAGGGCCTCAACGCGAAGGGTGCATGCATTGGTCCTCGCGGTCAGCGTGTCACCAACGTGATGAAGGCACTGGGTGGCGAAAAGATTGACATCATCGATTTCAATGAAGATCCAAGCGTGTACGTTGGCAACGCTTTGGCGCCTTCAAAGGTTGTAAACGTTGAAATCGTTGACGCAGAGGCACAGTTCGCGCGCGTTATCGTTCCGGACTACCAGTTGTCTTTGGCAATTGGTAAAGAAGGCCAGAATGCTCGTCTTGCGGCTCGTCTCACCGGCTGGAAGATTGACATTCATTCGGATGCGGACCGCGCCGAATAACGCGAAGAATAACACTGGTGAAATGTCGCGAGTTCAATTTTGCCGACATATCAAGTAGGATTGTTAACGGCCCACGTGCAGCAGGAAGGAGTTGGGTATGGCCCGACTTCGGACGTGCATAGCAACACGAAAGCGCCTGCCGGACACGGAGTTATTGCGTGTGGTGGCTGATACAGATGGACGTATCATCCCCGACCCCGGCAGGCGGCTTCCCGGCAGGGGAGCCTGGATAACACCAGATTTAGCTGCATACGAGCTTGCGGAGAAACGCCGAGCATTCGCTCGCGCTCTCCGGCTGTCCGCACCCGTGGATACAGGTCAAGTACGTGAGTACGTATCTAAGACCTTCGAGATTGTAAGGAAGACCGAACACTGATGAGCACACAACGATGAAGCATCAGCGATGAAAGTCAGTAACTGATCCTAGGGGCGCCTTGTCGCCTCTAGGGAAACCAAGAGGAGACAAGTGGCAGGTAAGCTACGCGTTCATGAGCTGGCGAAACAGCTCGGAATTACCAGTAAAGAACTACTCGCTTCGCTCAAAGAGCAGGGTGAATTTGTAAAGACCGCATCATCCACCATCGAACCACCAGTGGTGAAGAAGATGCGTGCTCACTATGAAGCACAGGGCGTCGGCGGCGACAACGCTGAGGCCCCAGCCAAGGCTGACTCGGCTAAGAAGCCAGCGGCACCAAAATCTGCGCCTGCAAAGCCAGGCGCAGCAAAACCAGGTGCTCCGAAGCCTGGCGCTGCTAAACCAGCTCCAGCTAAGCCTGAATCCAAGCCAGCTCCGGCAGCAGCTAAGAAGGCTGCTCCGAAGCCGGCCGCTCAGGCAGCTCCAAAGCCAGGCACTCCAAAGCCTGCTGCTGCGAAGCAGGAAGCACCAAAGTCCGACGCAGGTAAGCCAGGCGCACCAAAGCCTGGTACTCCAAAGCCGGGCGCACAAAAGGCAAATGCACCAAAGCCTGATACTCCAAAGCCAGGTGCGGAGGGTGGCGACAAGCCAACCCCACGCTCCATGCCTAAGCCAGGCGGCTCCCGCCGCGTTGCAAACAACCCATTTTCTTCCGGTGGCGGCTCAGGCGATCGTCCTGCACCTCGCCCAGGTGGAGCAAAGGGTCCTCGCCAGAAGCCACAGGGTGGCAACAAGCGCGAGGGCGGCCGCCCAGATAACCGCGAGCGCGATAACAAGCCGCAGTCTGGTGGCCAGGGTGGCGGACGTCGTCCATCACCAGCAATGATGCCTTCACATCCAAACCCAGCAGCAATGCCTCAAAAGGCAGCAGCTGGTGGTGGACGTGGCCGTGGCGGGCGCCCAGGCGCTGGCGGCGGTCAAGGTGGCCAGGGCGGCAACGCTCCAGGCGGTTTCCGCAGTGGTCCAGGTGGCCGCGGTGGACGTCGCGGTGGCACCGCTGGTGCATTCGGTCGTCCAGGCGGCGCACCACGTCGTGGTAAGAAGTCGAAGCGTCAGAAGCGGAATGAGTACGAAGAGCTACGCGCACCAAACGTAGTTGGTGGCGTACGCCTTCCAGACGGTAAGGGCGAATCCATTCGTCTGCGCCGTGGCGCGTCTCTGTCTGACTTCGCCGAGAAGATCGGTGCGGATCCAGCAGCATTGGTACAGGCACTGTTTAACCTCGGTGAAATGGTGACCGCTACTGCATCTGTTTCGGAAGAAACCTTGCAGCTGCTCGGTGCTGAGGTCAACTACGACGTTCAGGTTGTGTCCCCGGAGGACGAAGACCGTGAGCTGCTCGAGTCCTTCGACCTGCAGTTCGGTGATGATGAGGGTTCAGAGGAAGACCTTGCTAAGCGTCCTCCTGTTGTTACCGTCATGGGTCACGTTGACCACGGTAAGACTCGACTGTTGGACACCATCCGTAAGACGAATGAAGGCGCTGGAGAGGCCGGCGGCATTACCCAGGGCATTGGTGCATACCAGACCCAGGTTGATGTCGATGGCGGCGAGCGCACCGTAACCTTCCTGGATACCCCAGGTCACGAGGCGTTTACCGCAATGCGTGCCCGTGGTGCAAAGTCCACCGACTTGGCAATCCTGGTTGTCGCAGCAGACGACGGCGTTATGCCACAGACTGTTGAGGCAATTAACCACGCTAAGGCAGCGAACATCCCAGTTGTGGTTGCAGTCAACAAGATTGATAAGCCAGAGGCTGCTCCGGACAAGATCCGTGGCCAGCTCACCGAGTACGGTCTGGTTCCTGAAGAATACGGTGGCGACACCATGTTCGTGGACATCTCCGCTAAGGCAGGCACCAACATTGATGCCCTGCTCGAAGCTGTTGTTCTGACCGCTGATGCGGCACTGGAGCTGACTGCTAACCCAGACATGGATGCACAGGGTGTTTCCATTGAAGCTCACCTGGACCGCGGTCGTGGCCCAGTGGCAACGGTCATCGTTCAGCGCGGTACCTTGCGTATCGGTGACTCCATCGTTGTTGGTGACGCGTTTGGTCGCGTTCGTCGCATGCTCGACGAATTCGGTCAGGACGTCACTGAGGCTGGACCTTCCCGTCCAGTCCAGGTTCAGGGTCTGAACGGTGTTCCAGGCGCTGGCGACAACTTGCTCGTGGTTGAAGATGACCGTGTTGCACGTCAGATCGCAGCTCAGCGAGATGCACGTAAGCGTTCCGCAATGCAGGCTAAGTCCCGCAAGCGCGTCTCCCTCGAGGACCTGGATGCAGTATTGAAGGAGACTTCGACTCTTAACCTCATCCTCAAGGGCGACAACGCCGGTTCTGTTGAAGCACTGGAAGACGCTCTGCTTGAGATTGAGATTGATGACGAGGTACAGCTCAACATCATCGACCGTGGCGTTGGTGCGGTTACCCAGACCAACGTCTCCTTGGCTGCAGCTTCCGACGCTGTCATCATTGCCTTCAACGTTCGCGCTGAAGGTAAGGCAACCGAAGAGGCTAACGCTGAAGGCGTTGACGTTCGCTACTACACCGTCATCTACCGTGCTATCGAAGAAGTTGAGCAGGCACTCAAGGGCATGCTCAAGCCAATCTACGAAGAGCGCGACACCGGTGTGGCAGAGATCCGTGCACTGTTCAAGTCCTCCGCTATCGGTACCATCGCAGGTTGTATGGTCACCGAGGGCAAGGTCAAGCGCAACGGCAAGGTTCGCATTGTCCGCGACGGCAACGTCATCGTTTCCGATTCCAAGATTGTTTCCTTGCGTCATGAGAAGGACGACGCAAACGAAATCAATGCTGGCTACGAGTGCGGTATGGTCTTGGCCTACCCAGACATTCAGGTAGGCGACTTGATTCAGGCATACGAGGAAGTTGAAGTACCACGTACCTAATCAGGTAGTAATTGTGAGTAGTTAGCTCTGCTCACTACTGGAAAAGTTAAAGAAGCCGGGCCTTGTGCCCGGCTTCTTTAGCCCTTAAGCAAGTGTTTTCGATTCCTAGGAAATGAACTAGGATTGTTCAGAGTTTTAAAAAAGTAGAAGAAAGGGCGAATACCATGGCTGACCATGCACGCGCGGCCCGGATGGCAAAGCGCATTCAGACTATTGTGGCAAGCGCTATCGAACGCGAAATTAAAGACCGCAGGCTTGAACTGGTCACAGTTACCGACGCCTGCGTGACCGGCGATCTGCATGATGCGACTGTGTTCTACACGGTTCGCGGCGTAGATATTGATTCGGAGCCAGACCTGGATCAGGCTGCCGAGGCACTCAACCGTGCCAAGGGCCAGCTGCGCAAGATTATGGGCGATCAGTTGCAGGTTCGTTTCACCCCAACCCTGTCTTTTGAGTTTGATGCGGTTCCTGAGGCTTCTGCCCACATGGAAGAGCTGCTCGCACGTGCTCGTGCACGTGATGAGGAGCTGGCGAAGCTCAAGGAGAACGCGAAGCCTGCAGGCGAAGCGAATCCTTATAAGACGGATGCGGAATAGAACTGGCAATGTCCCAACAGTCCTCAATTTCGCAAGTGGTGGGAGCACTCCAGGAAGCTGATTCCGTGTGCATCGTGGCGCACCTGCGCCCAGACGCTGATGCGCTAGGCTCGGTGGCCACGCTGCGCCTTGCGCTGGAACAGCTAGGTAAGAAGACACGCTGCGTGATCGGCCAAGATTGGCCTATTTCGGAGAACCTTTTCACCATTCCTGGCACGGACACCGTGGAGACTGCAACTTCCTTGCCGCAAGGCTATGACCTTTATGTCACGGTGGATTGTGGCTCACTGGATCGCACTGGGTTCTTGGCGCCAGATTTGGCCAAGATGATTCGCCGCGGAAACGTGGTCTGCATTGATCACCACGCGTCGAATCCAGGTTTTGGCAACATCAACCTGGTCGTTGCAGGTTGCGAGTCGACCACCACAGTGTTGAAATCGGTGCTGGAAGAGCTTGGCGTGACCATCAACCATGACATCGCGCATGCGATGTACGCCGGATTGGTTACGGATACGGGCAGTTTCCGCTGGGGTTCACCACGGATGCATACCTTGGCTTCTGAGCTCATGGAATTTGAGCTGGACACCAAGCAGATTTCCGTGGATCTTCTAGATTCCACTACCGCTGAGGACTTGCAGATGCTGGGCAGAGTGCTTGCCGATGTCCAGATTGTCCCTGCTGGTAACCACACCATGGCTGTGCTTTATGGCCGTTATGATGTGATTTCTGGCCATTCAGATTCTGCCGTTGAGACCATGGTGGACTTTGTCCGCGCATTGGACGGCACCGACATGGGCGTCGTGTTCAAGGAACAAGTGCCAGGGTATTGGGCAGTGTCTTTGCGTTCTAATGACGTGAACTGCGCCCAGGTTGCTGCGCGTCTTGGTGGCGGCGGACATGTGCCAGCAGCTGGCTATTCGACGCAGGGTGAGCCAGAAGAAATTATTGCGGAACTAGTGAATATCGTTGACAAGCTCTAACCGCAATTCCGCCGAGCATGTTTCTGCCCGGAAGGTATTTGGCCTTGCGCTGCCAGCACTCGGTGTGCTGGCAGCCATGCCTTTGTACCTGCTGCTTGATACAGCAGTGGTGGGTCGCCTTGGTGCGGAACAGCTCGCGGCACTAGGTGCCGCTGCGGCGGTGCAGTCAGTGGTGACCACCCAGTTGACGTTCTTGTCTTATGGCACCACGGCGCGCTCTTCGCGGTTGTTCGGATCCGGTAAGAAAGACGAGGCTGTCGCAGAAGGTGTGCAGGCAACGTATGTTGCGTTGATCGTCGGCTTCGCGCTGGCCTGTGTGATGTGGCTTTTCGGCGGACAGATAGCGCTGTGGATGACCGGCAATCCAGAGACTGCAGAACTTACAGCAGCCTGGCTGCACGTGGCGGCCCTCGCTATTCCCATCACCTTGGTGGAGATGGCAGGCAACGGCTGGTTGCGTGGTATTCAAGATACTAAGAAGCCACTGTATTTCACGCTCGCTGGTTTGATTCCGGGTGCCATCGCCGTCCCGATCTTCGTGCAGTTTTGGGGATTGGTCGGCTCCGCCTGGGCCAACGTTCTGGGCATGGGCATTATCGCCGTGCTCTTTTTGCTGGAGTTGAAAAAGCAACATACAGGTTCCTGGCGTTTGCGCCCGAGTGTTATCAAACGCCAACTGGTCTTGGGTAGAGACTTGATTATCCGCTCTGCCAGTCTGCAAGTGGCATTTCTTTCTGCAGCTGCAGTCGCGGCACGCTTTGGCACAGCACCCTTGGCTGCACACCAAGTTATGCTGCAAATCTGGAATTTCCTCACACTCGTGCTGGATTCCCTCGCCATCGCCGCGCAAACGCTAATCGGTGCAGCTTTGGGCGCGAAGTCCGTGGATACGGCTCGCGCTGCGGGACAAAAGATCATTGGTTATTCGGTGGTCTTTTCCGGAGGGCTCGCAGCGGTATTTGCGCTCGGCGCTGCCTTTATCCCGCGCATCTTCACCAACGATGAAGCAGTGTTAGAAGCCATGCGGATTCCATGGTGGATCATGATCGCCATGATTGTTGCCGGTGGTGTTCTCTTCGCCATCGACGGAGTCCTGCTTGGCGCGGGTGATGCAGCGTTTTTGCGCACGATTACCGTTGGTTCCGTCATCGTCGGCTTCTTGCCAGGCATTCTCATCGCTTACTTCCTAGATTTAGGATTAGCGGGAATCTGGTGTGGTTTGGCAGCCTTTATTGGGCTGCGCACTATCGCCGTGGTCTTCCGCTTCTATTCCATGCGGTGGGCGGTTGTGGGCTAACGCTTAAGCCTCGGCGCGCGATAGACCTTAGAGAAACAAGCGACTGCTAAAGTCTCAGTAGTTACAACATGACCGAGCACTAGGGGTAAATACATGGCTGGAAAGGCATCGCACACGACACTGTGGGCGGTCTCCGACCTGCATGCTGCGGTCAAGGCCAATAACGGCAGAATTGATGACATCCAACCACAACACCCATCGGACTGGTTGATTGTTGCAGGCGACGTTGCAGAACGCACCGACTTAGTGGTGCAAGTGCTCAAGAAGCTGCGTTCTCGTTTCGCCAAAGTCATTTGGGTGCCGGGCAATCATGAGCTGTTCTCGCGGTCCACCGACCGCTACCAAGGCCGCGACAAGTACAACGAATTGGTTGAAGGCTGCCGCGAAATTGACGTGGATACTCCGGAAGATCCATTTCCAGTATTCAACGGTGTAACAATCGCGCCATTGTTTACCCTGTACGACTATTCTTTCCGCGCCCCTGGAACCACGGTGGAACAGGCAATTGCTGCCGCTGCCGAGCGCCAGATCATGATGACGGATGAGATTGCCATTGCACCGTTCGTGGACGTACGTGCGTGGTGCTGGGACCGACTGGCTTATTCCATCAAGCGGTTGTCACGCATTTCAGGTCCAACAATCTTGATCAATCATTGGCCTTTGGTGCAAGAACCCACGCTGAAGATGCGTTGGGCGGAAATTGGTTTGTGGTGCGGTTCTCGGCACACACGCCAATGGCCAACCCGATATAACGCACAAGCTGTCATTTATGGCCACCTACACATGCCTTCTGTAGATAAGATTGATGGGGTAGACCATATCGAGGTTTCGCTTGGATACCCGCGTGAGTGGATGGCGCATGAAGGTAAACAATTGTGGCCATACCCTGTGATGACGATGGGGGAGGAGAAGTGATCATGCTAGAGCCCTCCCTATTTCCTGATGTCGCCCGCTTTTGTTACGTAAAAACCGGCACCGAAGGCTCCGACCTCGTCAACTTCCAGAACCTGCATCCACTAGAGCAGTCCCTTGTTTCGCATTCGGTGGAAGTCCGCAAGGCAGAATTTGGTGATGCTCGCTGGTGTGCACATGAAGCACTTCGAGAACTTGGTTATATAGGCGCAGACCCCATTTTGCGCGGGGAGCGTGGGATGCCGCTGTGGCCGGAAGGGTTTACCGGCTCATTGACACACACCACTGGTTTTAGAGCAGCCGTGGTTGCGCCAACGAAGAAGATTTTGTCGCTCGGGCTGGATGCTGAAAAGGCAGAGCCTTTGCCCGAAGGCGTGTTGTCCATGATTGCGCGCTCAGGCGAGATTCCGCAGATTAGTCGCCTTCGTGAAGCTGGCATTCCTTATGCAGATAGGTTGCTGTTTTGTGCAAAGGAAGCAACCTATAAAGCGTGGTTCCCCATGACTCATCGCTGGCTAGGTTTTGACCAGGCGGAGATAGATATCCGCGAAGACGGCACTCTGATTTCTTATCTCTTGGTGCGCCCAACCCCAGTGCCGTTTATTTGCGGCCGTTGGATGGTCCAAGATGGCTACGTCATCGTGGCCACCACCGTGGAAGTAGGCATTGGCCACGAGCGCTTGGCCTACTAAGACCAGTGTTTGAGAGCTTCGAGGTCTAGAGAGTCGAAGGATGCGCGACGAAGACGGTTGCTAGACGCTTGCCTTGTTCTTTGATCAATGCGACGGAGCGGCCATCCGGCCCAACGGCAGCGTGGGTTTCTTTGAGCCCACGTGGCTCTAACCATTGGCCCATGGCAAGCTTGGCTGCTTCTTCTTCGGTGACATCAAGGCGTGGGTAGCAACGCACAAGCGCCTCGTCGAGAGTGAGGGAGAGCTGCAAGTTGTCGATCGGGGAGGCGTCGGCAAGCAAAAATGGCCCAACCGCCGTGCGCCGCAGGGCGGTGAGATGCCCGCCCACGCCCAGGCTTTCACCCAAATCACGAGCCAACGAGCGAATATAGGTACCCGATGAACACTCAACGGTGACATCAAACTCGCGTGGGTTGGTACGGCTGGCATTGACGTCGAAGCGGCTAACTGTCACCGGACGAGCAGGGATATCCACCTCTTCGCCATCGCGTACACGCTGGTAGGCGCGTTTACCATCAATCTTGATGGCGCTGACCTTCGCCGGCTTTTGCATGATATCGCCGGTTAACTTCTTAATTTCTGCCAACGCTTGTTCATCAGTGATGTGCTCAGCAGAGGTCTCAGTGAGGATTTCTCCCTCAAAGTCATCGGTGGTGGTGGAAGCACCCAAACGAATGGTGGCGTCATAGGCTTTGGTTGCTGCGACCATGTGCGCCAAAAACTTGGTGCCGCGTTCAATACCCAGGATCAAAACACCCGTGGCCATGGGATCTAGGGTGCCGGCGTGGCCGACTTTGCGGGTGCCAAACTCCCTTCGTATGCGGGCGACAACGTCATGAGAAGTCATACCGGCCGGTTTATCCACAACAACAAGTCCTGAGTCAGTCATGAGGCCATAGTCTAATCTGCAACCAAATGATCTAGCATGTAAGGCGTGGATATTTGGTACGGAACAGCAGAAGTCCCCGCGGACTTAAACAACAGTGCAGTCACCATTGGTGTCTTTGACGGTGTACACCGTGGACATCAAAAACTGATTAATGCAACTGTTTCTAAAGCCCGCTCCGAGGGAGCAAAAGCCGTCATGGTCACCTTTGACCCGCACCCGGTTTCTGTATTCCTGCCGCGTCGTGCACCGCTGGGGATTACTACTCTGGCTGAGCGTTTCGAATTGGCGGAAGAATACGGCATTGATGCGGTCTTAGTCATTGACTTCACCAAAGAGCTCTTTGGAATCTCTCCGGAAAAATATGTGGAGTTTCTACTGGAGGACACACTGCATGCCGCGCATGTTGTGGTGGGCGCGAATTTCACCTTTGGTGAAAACGCCGCTGGTACCGCTGACTCCTTGATGACCATTTGCCAATCCCGCATGTCCGTTGAAGTTATTGACTTGCTGGACGATGAAGGCGTACGGATTTCTTCGACCACGGTGCGCGATTACCTGTCCCAGGGTGATGTCGCGCGCGCCAACTGGGCATTGGGCCGGCACTTTTCCGTCTCCGGCCCGGTGGTGCGCGGTGCCGGTCGTGGTGGCAAGGAGTTAGGTTTTCCGACGGCGAATCAGTATTTTCATGACACGGTCGCTTTGCCTGCCGATGGCGTTTATGCCGGCTGGTTAACCATCATTCCAACCGGAGCACCAGTGAGCGGAAACATGGAACCAGGCATAGCTTATGCAGCAGCGATTTCTGTGGGAACCAATCCGACTTTCGGCGATGAACAGCGCTCCGTAGAGTCCTTCGTCTTAGACCGTGAGGCCGATTTATACGGCCATGATGTTCAGGTTGAATTCGTTGACCATGTACGTGACATGGAGAAGTTCGACTCAGTGGAGCAGTTGCTGGAAGTCATGGCTAAAGACGTGCTGAAAACCCGTGAGGTACTTGCTACCGATGCCGCTGAGCATAAGCTTGCGCCAGAGACTTACTTTCTACAAGCAGAAGGATAGATGCCCATGAAAATGATTCTGGACCTCGATACCGGAATTGATGACGCATTCGCTCTGGCTTATGCCATTGCCCACCCCGACATTGAACTCATTGGTGTCACCGGAACTTATGGCAACGTGACCATCGAACAAGGCATGGCCAATGCCCGGGCCTTGCTGAAACTACTGGGGCAGCCGGATATTCCGGTATATGCCGGCGTGGAAATTCAGGGGTTTGTAGTCTCTGAAGCTTCCGCCCGTATCCATGGCACCAATGGCGTTGGGGAAGTAGATATCGCTGCCGATAATGCTGAGTCCGCTGGTGAGGCCGTGGACTTTCTCATCGAATCTGCTGCAAAATACGGCGAGGACCTAGTTGTTGTGCCCACCGGTGCGCAAACCACCATCGCTAAGGCTCTGGAAAAAGATGAGAACTTGCGCGGGATTCGCATGGTCACCATGGGCGGTGCCCTAACTGTACCGGGCAACGTTTCACCCGCTGCTGAGGCAAATATCTCTCAGGATCCAGTTTCTTCCAATTCCGTCTACCAACTGGCTGAGGACATGACCATGGTGGGCTTAGACGTCACCATGCAAACACAGCTCACACGCGCGGAGGCAGATTCTTGGCGCGGCACTGCGGCAGGAGATGCCTTTGCGGATATGGCCGGTTACTACATCGACGCCTATCAAGAAAACAATCCTCACATGGATGGCTGCGCGCTGCATGACCCGCTAGCTGTTGCCGTGGCAGTTGATCCTGACCTCGTGGATTGCTTGATTTTGCCGCTCCAGGTTGACACCGAAGGCCCGACGGTGGGGCGCACCATTGGACGCTGGGATGGCTCCGAGGTTGAAACCCGCGTTGCTGTGGGTGTGGACGTGGATGCGTTCGTGCCTGATTTCATCGATAAGCTTGGGCAACTATTTGCCCGTTTGGCACAGTAAAGGGTAATGTTGGACATCGCTTTGTGACTGCGGTTCGCAGCAGTCGCTCAGTAGCAGCCTTGAGCTGTTTGATTTAATGCGGACTGAAATATTAACAGGAGAAAATCTCATGGCATTGAGCGCTGAGAAGAAGTCTGAAATCCTCAAGGAATACGGCCTGCACGAGACCGACACCGGTTCTCCAGAGGCACAGGTCGCAATGCTGACCTCCCGTATCAACACCTTGACCGAGCACCTGAAGTTCCACAAGCACGATCACCACTCTCGTCGTGGTCTGCTGCTTATGGTTGGTCGTCGTCGTGGTCTGCTGAAGTACCTGGCAGCTAACAACGTTGACCGCTACCGTGACCTGATTTCCCGTCTGGGTCTGCGTCGCTAAGCCTGAGTAAGGTTGCTTAAGCTGTTAAAGCTTTTTAACTAACGCCGCTGCTTGTTTTAACGAACTTGCAGCGGCGTTAGTTTATGTTTTGCCCCACATAGTCAAACCTAGTGGACTGGCAGTGTGTACGAGCTGGGAGTTTGGTAGACTGTGGAGCGTCGTACGTGCAAAATTACGTAAATGAACAATTCAGATGGCGACATCGATGATCGCCAGATACTCTACGAAGGAGATCCTCTCTTTATGAGCCCACGCAATAGCGGGAAAGCGCAAACCCCAAACAACCAGGTCAGCTTCGCACGCGATGAAGACTTTGGCATCCTCGAAGCAACCGCCGTCCTAGACAACGGTGACTTTGGTACCCGCACCATCACCTTTGAAACCGGCCAGCTTGCCCGCCAAGCTGATGGTTCTGTCACCACATACTTTGATGATGACACCATGCTGCTGACCACCGTGACTGCATCCAACCAGCCACGTGAAGGCTTCGACTTCTTCCCACTGACCGTGGACGTGGAAGAACGTATGTACGCAGCCGGCAAGATTCCTGGCTCTTTCTTCCGCCGCGAAGGCCGCCCTTCCACCGAAGCAATCTTGGCGTGCCGCCTGATTGACCGCCCACTGCGCCCAACCTTCGTGAAGGGCCTGCGCAATGAGGTTCAGGTCATCAATACCGTCCTGAGCCTGGACCCAGCGGAATACTATGACGTCATTGCCATCAATGGCTCTTCAGCTGCAACCCAGCTTTCTGGCCTGCCAGTATCAGGCCCAGTCGGTGGCGTGCGCATGGCGCTGCTTTCTGATGATAAGCACCCACAGGGCCAGTGGGTAGCGTTCCCTAATGCTGAACAGCATGAGCGCGCACTGTTTGAAATGGTTGTTGCGGGTCGAATTGTCACCCGCAAGAACAAGGGCAAGAACGTCGAAGACGTTGCCATCATGATGGTTGAAGCTGGCGCTGGCGTTCACGTCCATGAGCGTATTGCTGAGGGTGCTCCAGCACCACAGGAGTCCACCGTTGCTGAGGGCCTGGAGGCAGCAAAGCCATTCATCAAGTCCCTGTGTGAAGCACAGGCAGGTTTGGCTGAGCGCGCGGCGAAGGAAAAGAAGGAATTCCCACTCTTCCCGCCATTCGCTGATGAGGTCTATGACGCAGTCGCACGCAAGGCTGAGAAGAAGCTTGGTCAATTGATGACCATTGCCGCGAAGCAGGAGCGCGAGGATGCAACCAACGCGCACATGGAAGAAGTAGAAGCACAGCTTCTTGAGGTCTTCACCGAAGATGATGCTTCCAAGCAGATCCGTGCCGCATACAACCAGCTGATGAAGGAAATCGTGCGTGAGAAGATCCTCACCGAAGGTTTCCGCATTGATGGCCGTGCATCAGAGGATATCCGTGACCTGGGCGCTGAAATCGGACTGATTCCACGCGTTCACGGTTCCGCACTTTTTGAGCGCGGTGAGACTCAGATTCTTGGCGTGACCACCTTGGACATGCTGAAGATGGAGCAGACCATTGACTCCCTGACCCCGGTTGAGTCCAAGCGCTACATCCACCACTACAACTTCCCTCCATACTCCACCGGTGAGACCGGCCGCGTTGGTTCACCAAAGCGCCGCGAAATCGGCCACGGTGCACTTGCGGAGCGCGCGCTCTTGCCAGTTATTCCTTCCCGTGAGGAGTTCCCATACACCATCCGTCAGGTTTCTGAGGCGCTTGGTTCCAACGGTTCTACCTCCATGGGTTCTGTCTGTGCATCCACCATGTCCCTGTACAACGCGGGTGTTCCACTGAAGGCACCAGTTGCAGGTATCGCGATGGGCTTGGTTTCCGGTGAGGTTAAGGGCGAAGAGCGCTTCGTTGCTTTGACTGACATTCTGGGTGCTGAGGACGCATTCGGCGACATGGATTTCAAGGTTGCCGGCACCAGCGACTACATCACTGCACTGCAGTTGGACACCAAGCTGGACGGTATTCCTTCTGAGGTTCTGGCTAACGCTTTGCAGCAGGCACGCAACGCGCGTGAGGAAATCTTGGACATCATGGCTGAGGGCATTGACGGCCCAGATGAGATGTCCCCACAGGCGCCAAAGATCACCTCTATCAAGATTCCAGTATCTAAGATTGGTGAGCTGATCGGCCCTAAGGGCAAGACCATCAACACCATCACCGAAGAAACCGGCGCTGACGTTTCCATCGAAGATGACGGCACTGTCTACGTTTCCGCTACTACCGGTGAAGCGGCTGACGCGGCAATTGAGAAGGTCAACGCTATTGCGAACCCTCAGCTGCCTAAGGTCGGTGAGCGTTTCTTGGGCACCGTTGTGAAGACCGTTGCCTTCGGCGCATTCGTGTCCATCACCCCAGGCCGTGACGGCCTGATTCACATCTCCAACCTCGGTGGCGATGAGCGAATTGAAAAGGTTGAGGACGTTGTCAACGTTGGCGACAAGATTCAGGTTGAAATCGCGGACATTGATAACCGCGGCAAGATCTCCCTGGTTCCGGTCGAGGCATAAAAGTCTAAATCTGGCTTAAATAGCAAGCAGTGCTCCTGAGCGATTGATTTCGCCAGGAGCACTGCTTGTTTTCATGTGATGGCGCCGTAGCATCCTTAGGGCGCACATCAACTGTTAGTTCAAGATGTCAATGACAACGCGCGGTGGGCCTTCGAGAGAGGTTACTGAGTACGCGGACTCCTTGTTGAGGCCAATGACGTATTGGGATTGAGCTTCAAAGGTATTGACGTATTCGACGCCTGTGACAACGCCGGCGGCAGTGCCTTCAACCTTGCCGGAGTCCATGTAGGCCTCTTCCAACTCAGGAGTGGATGGCCATGGCGTGGACTCAACGCCGATAACGATGGCGGTGGCGCCTTCATATTCAATGGGGAAGCCGGATGCTTGCTGTGCTGGCTCAGCCGTCAATTGTGTGTACCAGCCGGCCTTACCCTCGCCTTCATAATCCAGGACAACGCGGGTAAATGCGCCGTGATCAGCAACGCGTACGCCCTTCGGAATCAGGCTGGTGCCTTCTGCTGGACGGGCTTGCTTATCGGCCAAATCTGGCGAGCCCAGGGGAGTGATGGCTTGTGAACCATCGGTGGTTGCCTCAACCGTGCTTGGAGCAGGCGAAGACTGCTCTTCAGTGGTTGTCTCTGACGCTGCTGTGTCGGAGGTTGATTCCTCCGAAGTAGCAGGGGAAACAGAAGTGGCCGCAGTCTCATCAGCAGGGGATGAGCATGCGGCAAGCAAAGTGGTGGCTGTTACCAAGCCCAGAGCGGATAGGGAAATACGGCGAATAGACATAAACCCAGTTTAGCTGTTTAAGAAGTGTCTATTGAGACAATTTGGTAACAGTGAGGTTGAGATTTATTGGTTCTTCAGCTGTACCAGTTGAATCAAGTTGCCACAGGTGTCATCAAAAGCAGACACCACGGAGTGGCCGTAGTCAGTTGGTTCGGTGGTGAATTCAACGCCTTTTTCTTTGAGCGCTGCGGTTTCTGCCTCAACATCATCGGAAAGGAACTGGGTGGCAGGGATGCCGTCCTTGCGCAACGCCTCAGTGTAAGCCTGCGCTGCTGGATGGCCGTTTGGTTCCAGAAGGAGTTCGGTACCACCATCCGGGTTGGTGACGGTCAGCCACCAGAAGTGCTCATTCTTAACGCTGTCTTTAACAACGAAACCGAGCTTATTGACGTAGAAATCTTGGGCCTTTTCAAGGTCATCAACGAATACGGAAGCAATATAAATGCGCATGGTTAAAACCTTAGCAGCGCATCTCGCTACACTGGAGCGCTAGAGAAAAAGAATTTTCAACCAAACCATTTCATGCTTGTTTTAAGGAGAAGGTGTAGATGACTATTAAAGTCGGTGTACTCGGGGCTAAAGGTCGCGTAGGTCAGGCAATCGTCCAAGGTGTCGAAGCAAGCGAGGACCTAGAGCTGGTGGCAACCATTGGCCGCGATGATTCCCTGGAGCTTTTGGCCGTCAACGGCGCAGAAGTAGTGGTGGACTTTACCCAGCCAGACTCGGTCATGGGAAACTTGGAATACTGCATCGCCCAGGGTATCCACTGCGTAGTAGGCACCACCGGCTTTACCGAGGAACGCCTGCAGCAGGTTGAGCAGTGGGCCGCGCAAGAAGGCGCTGGCAATGTTCTGATTGCTCCAAACTTCGCTATCTCTGCGGTGTTGACTATGGTCTTTGCACGCCAGGCTGCGCAGTACTTTGAGACCGCTGAGGTAGTGGAATACCACCACCCAACCAAGCTGGATGCACCATCCGGCACCGCTATTCACACAGCACGAGGCATCGCGCAGGCACGTGCAGAAGCAGGCTTGGGTGCTATGCCAGATGCCACCGAGCAGACTTTGGACGGCGCACGCGGCGCACTGGTCGATGGCATTCCGGTTCACGCTGTTCGTACCCGTGGCATGGTTGCGCATGAGGAAGTCATCTTCGGCGCGGAAGGACAGTCTTTGACCATCCGTCAAGACTCTTATGACCGCAATTCCTTCACCCCAGGCGTTTTACTGGGTGTTCGCGAAATCGAGAAATTCCCAGGTCTGTCTTATGGTCTGGAAAAGTTCTTGGGGCTGTAGATGGCCGAGCAAGTCAACCTAGATGTGCAGCTGATAGCTGCAACGCAGTTTCACAAGCCACCGCAACCAGAATGGGAACGTGATGAGAAGGCTTCGGACGCGGAAGCGCTCGTAGAGTTTGCCGGGCGTGCCTGCTATGACTCCTTTGACAAGCCGAATCCGCGTACGCACACCAATGAGTCATACTTGCGGCACCTGCTGGAGGTGGGCCATGAGGCGCTGTTAGAACACGCCACGGCGACGCTATATATTCAAGGAATTTCCCGCTCGGCATGTCACGAGCTGGTGCGCCACCGTCACTTTTCCTTCTCGCAGCTTTCGCAGCGCTTTGTGCATCCGGAAGATGCGGAAGTAGTAGTTCCGAAGTCCATTGCAGATGATGAGCAATTGTCGCGGCTGCTCCTAGAAGCTGTTGATGATACGCGTTTTGTGTATGAGGAGCTGTTGCGTTCGCTTGAAGAGAAGCTTGCCGATGAACCCAATGCCATCTTGCGCATGAAACAGACGCGTCAGGCGGCACGAGCGATTCTTCCTAATGCCACTGAATCACGCATTGTTGTGACCGGAAACTACCGTGCCTGGCGACACTTTATCGGCGCACGCGCGACGGAGTATGCGGATGTGGAGATTCGCAGTGTTGCGATTGCATGTTTGCGCTTGTTAAAGGCACAAGCACCCGTGCTTTTTGATGATTTCAATATCTCCACGCTGGCAGATGGTACGGAGATGGCATCCTCGCCTTATGCCTAGCCTAGTGCCAGGCTAGGGCCAGGCTAAGTCCCGATTTTCGCCAGACACGGGCACCGATATGCCGAAATGGTGGGCAAGCGGGTAATCTTGATTGCCATGAGCACAGGTATGACAGCAAGGACAGGTGTCGAGCACTTTGGCCGCGTTGGTGTCGCTATGGTCACTCCCTTTGATGGTGACGGCGCATTCGACGTGGAGAAGGCTCGGCAGCTAGCCGCACACCTGGTGGATAACGGCTTGGATTCATTGATCCTGTCTGGCACCACTGGAGAATCACCCACTACTACTGTGGATGAGAAGCTGGAACTGCTCAAAGCTGTAAAGGATGAAGTAGGAGACCGGGCCAAGATCACCGCCGGAGCAGGCACGAATAACACTGCGAGCTCGGTTGAGCTGGCAAAGAAGTGTGCTGATGCTGGCGCGGATGGCCTGTTGATTGTGACGCCGTATTACTCGAAGCCGTCACAAGAAGGTGTCTACGCGCACTTTGCAGCGATAGCGAATGCCACAGACTTACCTATCTGTGTCTATGACATCCCTGGACGCTCAGGTATCCCAGTTGAGACTGATACCTTGCTGCGTTTGTCAGAACTTCCCACCGTTAAGGCTGTAAAAGACGCAAAGGGCGATTTTGCAGCTGCCTCACGTTTGATCGCAGAAACTGATCTTGCGTGGTATTCCGGTGATGACCCACTCAACCTGCCATGGTTGTCTGTTGGCGCATCCGGTTTCATTTCAGTAGTGGGTCATGCAGCTCCACGCGAGCTGGCTGAACTGTGGGATGCTTTTGACCGCGGCGACATTGAGCGTGCACGGGAGATTAACGCACAAACTCTTATCCCTCTGGCGGAGCAACAAGCCCGTCTCGGAGGCGTAACACTTGCAAAAGAAGCCCTGCGACTGCAGGGCATTGAAGTTGGAGATCCACGTTTGCCAGTAGTCGGCGCTAACGCCGATGAGCTCGAGGATCTCCGCAAGACAATGAAGAAGGCTGGAGTCCTTAAAGAATGAATGAATCCCGTAACCGTCCCCGTAAGGTAACCCGAAAGGCGGGTCCACCAGCGGAGGCGCAGGAAACCGCTTCGAATGAAGCGGCTTCGCCTGTTTTCCAGGCCCCAGATAACTCTGCAAACGCGGCATCAAACAATGCCCCTGCTGAGCAGAAGTCTGATAATTCCGGCAACGCTGGAAACGCCGAGAAGAACTCCTCGGACAATAACCAGGGCGGCAACAACAACCGTCGTTCCCGCTCCCGTGGTTCCCGCGGTCGTGGACGTGGCGGCAATGGCCAGAATAACAATGGTCAAAACAACGGCCAGAACAACCAGGGTGGCAACAATAACCAGGGCGGTGGCAACCAAGGTGGCCGAAACAACCGTCGTGGTGGAAACAACAACAACCGCCGCAACGTTCCTAAGTCCATGCAGGGTGCGGATCTGACCAAGCGTCTGCCACAGCCACCAAAGCAGGCTAACGGCTCCCTGCGCATCTACGCGCTGGGCGGCATTTCTGAAATCGGCCGCAACATGACCGTCTTTGAATACGACGGCAAGCTGCTGGTCATTGACTGTGGTGTGCTCTTCCCATCCTCCGGTGAGCCAGGCGTGGACCTGATTCTGCCTGACTTCGGTCCAATCGAGAACAAGATCGACAAGATTGAAGCCTTGATTGTCACCCACGCGCACGAGGACCACATTGGTGCGATTCCATGGCTGCTGAAGCTGCGTTCCGATATCCCTATCGTTGCATCCCGTTTCACCATCGCATTGATTGCTGCGAAGTGTAAGGAACACCGTCAGCGACCTAAGTTCATCGAGGTTAATGAGAAGTCCGATGTGAGCTACGGTCCGTTCCGTGCACGCTTCTGGGCAGTTAACCACTCTGTTCCAGATGCACTTGGCGTCATGCTGGGCACTCCAGCTGGCAACGTCATCCACACCGGTGACATCAAGCTGGACCAGACCCCACTCGATGGTCGTCCAACCGACCTTCCTGCGCTGTCTCGTTTCGGTGATGAGGGCGTTGACCTCATGCTCTGTGACTCGACAAATGCAAACATCCCAGGTGTTTCCGCATCCGAGGGCGATATCCCGGCAACCTTCAACCGTCTTGTTGCAGGAGCTCGCCAGCGCGTCATCATCGCGTCCTTCGCATCTAACGTTTACCGCGTTCAGGCAGCTATTGATGCCGCAGTGAAAGCTGGCCGTAAGGTCGCTTTCAACGGCCGTTCCATGATGCGCAACATGGAAATCGCTGAGAAGATGGGCTTCTTGAAGGTGCCACGCGGCACCATCGTCTCCATCGAAGATGCAGCGAAGATGGCTCCGCACAAGGTTGTTCTGATTACCACCGGTACTCAGGGCGAGCCAATGGCGGCGCTGTCACGCATGGCGCGTCGTGAGCACCGTCAGATCACTGTTCGTGATGGCGACATGATCATCTTCTCTTCCTCCCTGATTCCAGGTAACGAGGAAGCCGTCTACGGCGTTATGAACATGCTGTCCCAAATTGGTGCGGAAGTTATCACCAACAAGGAAGCAAAGGTTCACGCTTCGGGCCACGGCTACGGCGGCGAGCTTCTGTTCCTGTACAACGCAGCGCGTCCAAAGAACGCGATGCCAGTACACGGTGAGTGGCGCCACCTGCGCGCCAACAAGGAACTGGCTATCTCCACCGGTGTGGACCGCGACCGCGTTGTGCTTGCACAAAATGGTGTGGTTGTTGACCTGCAAAATGGTCGCGCACAGGTTGTTGGTCAGCTCACCGTTGGTCACCTTTACGTTGATGGTGTCAACATGGGCGATGTCGACGCCGATACCCTCGCGGACCGCACCAACCTTGGTTCCGGCGGCGTTGTATCCATCACCTGTGTCATTGATAACCGCACTTCGCGTCTGCTGGAGCACCCAACCGTGTCCACCACGGGCTTTAGCGATGATGACCGCGGCATCATTCCAGAGGTAGCAGAGCTGGTCGAAAGCACCATGAACGACTTGGCTTCTGAAGGCGAGAACGACACTTACCGTATGGTTCAGCGTCTGCGCCGCAAGGTGTCCAAGCTTATGGATTCCCAGTACAAGCGTGAGCCAGTTATTCTGCCAACCATTATCGCCACTTCCGGCGAGGTATTGGTTGCAGATGATGAGGACGTGAAGGCAACCCGTCCTTCCCAGTAATCTCCTAGGATTGCTTCAGCTCAATGTCCCCCAGCATGTCTATGCTGGGGGACATGACTTTTTCCAATGCTCAACGAAGCCAATTAGCAGCTCTTCTCATTGACCTTGGTCCTAATTCTCCAACACTGTGTGAAGGTTGGGAGACCAAAGATCTTGCGGCACACTTATGGATCCGGGAAAACCGCATTGACGCTGCGGGCGGAATGTTTATCTCCAAACTGGAACCTCGCCTAGAAGACTTAACGCAGAAAACCTTAGAGCGTGATTATGAAGAAGTAGTTAAGGAATGGGCTGCTGGACCACCGAAGCCTATTAAGTTCATTGATAAACAAATGAATACGTCGGAGAACTTTATCCACCACGAGGATGTGCGCCGGGCTAATGGCAGGACCACGCCTCAACCATTATCCCAGGAAGCGCAGAAGCAGCTTTACGGATCGCTGAAGATGATGGCGCCGATGATTCTGAAGAAATCACACAGCCCAGTTGTGCTTCATCCTCGTGGTTTTGATCGAGTCGTTGCGGCGGACAAGAAGGGCGTTGCGCGCAATGGCAGCGATGTTATCCGTGTCAGTGGGGAAGTAGGGGAGTTGCTGCTCTGGGCTTCAGGCCGTGATGTCGTCGATGTGACAATCAATGGGGATGAATCCAAGATCGTCCGTTAAGCATTTAACAATACTTTCTCCCAGAATCTAGTTTCAGGAAATCCTGCGATCTCCGTGTGCCTAATGTGACGAGAGGTGTTTCTGCGGCTAAAGTTACAAGCATGTCTGTCAAGAATGCTTCTCGCTCGTCACGCCGGCCACGTTCTAGCACCAAGAGTGCTAACCGGTCTCGGCCTGCTCGCGCGCGGGGCGGATCCGCCGCAGAAACCAAACTGCAAGTAACCCCAAGCGCTACCAACTCGCATCAGCGAACCGGTAGCGCCTTTGGTGCGGTTGGACGTGGCTTGTCCAAAGCTCTTGGCGCAACAGCCCGGGGCGTTGGAAGTGTGACACGCTCAGTAGGCGACGGAATGGCGAGTCTGAAACCGTCTAAAGATTATGACGGTGACAATGACCGCGATGTAAATGAAAATGATGATCAGTTCGGACATGCAAGGGAGTATGACGACATTTCGAACAAACCCGCACCGCGCAAGCGCCGCAAGTCAAGCGTGACCTCTAAGGCGCGCCAAGAGCCAATTCAGGAAGAACTTTCCCTCGATGACTTTGGTGATGTTGATGAAGTAGAAGAGGACACCGTAGAGAAGGCAGACTCGCCAGGCTGGCGCGTAAGCAACCCGGATGCTGTCGGCCTGATCCTGTTGGGAATTGCCGCTATCGTTGGTGCATCCGTGTGGCTGGATATTGCTGGCCCGATTGGTGCCGCGGTTGCCCATGCCATTCACTTGGTTATCGGTGCTGGCGCACTGGTGCTTCCAGTAGCCCTCATCGCCTTAGCTCTAGCCCTGATGCTTGACATTAGCGCTCCGGAGACAGGTATTCCGACTCGCGTCATCATCGGTACCACGATGATCATCGTGGCCATGTTGGGGCTCATTCACTTGTTCGCTGGCAATCCGAGCGCCTGGGATGAGCGCATCGCCGCCGGCGGCGCGGTCGGCGCCTGGACCGGTGGATTATTGGCAGCAGGCTTTTCTTCCTATGTTGCTGTCCCACTGCTTATCCTCGTCATTATCTACGGCGCACTGCGCGTAACTGGCATCACCGTGCGCGAGGCAATTGATTACATCACCGCGCTGATTAAGCAGACTATGTCCCCAGCTGACGCGGAGGACGAGTATGACGAGGAAGATGGTGATGACCTCTACGGCTCCGTTAGCGATGACATCGCGGATATCGAACGTGGACGCGAACGCACCCGCACTCCACGCGTGAGCTCGCGGGTTTCTCCACGTCCAACTTCTCGTTCCACGCCGCGCAGCCCAATGGAGGCATACCCGACTGAGGATCTGCCACAAGATGCGCCAGAACCTGGCCGTTACCCGGTTGATGAAGGACCGTCTGAGAATGACACCCAAGTTCTCCCGGCAATGACTACGCCGACCCCATCTAAGCCAGCTCCTGCCAAGCCAGTGGAGAGAGCTGAGCCAACGCGGGTCATCGACAAGCTAAGTGCGACACCTGCCACCGCGGCTGAACCTGAAAGCGAAAGCCACGGCGATGGTGATGTTGTGTCGTCCTCTCAAGATGCCATGCGTCAAGCTATTTTGGCTCGTTCAGGTGTGGATCCTGTCACCGGCAAGCCGGCTGCTGATCCGCATGCTGAAGATGAGGACGAGGACATTGGTAGTGAATCTGCTGCATTCGAAGCACCAGATTATGTGATTCCGGAGTCCAACTTGCTGACTCCTGGCGCACCGTCCAAGGAGCGCACGGAAGTCAACGACCGCACTATTGAAGCGATCACGGACGTCTTTGAAGAGTTCAAGATCAACGCTGCGGTAACTGGCTTTAGCCGTGGCCCAACAGTGACCCGCTACGAAATTGAGCTGGGACCTGGCGTGAAGGTTTCGAAGATTACGAACCTGCAGTCCAATCTGGCTTATGCTGTTGCGACTGAAAACGTGCGTCTGTTGACTCCAATTCCAGGCAAGTCTGCCGTGGGTATTGAGGTTCCTAACCCAGACCGTGAGATGGTGCGTCTGCGTGAGGTACTGGAAGCTCCGGCGACTATTGCGGACCATGATCCAATGTTGATTGGTCTGGGCAAGGACATTGAGGGTGAGTTTATCTCTGCTTCCGTGCAGAAGATGCCGCACCTGCTGGTTGCTGGTGCCACTGGTTCCGGTAAGTCGGCGTTTGTGAACTCGCTGCTGGTATCACTGTTGACTCGTGCGACTCCGGAAGATGTTCGCCTGATTCTGGTTGACCCGAAGATGGTGGAGCTGACTCCTTATGAGGGCATCCCGCACCTGATTACCCCAATCATTACGCAGCCGAAGAAGGCTGCTGCTGCGCTGCAGTGGCTGGTGGAAGAGATGGAACAGCGCTACATGGACATGAAGTCCGCGCGTGTTCGCCACATCAAGGACTTCAACCGCAAGGTTCGCTCCGGTGAGCTGACTGCACCTCCGGGATCGCAGCGCGAAATGCGTCCGTACCCATTCATCGTGTGTGTTGTGGACGAGTTGGCTGACTTGATGATGACGGCGCCGAAGGAGATTGAGGACTCCATCGTGCGTATTACTCAGAAAGCACGTGCGGCAGGTATCCACCTGGTGCTGGCAACCCAGCGTCCATCCGTGGACGTTGTCACTGGTCTGATTAAGACCAACGTTCCATCCCGTCTGGCATTTGCGACATCGTCTTTGACTGACTCCCGAGTCATCCTGGACCAGGGCGGTGCTGAGAAGCTCATCGGTATGGGTGACGCGCTGTTTATCCCGCAGGGCGGCCGTCCGGTTCGCGTCCAAGGCGCTTTCGTTGCTGACGAAGAAGTCCACGCTGTGGTTGAAGCTGCCAAGGATCAGGCGCAGCCGAACTACACCGAGGGTGTTACCGAAGAGAAGGCATCGGCAGCCAAGAAGGAGATCGACGACGACATTGGTAAGGACATGGACGACCTGCTTGAAGCAGTCGACCTGGTTGTTACCTCCCAGTTGGGCTCCACGTCCATGCTGCAGCGCAAGCTGCGTATCGGTTTCGCTAAGGCCGGCCGCTTGATGGACTTGATGGAATCACGTGGCGTGGTTGGACCTTCTGAAGGTTCCAAGGCTCGTGAGGTTTTGGTCAAACCAGAAGAGCTCGAAACCATCGTCTGGATGATCAAGGGCGCGGACCCAGCGGATGCGCCGAAGGAAGTCCAGGACGAAATGGCTGCTGAGGCTGAAGCCAACAGCGCTGCAGAGGAGGACCCTGCTTCCGGTGATGAGGGGGATGCCCGCACCGTGCAGGCGACTTACAACCCCACTTCAGGCGCGTTCTAGTCCGAGACCCCACTTAAGCGTTGAGACGTTGATTGGGTGGGGTTTTCGTGTAGAGTGTAAGAAGTCTTGGAGGGGAGTACCCCATTAATTGGCACTGATCGTCAACACGGCAGAATTTGATTGCGTCACCATTGATGCAGGATAGATTCTCCCGGTCGTGTCGGCCCGCGAATGCAGGCGGGGGAGACCTCCGGTCAATCTAAGTTTCCTGAGACCGGAGGATAAAACCATGGGTGTACCTTTGTGGATTTGGCTTCTGACGGGCGCCGTCATTGCCGGATTCTTTATTTTTGATTTCTATTCCCACGTTAAAACGCCACACGAACCAACCCTGAAAGAATCGGGTACCTGGACTGCGTTCTACGTTGCCATTGCATTGCTCTTCGGCCTGTTGGTCTGGGGTCTGTGGGACCAAGAGCACGCGATGCAGTACTACACGGGTTATGTGACAGAAAAGGCTCTGTCGGTTGATAACCTGTTCGTCTTCGCTCTGATTATGGGCGCGTTTAAGATTCCGCGTAAATACCAGCAAAAAGTGCTGCTCATCGGTATCGTGCTCGCACTGATTTTCCGTCTGATCTTCATTTTGCTGGGCGCAGCAGTCATCGCTGCTTGGTCCGATGTGTTCTACCTGTTCGCAATCTTCCTGCTGTTTACCGCAGTCAAGCTCATCATCGATGAGATCCGGGATGCGGAAGAGACCGACCCTAATGACATGGTGATCATCAAGTGGCTGCGCAAGGTCGTTCACGTGACCCCGCGCTACCACAGCGATAAGCTGACCCACCGTGAAGAGTCCGGCCCTAAGAAGGGCAAGCTTGCGCTGACCCCTCTGTTTATCGCGCTGATTGCTATCGGCCTGATTGACATCATGTTCGCGTTTGACTCCATCCCTGCTATCTACGGCATTACCTCGGAGCCATTCCTGGTGTTCACCACCAACGCTTTCTCCCTGATGGGTCTGCGCCAGATGTACTTCCTGCTGGATGGCCTGTTGGACCGCTTGGTCTTCTTGTCCTACGGTCTGGGCATCATCCTGGGCTTCATTGGTGTCAAGCTGCTGCTGCACGCATTGCATGAAAACAACCTTGGATTCATCAACGGTGGTGAAAACGTTGCAGTGCCTGAGGTCGGAACCACCACATCGCTGTTGGTCATTGTCGGTGTCCTAGTGGTCACCGTCGTTGCTTCCATCATCAAGAACAAGCGTGATGAAGCACAGGGCGGCATCCACATCTCCCATAACCACTATGACTGGGATGATGAGGGTAACAAGATTGTTCGCGATAAGAAGGGTGAGCTTGTTGGTTACGCTTCTGAGCTGCCAGCAAGTGAATTGCCAAACGGCAAGTAGCCAATTGCTTCAATAAGTTGAATCAGCCGAAGCATTAAAATACTGCAAGGCGGGCACCAGTCTTTACACGTAGTAAAGCCGGTGCCCGCCTTGTTCTGTTTTCCAGCTCAAAAGCTTGAAAAGTTAAAATTTAGTCTTCGAAAGAATTGATTACTGGGTTCCACTCACGGATTTCGCGCTTTTGGACAAGTTCCTCTATCCAGTATGGGTCACCGTCCATGATGGTAATGACGTCTTCAAGGGCGGTGTCTTCATCCAGCTGGAGCACGATGAGTGCGCCGCCCTTGGAATCAGTGAAAGGACCAGACCCCAGGATCTGTTCTTGGTTGTTCAAAGTGGCAATAAACTCGCGGTGTTCAGGGCGAACTTCATCCAGGCGAGGGTGATTTGGGTTGTACTCGTAGGTAACTGCGAAGAACTTCATCTGTCCGATTGTACGGAATTCTCAGCCCATGTCGGTGGGATGGTTCATTAATAATTCAAGCACGGTATTATGTCTGGTGTGACCACTCCAAAAGATAGCGCGAATTCAGGTTCCGGGGCAGCAAAGCCATCCAACTGGAACCTGCCTAATGTTCTGACCAGTTTGCGCATCGTGTTCATCCCTGTCTTTGTGTGGCTGGTGCTTTCTGGACAACAGTGGTGGGCTTTCGGTCTGTTCGCTGTCCTGATGGCCACTGACAAGCTTGACGGTGACATTGCTCGAGCACGTGGTCTGGTGACTGACTTTGGCAAGATTGCTGATCCCATCGCTGATAAAGCATTGATGACGGCCGCTTTGGTGTCTTTGAACATCATTGGTGTGCTTCCCGTCTGGATCACCGTTGTCATCTTGTTCCGCGAGTTCGGCATAACCTTGTGGCGCATGTGGATGTTGCGCAATGGCAAGGTCGTGCCAGCTTCCAAGGGCGGCAAGCTTAAGACGGTTCTGCAAGCTTTGGCTGTGGCGCTTTATTTGTGCCCGTTGCCGGGCTGGATGGATATTCCGTCCTACGTTGTTATGCTGCTGGCGGTTTCCGTGACGGTTGTTACCGGTGCGCAGTATCTCATGGATGCAAGAAAGCACAACTAGATGCGTGCCGCCCAAGTTGTTCGTCAACTCACCGAGCGTGGGGAAACCCTTGCTTTTTGTGAGTCGCTTTCGGCGGGCTTAGCAAGTGCGACCATTGCGCAGGTGCCAGGATCATCGGCGGTGTTGCGGGGCGGGCTTGTCACATACGCGAGCGACCTTAAGGTGGCTTTGGCTCATGTGCCGCAAGAGCTTGTCGATGAGTTCGGGGTGGTCTCCGCCGAAGTCGCCGCTGCGATGGCGAAGGGCACACGATTGGTTTGTGATGCGACTTGGGCCGTGGCCCTGACTGGAGTGGCGGGTCCTGATTCTCAGGACGGTCATCCTGTCGGCGAAGTATTTCTTGCATGCGCCGGCCCAGAGGGGGTCGTGGTTATTCGGGCGGTAAATGGCACTTCGGTGCAAGGACATTGCGAAGTTGAGTCTGCCACTATCAAGGTCTTGAGTGGTCAGCGTAATGAAATACGCCAGCAAGCTGTTGAGTGCGCACTGCAGTTGTTGCTAGATAGTATCTGAGCTCGGCAAAGGTTAATTTTTGACGACATGGGAACAAATTAAAGTTGAGCGTCGTTATACCAAGTAATGAACACTACAACTGCACTCCTCGAAAAAACCACTGGTTCCCATGGATCTTCCGCACCGCACAGTGCTCGTGTTCGTCATCCCGAGCCGCTTCTGCGTGAGGCACTTGGCCTGACATTGCGCGCATTCCGTGCTGACAAGGGCGTTACCTTGCGTGAGCTCGCCGCTAGCGCACACGTGTCTCCGGGCTATCTCTCTGAACTGGAACGCGGCCGCAAGGAAGTATCTTCTGAGATGCTTGCTGCTGTGTGCCACGCGCTCGGCGCGTCCGTCTCTGACGTTCTCATTGAGGCGGCTGGCAATATGTCACTACCTACTGTGAATGAAGAGCTAGCATCTACGGCTCCTGCAGCTTCTGAATTCTAGCCACACGGTGGGACCACGCCATTCGGCGTAGGTTTGCCACCTGTGGTTTTCGCATGCCCTTTGTGCTGTTTCGTGGCTGAACTTTTACGCGATTCGCGCGGCACTATGCGCATGACTTCGCTACCATTGTGGCTGTAGAATTCTAAGGTAGTTTTAAACTTAGTAAGCTTAGTAAATAGACAATCCGAATCTCGTAGATTTGAATGAAAGGCCTGGGACTATGGCTAACCCTTTTGTTAAGGCGTGGAAGTACTTAATGGCGCTGTTTGACTCCAAGATTGAGGAGAACGCAGACCCAAAGGTGCAGATCGAGCAGGCAATTCAGGATGCTCAGCGTCAGCACCAGGAATTGTCCCAGCAGGCTGCAGCTGTTATTGGTAACCAGCGTCAGCTGGAAATGCAGCTGAACCGCCGTCTCGGTGAGATTGAGAAGCTGCAGGGGAACACCCGTCAGGCGCTTGAGCTGGCTGATAAGGCTCGCGCTGATGGTGATGAGAGCAAGGCAGTTGAGTATGAGAATGCTGCTGAGGCATTCGCAGCGCAGCTGGTGACCGCTGAGCAGTCTGTAGAGGACTCCAAGCGTCTGCACGACCAGGCGCTGCAGCAGGCAGACCAGGCGAAGAAGGCTGTGGAGCGCAACGCGGGTACCCTGCGCGAGAAGGTTGCAGAGCGTTCCAAGCTGCTGAGCCAGCTGGAGCAGGCGAAGATGCAGGAGAAGGTCTCTGATTCTCTTTCCAGCATGAATGAGCTGACCAACACCTCTGGTCCTTCCCTGGACTCTGTACGCGACAAGATTGAGCGTCGCTACTCCAAGGCTCTGGGTCAGGCTGAGTTGGCTTCCAACTCTGTTGAAGGCCGCATGGCTGAGGTTCAGCAGGCTGGTATTCAGATGGCTGGTCACTCCCGCTTGGAGCAGATCCGTTCTGAGATGAACGCGGGCAAGGCTGTTGAGTCCGGTAACTCCGCATCCAACAAGTCCATTGAGTCCGGTGCAAACGATTCTGCACCTTCTGCTTCCGATGATGCAGTCCAGGCTCGCCTGCGCGAGCTGCGCGGAGAGTAGTTACTCGACGTAGTCGTGAAGTGTTAGTAAAAGGAGCTGTCCTCCCAACTGGGAGAACAGCTCCTTTTGCTGTGTTTAAGAGGTTGCCATCGCCTGCGCTTGAGCCGGAGCGGACTTCTTTGGCTGCCGGCGAATCAGGTCGGGGAATGCGGCGTGAACACCTAAAGCGATGATGATGACGACGGTCATTTCAATGCTGGCCGCGGGGATGAAGGCGAGCTGCGCAGCAATCGCCTCAACCACACCCAAGCCGGATCGCACCATCAACCCAATCGCGCCGAAGACGTATTGCGTGAACAGCCCGGCAAATGCGGCGACGATAAATACAGCAACCATGCCAATCTTCTTGCGCGGCGCACGGTAGGCGATAAGCCCGGCGATAGCAGGGGAGAACACGTAGCCGATGATGTAGCCCGCTGTAGGTCCGGCGAGCGCACGCAGCGTGGTGCCACCGCCCGCGAGGACGGGAAGGGCTAGGCCAATGGTGAGGAACAGCAGGCCGACGTAGAGCCCACGGCGCCCGCCGATGATAAGTCCGGTCAGAATCAGTGCTGAGTTCTGCACAACGATGGGTACGCCAGCGGTGCCGACTGGGATAGCGACGAAGGCGAGGACGATGATCAACGTGGTAAAGACCGCGACATAAGCGAGGTCAGTGGCAACAGAGTTCTTTTTCATGTGAGTAATCCTTGATTAGATATATGTTTGAGTAGCTAACTAGGTTTTGGGTACGGCAAATCCACCTGGTTGTAGTGTTTGTAAAAATTCCCCCGAAACTTCCCCGAAATTTCTCCCCCGGATTGCTCTTAGTCGCCGACGCCGCGGGCTTGCAGTGCTTCGCCGATGGAGCGGGCACGTCGAATGGAGCGAATCAGAACTGGGGTACCAAAAGCTGCGAAGGAAAAGCCGGCACCGCGGGCTTTGCGGGCATCTAAGACTTCACCGACGGTGGCAAACATCAACGGGATTAACCGGATGGTCAGCGACATTGCGAGAGTCACGGTATCGACCGGGAAACCGAAGCGCTCCAGTGGAGCCAGGGAAGCTTCAACCGATTCCATGATGTCGTCGACCGTAGAGGTCAAAGTGAGCAAGAAAGCCACCAAGATGGCCGAGAAGATGGACAGGAACATCGACAATGCATAGTCCAAGTCCCGTGCCCACCATTGGAAACCTGCGAGCGGCACCAAGATGATGAGCGGTGGCCATAACTGAGAGAAGGCCACGCGCGGAGGAATTTGCGCGAGAAAATACAACGATGCCGCAATCGCACACGCGATGAGGCCGCGAACCGGCGTGGTGGACAAAATGGAGCTGGTGATGATGAAGACAAAAATAAACAGCAGCTTCCAGCTAGGCCGCATCCGGTGGATGATGGTGTCTTTATCAACATAGACAGCCAGGGGGATGTTCTTCGTGTTCATCACACCGCCCGCTGCTGCATCAGGTCGGTATAGAAACCAATGGTGTCCTGCGGTGCGCCGTCATAAGCAACAGCATGATTATCAATGCAGATGACGCGGTCGAAATCAGATAAGAACTCCAGATCGTGAGTAACAACAATGACTTGTTGCTCAAGCTCAGCAAACTCGCGGCGAATGCGGTTGCGGTTGATTAAATCCAGCAAAGTGGTTGGCTCATCGGCCAGGATCAGGATGGGGTCAATGACCACTACAGCTGCCATTGCCAGCATCTGCTTTTGGCCACCAGAAAGGGTATGCGGTGAATTGTCTGCGAGGTCTGTGAGTTTGAAGCGCTCCAGGGCGGCATCGACAAGCTCAATGCGTTGCTGCTTGGGTAACTTGAAACGGCGAAGGGAAAATGACACGTCATCGCGCACATTAGGCATCACAATCTGATTTTCTGCATCAGAGAAGATAAACCCAATCTTCTTTCGCAGCTCCTTGCCATTTTCGGAGACGTCCAAGCCATCGACAGAAACCGAACCTGAAGTCGGCGCACCCAGGCCATTAATCAACCGAGTCATGGTGGACTTACCGGAGCCGTTGGCACCGATGATGCCAATGCGGTGCTCGGTGAGATCCAAGTTGATGCCATTGAGAACAGGCGTCTCATCAAAAGAGACATCAACATTGCTGAACTTGATGTGCGGCACTACACGGTCTTTCGTTTCCGGGAAATGAGGTCAGGGAAGGCGGCATGGACGCCGAGCGCGATGATGATTGCTACAACAATCTTTGCACTATCTGGCAGAAGGAATGGAACCTGCGCGGCAAAAGCTGGTCCCAACTCCAAGCCGGAACGAACCATAAGACCGAAAGCGCCGCATACGTACTGCACGGCGAGTGCTGCGAAAGCCGCGATGATAAGCGTGATAGCCATGCCAGCCTTCTTGCGTGGCGCACGGTAAGCAATCAGGCCAGCTGCGGCAGGGGAGAGAACGTAGCCGATGATGTATCCGGCTGTAGGTCCTGCCAAGGCGCGGAGAGTAGTTCCGCCGCCGGCTAGGACCGGCAACGCAAGGCCCAACACTAGGAATAGCAATCCGACGTAGAGACCACGGCGGCCGCCAAGGACGAGCCCGGCTAGAATGATGGCAGCATTCTGCATGACGATGGGCACGCCGGCGGCGCCAACAGGGATGGATACGAACGCGAGGACAATGATGAGCGCGGTGAAGACCGCGACATATGCCAGGTCCGTGGCGAGGGAATTCTTCTTCATGGGAGATAACTGTAGGGCAAGATTATTATTGCTGGCAAACCCATCTTTTGAACAGTGTTTAAGCAGGCGTTTTGTAGTGCTGCGTTATGATAGTCCCCATGCGACTAACGGAGTTTGAGCAATTATTGGAGGATGTTTTTGGATCCCTGCAAGGTCGATGGATCGCGCATTCGCACGTGGTCTCTACTTTGGGCGGAACTCCGGATGATTTAATCGAACGCGGATACGACCCGGCGAAGGTGTGGAAAGAATTGTGCGATGATTTTTCAGTGCCCGAAGACAAGCGCCTGGGTATAGATCGGCCTGGAAAATAGCCGAAAACAAGTCTTCGAATAAATTGGAGACAACTCGCACTATTCGAATATGCAATCGAATAGTGTTGCGTGTATTATTCGAACTGTCAGACGCGGGTATTAGTCTCAACCGCGTAATAGGCTTCGGCGTGGGAACCTAACGCCAAACGGTTAAGTCTAGAAACTACAGTCGTCATTAAACTGTTTGACCAACATGAAGTGAATTTAAATTAAGGAAGACACATGGCTGCAAAGAAGAAGTCAACGGCAACCAAGCCTGGTGAAGACCGTAAGAAGGCACTAGATGCTGCAATGTCTATGATTGAAAAGGACTTCGGCAAGGGCGCCATCATGCGCCTGGGTGAGGAAAACCGCCCGCCGATTCAGGCCATCTCTTCGGGCAACACCGCTATTGACATTGCACTGGGTATCGGTGGATTTCCGCGTGGCCGTGTGGTTGAGGTTTACGGTCCAGAGTCTTCAGGTAAGACCACTGTGGCGTTGCATGCTATTGCAGAAGCACAGAAGTCCGGTGGTATTGCGGCGTTCATTGACGCTGAGCACGCGCTCGATCCTGAATATGCACGTTTGCTGGGCGTTGACACTGATAACTTGCTGGTTTCTCAGCCCGACACAGGTGAGCAGGCGCTAGAGATTGCTGACATGCTGGTGCGTTCCGGCGCGATTGACATCATCGTCATTGACTCGGTTGCGGCACTGACTCCAAAGGCAGAAATCGAAGGCGAAATGGGCGACTCGCACGTGGGTCTGCAAGCACGTTTGATGTCGCAGGCACTGCGTAAGATGACTGGTGCTTTGTACAATTCGGGTACTACCGCCATCTTTATCAACCAGCTGCGTGAAAAGATCGGCGTCATGTTCGGCTCACCTGAAACCACCACCGGTGGTAAGGCGCTGAAGTTCTACGCTTCTGTCCGTTGTGACATCCGCCGAATTCAGACCTTGAAGGACGGCCAGGATGCGATTGGTAACCGTACCCGCATCAAGATTGTGAAGAACAAGGTTTCTCCACCGTTTAAGATTGCGGAGTTTGACATCATGTACGGCGAGGGAATCTCCCGTGAGTCCTCCATCATTGACCTTGGTGTTGAACACGGCTTTATCAAGAAGTCTGGTTCTTGGTTCACCTATGAAGGTGACCAGCTTGGCCAAGGTAAGGAAAAGGCTCGCATGTTCTTGAAGAGCAACAAGGACTTGGCTGATGAGATTGAGAAGAAGATCTTCCAGAAGCTCGGTGTCGGTGAATATGCTCAGACCACCGGCGAAGAGACCCCAATGGACGTTCCTGGGGCAGAAGACCCATTGACTGATGATCCAGCGGGCTTTGTACCAAACGTCGATTTCGACGATGAGGACGAAGAGTAAAGCTTAAGAGCAGGAAGTTGATACGCGGTACTAAAGTCCCACACACCGGGGGGATGGATGTACCGCGTATTTTTCATTGAGTACTCGGTGATTTACCGGTGCAGGGGTTGAAAGGGTTTAAGAGCGATGGCGCAAGAGCCTAGTCCAGAGAAACTGGCCAAGCTGCGACAGGCCTTGGAGGACTATGCCGAAGGCAATGTGGAAAATCCTCTCATTGATCATGAGGCTGAGGAAGCAAAGGCAGATGTTCGTGCTCGTGCACTGCGGCTGTTGGATGAGCGTGCGCGTTCGCGGCACGAGCTCAAAGAGCGGCTGGTGAAACTGGAGTTCGCAGAACCGGTTATTGAAGACGTACTCGATGACCTCACGGGCGTCGGGCTCATCAATGATGAGCTCTTTGCTTCTGAATGGGTTCGCCAGCGCCATGCACGACGCGGCAAGTCTTCGCGTGCCCTTAATCAGGAACTGGTGCGCAAAGGCATATCTTCGTCTGTTCGTGCCCAGGCGCTGGAACAGATAGACCAGGAAGACGAAGAGGACATGGCCTGGAAGCTGGCAGTCAAGAAGGCCAAGTCCATCAAACATGTCCCTGAAGACTTCAGCGAGCGTCACAAAGCTCTGCGCCGAATCGTGGGTGTACTCGCGCGCAGGGGCTTTAACGAAGGAATGTCCCTATCTCTTGCACGCCGCGCATTAAATGAACGGTGTGAAGAGCTAGGGACATCCTAGAGACTCGAAAGATTATTCCGAAGGGTTCCTAACTTGCTTGTAGTTAGGGTTGTGCCAGTCAACGTTGACGTTGTCCTTGGTGTCAAGGCCTTGATCTGGTTCTTCTGGAACCTTGGCAATGATGTTCTTGCGGGCACGGCCAGCACGTAGTTGGCGCTCGATGCGCTGAGCCAGGGTGGTAAGACCCCAGTTGATGAGCACCATGATAACGCCGACAATGACCAGCGATGCCAGGAAGTTCTGGTTGTAAGACGCAGACTGGATACCGGAACGAACAATTTCGATGTAGCCGATTTGGTAGCCCAGAGCGGAGTCCTTCAGAGCAATAACCATCTGTGCAATCAGTGCAGGCAACATGGCTGCAATAGCCTGCGGCAGCAGAACACGGTACATGGTTAAGCGGTGGGACAATCCCAGAGCCTTAGCGGCCTCAGTCTGACCCTTAGGCAGGGAACGGATACCGGAACGCAAAATCTCTGCAATAACGGAACCGTTGTACAAGGTCAGTGCGAAGACGACCGCGGAGAACGCGAGGTGACGGGAAGGCACGACGTTGTAGACCGCGAACAGCTGGTAAGCGAAGATCATGAGCAGCAGCACCGGGATGGCGCGGAAGAACTCAACGATAACGCCGCAGATCCAGCGAACAAAACGGTTTTCAGAGAGTCGACCCAGGCCCAAGACCACGCCGAACACACACGCCAGCAAAATGGATGCAAATGCTGAGAACAGTGTGCCGCGAAGACCAGGGAGCAGGTATGTGGTCCAGGTTTGGATATCGAGGAACGGCGTCCATAGGCGGCCTTCAAACTGGCCATTGTTGTTCAACGTCCACGCAACCCAACCAATGATGGTTAGGAAGATGAGTGCGGCAATTAGTGAGTAAATGCGGTTATTACGGCGGCCCTTGGGGCCGGGCGCGTCATAAAGGACTGTAGCGCGTACAGACATTACTTCTTCACCGCCATTCTCTCAGCGAGCTTGCCCAAACCCAGGCCCATTGGCAGGGTCAGGATGATGAAGCCGAGTGCGAAGATGAAGAAGATGATGAACAGCTGATTAGCGTGGTTCTCAATCGTGGACTTCATCAACAGCGAGGCCTCAGCAACACCAATGGTGGATGCAATCGTGGTGTTCTTCGTCAACGCGATAAGCGTGTTGCCCAACGGCACAATGGCCGCGCGCACAGCTTGAGGGAAGACAATCTTTCGGAACATGTCTCCAAAGCTCAAGCCCAAGGAACGGGCTGCTTCGGCTTGCCCGAAATCAACAGTGTTGATGCCGGAACGTAGAGATTCCGCAACGAAGGCCGAGGTGTACAAAATGAAGCCCACGATGGCCAAACGGAAGTTGTTGTCCACCAGGAAGGTGCTGGATTCGCGACTTGCCAGAGCCATGCCCAGGTTTTGGTACAAACCAAAGGAACAGAACAAGACGATGAGCGTCAGGGGAGTATTGCGCACCACGGAAATGTAGAACGTGG
This sequence comes from Corynebacterium casei, assembly GCA_030535535.1. Classification (GTDB taxonomy): domain Bacteria; phylum Actinomycetota; class Actinomycetes; order Mycobacteriales; family Mycobacteriaceae; genus Corynebacterium; species Corynebacterium casei_A. The sequence continues at coordinate 45,082 of JAUNRU010000004.1, forward strand.
AAATCGTGCGCAAAATTGACACGGGTGAGACCCTCATGGCGGTGAGGATGGTTCCGAAGATGACAGAACCAATTGCTGACCAGAATGTCAGTTGAATGGTGAGCCAAAACGCAGGCCATAAGCCCGGTAATAGCTGATCCCACATGGCGTTCATAGTTCTCCTTGCATACTTTTCAAACGCGAAATGTGTGGTGAGTGAGAATAGCCCCGACTACGTGTTTCTCGCGGGGCCATTCAGTAACTGTTAAGCGTTTGAGTTACTCATCCAAGAAGGACAGGTCACCAGGGGTGCCCTGAGTAATTGCATCGCCTTCGCCCAGGTTGTCAGAGACGAACTGGTCGTAGGAGCCATCATCAAACATTGCTTCCAGTGCGGTGTTGATGGCGTCGGTGCCCTCGGTGTCATCCTTTGCCAAGCCGATGCCGTAGTACTCGTTGGTGAATGGCTCGCCGTCCTGCTCCAGCTCAACCACGCGGAAGTTGCCTGGGGACTGTGCGGAGTAGCCATTGAGGATGGTCGCGTCAGTGGTCATCGCGTCAACGTTGCCCTGACGCAGTGCCTCAGTACAGCTGGAGTAGGTGTCATATTCCTGCAGCTGGACGGAAGGAAGCGCTTCCTTGACCTTCTGCGCTGGGGTTGAACCGGTAACGGAGCAGAGGATCTTGCCTTCCAGGTCATCCAGGCCGGAGATCTCAGAGTTGGATTCCTGGACCAGCAACGCCTGGTGGGTCAGCAGGTATGGACCACCGAAGTTTACAGACTCAGAACGGCCAGGGTTGATGGAGTAGGTCGCGGTGATGAGGTCAACCTCGCCGTTTTGGATCAGGGTCTCACGCTGAGCGGATGGGGTTTCGCGCCAGTCGATGGTTGGCTCCTCCCAGCCATTTTCAGCCGCGATGGAGTTGACAACGTAGGTTGCAACATCGACGTCCAGACCCGTCATGGAGCCGTCTGGCTCACGAAGACCCAGACCAGGCTGGTCGAACTTGGTTCCGAGGGTGACGTTGCCGGACTCGATAGCGCCCAGCAGGCCGTCGGAATCGCCGCCAGCGGAGTCGCCACAAGCTGCGAGAAGGCTGCCGGAGACGGCAACGGTGCCGAGGATAGCTGCGATGCGAGTGATTGAACGGGACATGATTTTCTCCTTAGATGAAATGTAGGGACGCAAATATGGGGGATTAGTGGGAAAGGATCTTGCCGAGGAAGTCCTTGGCGCGGTCGGACTGTGGGTTGTTGAAGAAGGACTCTGGGTCGGTGTCTTCTACAATTTCTCCATCTGCCATGAACAGGATTCGGTCGGCTGCGCGGCGGGCGAAGCCCATCTCGTGCGTCACAACCACCATGGTCATGCCTTCTTTGGCCAACGAGGTCATGACGTCCAAAACCTCATTAACCATTTCCGGGTCAAGTGCTGAAGTTGGCTCATCGAAAAGCATGATCTTTGGCGTCATTGCCAACGCGCGAGCGATAGCAACACGCTGCTGCTGGCCACCCGAAAGCTGCGCCGGGTACTTATTCGCCTGGTTGCCAATTCCGACGCGGTCAAGAAGCTGCATGGCGCGCTCTTCGGCAGCGGCCTTCTTCATCTTGCGGACCTTGATGGGGCCCAAGGCGACGTTGTCCAAAATGGTGAGGTGGGGGAAGAGGTTGAACTGCTGGAAAACCATTCCTACATCGGCGCGAAGCTTGGCAAGCTGGCCACCTTCCTCCGGGAGGACGGTCCCATCAATTTCGATGGTTCCTTCTTCAATTGTCTCAAGTCGATTGATGGTTCGACAGAGCGTTGACTTACCTGAACCCGATGGGCCAAGAACCACAACTACTTCGCCGTGCTTAACCTCAAGGTCAATATCCGTCAGTGCTTGGAAGTCATCAAAGAACTTCTGCACGCCGCTCATGCGAATCATCGGAGTGTCTGTCACTTCACTTTCTCCCTTCGCGTGTGTGTTGCAACATACACAGAATGTTAGGCGGTGAAGTTTGCAAGCGTGCAATTGTTGAAATAACAACTTGGTAACCTTTGCAGAAATTGCAAAGGGTTTGAGCTGGGCGCGCCGTGTTATTGCAGGTTGTGGGGTGTGAAATCTATTTTCGCAAACAAAGCCAATCTGCAAACCATGTCGGTGAATGGGGTTTAAATAACCCCCAATGTTGCCCCCGTCATACTCTGTTCGAGGTCCGCACGGACATATTCTTCGTCCAAATGTAGATGGTTAGGCACTAATGCAAAGGCCCACTACAATATTTAGACGTGGAAACCTTGCGCGAAACCCCCAATGAAACCCCCGTGACCTCAAATGATGCCGCCTCCCCAGCGGCAGCATCGGCAGTTCGCACCTATGAAGTGCGGACCTTCGGCTGTCAGATGAATGTTCATGACTCTGAACGTATCTCTGGCTTATTGGAAGAAGCTGGCTATGTCGCGGCGCCGGAAGAGGCTGAACCCGATCTGGTCGTGTTCAATACTTGTGCTGTGCGTGAAAACGCTGACAAGCGTCTATATGGCTCGCTTGGCGCATTGAAGAAGACCAAAGACAATCATCCCGGCATGCAGATTGCCGTGGGCGGTTGCTTGGCACAGAAAGACAAAGACACGGTTATCTCCAACGCCCCATGGGTGGATGCCGTCTTTGGCACCCACAACATGGCGGCGTTGCCAGCCTTGCTGGAGCGTGCGCGACACAACGAAGAAGCGCAGATTGAAATCGTTGACTCGCTGGAGGCATTTCCCTCGGTGTTGCCTGCCAAGCGCGAATCCGCTTATGCCGGTTGGGTGTCCATCTCAGTGGGCTGTAACAACACCTGTACTTTCTGTATTGTTCCTTCACTGCGCGGCAAGGAAGAGGACCGCCGCCCAGGAGATATCCTGGCTGAGGTTCAGGCGCTCGTGGACCAGGGGGTTACGGAAGTAACGCTGCTGGGGCAGAATGTGAACTCTTATGGTGTGAACTTCGCCGACCCTGACATGCCTCGAGACAAATTCGCCTTCTCCAAACTTCTGCGTTCAGTTGGCGCGATCGAAGGACTGGAACGGCTGCGCTTTACCTCACCGCACCCAGCAGAATTTACTTCCGATGTCATTGACGCCATGGCGGAAACCCCGGCAGTATGCCCGCAGTTGCACATGCCGTTGCAGTCTGGTTCGGACAAGGTGCTGAAAGATATGCGCCGTTCCTATCGCACGAAGAAGTACATGGGCATTGTTGATGAAGTGCGTGAGAAAATGCCGCATGCGGCTATCACTACCGATATCATCGTAGGATTCCCAGGCGAGACCGAAGAAGATTTCCAGGGCACCATGGATATTGTTCGCCGTGCACGTTTTTCTGCTGCCTATACTTTCCAGTATTCGCCACGACCAGGAACTCCGGCTGCAACAATGGAGAATCAGGTTCCTAAGGAAGTGGTGCAAGACCGCTTTGAGCGCCTGATTACTTTGCAGGATGAGATTGCCGCGACAGAGAACGCCACACTGGTGGGCACCGATGTCGAGCTTTTGGTGCAGGCCGATGGCCGCAAGAATGATAAGACTCACCGCCTCAGTGGGCGTGCGCGTGATGGCCGCTTGGTGCACTTTGCTCCAGTTCAAGATGGCAAGGACATATCTTTAGAGATTCGCCCCGGCGATGTCGTGCACACGACTATTACTGATTCCGGGTCTTTCTTCCTCATCGCTGATTCTGGGGTTGCGTCGCATCGCCGAACCAAGGCTGGTGACATGTCTGCTTTGGGCCAGACCCCAACCACGCAACCGATTGGCGTGGGTTTGGGCTTGCCACAGATTGGCAAGCCGGCGCAGGAGCCAGCACCCGTCAACGCGTGCGGTTTGTAAACCGACAAAAATTTTTTAACGAGCAAGCAAGAGTAAGCTAGGTAATTGTGTCTAAGCAGCAGTTAAATCCGATTCAGGCTGAGCGAAAGATTGCTCAAACAATGGACTTGAGAAATCAGGTCATTCCGCTCGTTATCGCCGACGCGTTTTATGTTGCGTGGCTGCTTTTGCCGCAGGCGGCCGGACTGCGTGGTTTTCAGATCATTACCTTTTCCGCCGCAGCGCGGGAGACCATGTCAATTGCTGAGTTTGTCTTTGCTATTTTGGCTACCTTGGGCGTGGGTATTTGCACGACTTTGGTCTTGATCACCCGCAAGGCTGTATTCGGGCTGGTTGGCTGGATGTTTGTCACCGTAGGCTTTGCCTATTCATTGTTTATGGTGTGGATGCGCGGTACTCGTACTGATAGCGCGGAAATCGGCATGTGGTGCGGAATCATTGCAGTGGCAATCGCGACTGTCTCTTACTCGCTTGTGGCACTGCGCCGCAGCCCAGAGCAGCTTGAAGCAGCACAACGCGCCCGCGAAGCCGCGGCGGAGCTCGATTCTGTGGGGCAAGCGCAGATGGATATCCGCAAGGAAGCTGCACCCGAAGTTAATCATTTGCTTGTTGATGACCGCCGTGCCCGCGCCGCTGAGCGACACCAAGACGTACAGAAATCTAAGAAACCACGCGAGCCTAAGCAGGGCTCGGCAGAGGACTAATTTAGCGCGAGCTCCCAGGCTTCGGACTGAGAGATTCCTTCGGCGTTGAGCCCGCTGTAGATGCGGTTCATTGCCTCATCATCAACACCGATGGATGAATAGGTGCGTTCTACTTCCGGCCACCTATCCCGCAGGGCTGTCAAGGCTAATAGCTTGAGTCGGCTCGCGTATTGTTGGCGTCGGCGCTCACGGTGGGTGACCGTCATGGTCCATTCGGCAACTTCAGGGTCAGATGCCGCATGCCGGCCAAGCTCGGTGAGAGCTACGACGGTGGACGAAGCTTCATCGACAAGAGTGATGATCAACGTATGCGCGTTGCGGGAGCGCAGCCGACCATGCGCTTCCTGGAGGCGCTGCCGGTTCCACTGAATCGGCTCAACACTCAAATCGCCGGTCAGCGAGTCTTCAGAAGCCACGCTAAGCAGCGCAATGACATCATCGACATAGCCATCCGGGATGTCATAATCCGGCCAGACGTGTGTGCTAAGGCCCGCTGGAACCAGCGCAGTGGCGGGTTGTTCAGGTACTGGAACCACAATCTGGCGTTCGGCGTGCTTAATGCTAAAGCCTGCCTGGCGGTAAAAGGCCGTGAAAGGATCGGCATCGGCGGTGGTGTCGTCCGAATGCAGCGAACCCGTTTGCACTGTCGTACGCCCCAACTTTCGGGAGATATCCAGGCCGTGATTTACCAACGTCGCAGCAATGTGCTGAGCATCCTCGTCCATTTCTTCACCTGGTAAGGGTAGAAAATTCACGTCCAGGACAAAATCCACGTCCGCTGTATTCTTTTCCTCCAGCAGAGGAATGCTGACGTGGATAAAACCCACATAATCATAGTCAGGGCATTCACCAGTGGAAGGAATTTGCGGCAGGCCAAGAGCTGAGACTTCTCCCAGCGGTGGCTTTCCTTGGACTAGGGCAAAGATGTAGGTCAGTGATTCATTGGAGCCGCGAAGGCGGTGAACCACGCGTTCAGGGGAGGCGGAGGCAGCTGGGTCACCCGTTGCTTCCTGGGCATAAAGATTAGCCATGAACACAAAGGTGCGAATGGCGTCGGAGGGCTCAGGAACAAATCCCTCCGACCGTGCCGCCGACTCCGGTGGGGTATTTACCGGGCTGGTGGCAGTGGTGGAGGAAAATGAAGGTGGCGCAAACTGCACGAGGTGCAGATTATCCACAGTGATTAGTTTTCTACAGCAGCTTCAGCGGTCTTTGCCCACTCAGCCCACTGCGCAGCTTGGGCGCGCAGTTCTTCTGCTTTCTTGGTCTTGCCCTTCGCCTCAGCGGCTTCAGCCTGGGCGGTGAACTCATCAACCTTGACCTTGAACTGGTTTACGCGTGCCTGGACCTCAGGGTCGGTGCGGCGCCAGTTGGATTCTTCGGCATCAGAGACGCGCTTTTCCAAGGCACCAATCTTGTCCTCGTACTCACGAACCTGATCGCGTGGAACAAACCCAACCTCTTCCCACTTATCCTGCAGCTCGCGCAGCTTGGCCTTGGCGCCTTCGACGTTCTTTGCAGGATCAATTAGGGCGTCATATTCAGCGATGAGTTCGTCTTTAGCCTTCGCATTAGCGGCGAACTCTTGGTCGCGTTCATTATTGACGGCATCACGCGCTGCGAAGAAGTGATCCTGGGCGCCGCGGAATGCTGCCCACAGCTTGTCATCTACTTCGCGTGGTGCGCGGCCGGCTGCCTTCCACTCCGTCATCAAGTCACGGTAGGCGCGAGCGGTCTCACCCCAGTCGGTGGAGGTCTTGAGAGCTTCAGCGCGCTCAACCAGCTCTTCTTTCTTCTTGCGTGCAGCAGCACGTCCACGGTCGAGCTCCGCGAAGTGCGCGCCGCGGCGGCGGTTGAAGGCGTCACGTGCGCGGGAGTAGCGCTTCCACAATCCATCATCGGTCTTGCGGTCAATGCCCTTAATCTGCTTCCACTCGTTGAGGATCTCGCGGATGCGGTCACCGGCAGACTTCCAGTCAGTGGAGTTCTCCGCCAATTCCTCGGCTTCAGCAGCAAGGACTTCCTTAGCGGCAATAGCTTCTTCGCGGCGGCGCGCCTTATCCGCTGCAGCTTGCTCGCCAGCCTTGATGGAGTGCTCCTGGATGGCATCCAGACGGGTTTCCAGGGCCGCCAAGTCACCGACAACAGCGGCGGTAGGAACGGTTGCCTTCAGCTCGGCAGCAGTCTTCTTGATAGCTTCAGCTTCATCAGGATGCGCTTTCAGGCGTGCTTCCAGCAGCTCAACCTCAGTTGCCAAGTCGTCATAGCGGGCACCAAAGTGCGCCAAGCCCTCTTCCGGAGTGCCAGCCTGCCAGCTTCCAACTTCGCGCTCACCGGTGGCGGTGGTGACAAAGACAGTGCCGTTGTCATCAATGCGGCCCCACTTTGCTGGGTCGGATTGTGGAGGTTTATTCATCACAACCACTGGCTGCGCCTGTGCTGGCTGTGGCTTGGCACCTGGGCGAGGGCCTGGCTTCGGCATGTTGGCAGGGGATGGGGTAGAAGTTGCCATGAGATAAACTCCGTCCTTACTTTTAAGGGCTGTGCCGCGCGACACGGCTGCCTAGAAATTAAATAACGAACGCTCCACAATATGCGAGACGAACGTGTCTTGTTACACAATACCGGTATAGGTGCGGTGATGTCAGGGTTAATGACACTAATTCCACCTACGGGCTTAGGATGGGAGACACAATGAACAATGTTGTCTTTCTTCCCGGTTCGCCCGCTCTCATTCCCGAGCTTTCACCCAGTGATGATGCCTCCCGCAGGTTGCTGAGCAGCGCGGTTGAAGTGATATCTCATGCTACAACGCCATCAGATCGCCCCATCCATGTGGTCAGCTCGCAGGATAAGCGCTGGTACACCGCGCACAAGGGCTCGTTTCGGGCATGGGGTGCGCCGCAGGTGGACGTCGAGGATGGACATTATCTGGGTGAGCTAGTTGCCCGTTATGTGCTCAGCCAAGCGAATATTTCTCAGTCTGCGGTGACAGAGACTCGGGCGCATATTGGTGAATTGAATTCTGAAGCGCTCACCATCATCGTCGTCGATGGCAGCGCGGGTTTGACCGCGCGTGCACCGTTGGCGCTGTTGGATTCAGCCGAAGAGATTAACCAGTGGTGCCAAGAGGTTTTGCGCGGCAACAATGCACAAGAGGGCACAGAAGAGGTTAGTGTGCACAAGCTTGTCGGTGCCGGGGTGGTTGAGCCACAGCTATGGCAGGAATTGGCCAGAATGCAGCCGCGTAATGCAGAGCTTATCGATGTCGATGTGACGCTTGGCGTCGGTCGTTACATCGCAGTCTGGGAGGTGTAGATAGTGGAAGCGAATGAAGTGCCCCAGCAATTGCGGCCCATAGTGGTTGTGGGGCCAACCGCATCAGGTAAATCAGCCCTGTCTTTGGAACTGGCCCATCATTTTGGGGGCGAAGTAGTCAATTGTGACTCCATGCAGCTTTATCGCGGCATGGACATCGGAACAGCAAAGCTCAAGCCGGACGAGCGTGAAGGTATCCCGCACCACCAGCTTGATGTCTGGGACATTACGGATACGGCTTCCGTCGCGCGCTATCAAGAAGATGCGGTGCGTGATGCTGAAGAGATCATGTCGCGTGGAAAGCGCCCGATCATCGTTGGCGGCTCCATGCTGTATGTGCAGTCTTTGGTTGACGCGTGGGCCTTTCCGCCCACCGACCCTGCGGTGCGTGCGAAATATGAAGCACAATTGCACGAAGTCGGTGTGGATGAGATGCATGCCAGGCTGGCCCATGTTGATCCGCAAGCAGCTTCGATTATTGAAGATAAGGATCCACGGCGAACAGTGCGCGCTCTGGAAGTCATTGAGCTCACCGGCAAGCCTTTTCAGGCCAGTCAGCCGCCAAAAGATGCGCCGCCTCGGTGGAATGCCCAGCTTTTAGGACTAGAAACCAATCCGGAGTGGTTGAATCCGCGCATTGAGCTTCGAACCAATCTGATGTTTGAACAGGGATTGGTCAAAGAACTTGAAGGGCTCATTGAAAAGGGTTTGGTGCGGGATTCAACGGCGGGGCGTGCGATTGGTTATGCCCAGGTCTTCCAGGCCATGGAAGGTGAGTTGAGCTGGGAAGAGGCAGTCGAGCGAACCGTCATCGGCACGCGACGCTATGTGCGCCGTCAACGCTCGTGGTTCCACCGCGACAAGCGTATTACCTGGCTTGATGCCACAGCGCCGACCTTGCCGCAGGCGCTTGACGCACTGCACTAGTATGAAAGTCATGTCTACTATTTCCACCGCATCACTTCCGTTCGCAAAAGGTCATGGCACGGAGAATGACTTCATTATTGTCAATGATCCGCAAGGTGAGTTGACGCTCGACGCCGATCGCGTTGCCGTGTTGTGTGACCGTCGAGCGGGGATTGGTGCTGATGGACTGCTGCGCGTTATTCGCGCACAAGCCTTGGTGGATAATGGCGAAATTGATGAGCTTGCCGAGGGCATTGCTGGTGATGACTGGTTTATGGACTACCGCAACGCTGACGGCTCAATTGCAGAGATGTGTGGCAATGGCACCCGCGTATTCGCCCACTGGGTAGTGGTGCAAGGCTTGGTGCGTTTCCCATCAGATGCTTCAGATGACGGCGAAGTTTCATTCACCGTTGGTACTCGTGCCGGCGCAAAGCCAGTTACCGTGCATTCTTTCAACTCTCGCCGGGCTGAGGTCAGCGTAGAAATGGGAGCGCCCGAAGTCATGGGGCTATCCACCGCGAACATGGCAGGGCAGTCCTATGCCGGTCTTGGAGTAGATATGGGCAACCCGCATCTCGCCGCAACCATTCCAGGACTATCTCCTGAGTCCTTGGTAGACCTTATTCTTGAACAGCCAGAATTTGATCCGGAATTCTTCCCTCACGGCCTCAACCTCGAGGTGGTTACTCCACTGAAAGACGGCGAGGTGCACATGCGCGTCTTCGAACGCGGTGTGGGGGAGACTCGCTCTTGCGGAACCGGAACGGTCGCAGCCGTTGTATCGGCGCTTGCCGATGCCGGTGCGGTCACAGGCTCCGTGAAAGTCAACGTCCCTGGCGGACAGGTACTTGTTGACGTTCGTGATGATGGTTCCACTCTGCGTGGCCCATCTGAAATTGTGGCAACTGGCCTAGCTGCAATCTAAGCTTCGCCCTCGATATCGCGGCGGTAGTTCGGTCCCAGCGCAAGTGCTGCGCGGCGAGCTACCAGCCACGACTCTTTCAGTTCCAGCGCGCGCTGATCGGTGATCTTGAGCAATTGCTCAAACTCGCTGGTTTCCATATTGGTTTTTGCCAAACGGGCATCCAAGCGGCGCAAATAGCGCTTCGCGGTGGAGAGCTGATAGTGGAATTGCTCCACAGCTGGGTCTTCACACTCAGTGTCCATCAAAGCGGGGCGGTGAAGCGTACGGTCTGCAATCGCAGCAGTATCTACTGAGTGGGCAAAGTGCTCATATTCATCAACGACGTCCTGGATATCATCCGCGGAGAGAGAAATTGATGACCGCAGAGTCTTTTGTTCCGAAGCATCCGGGCGCGAATACAGCATAAACAGCGCGATCGGAAGAATGGTCAGGCAAATAATTACACCGGGGAGGCGGAGTACACTGAGCACGACGAAAGCCGCGACCACAATGGCAATGCTGCCAAATATGGTGCGTTGACGTGATGTAAATCCGCTCGGTCCCCACTGCATGATTAGTGACCGCCGCAACCGCCTGAGCCACAGGAGCATCCGCCGCCTGAACCACAGTCAGACATTGGGGTCAGAACACTTGCTGTCATCAAAGCGGTTCCAGCCAGGACAGTGTCCTTAGCTGGCAATTCACCAAATGATTCTGGCAGGCACAGATCGAAGGGGAATGCGCCGTCAAGAACAACGTGCATGAACTTCTTGCCGCTGAGCTGGTTGTGACGCCAGGAAGATTCCAAAACACGCGCCGCGAAGCGAGCGCCTGGGGTTGGGGCTGCGCCACCGTTGCCGGAGTTAATAACTTCCGCGCCATCGGATTCAAACAGTGCCGGGTACATGCCCTCTGCTGATTCGAAGGCTTCCGCTGAGTCATAGGACTGTACCGACAGGCCCATAGCGGTGATTCCAACCTGCTGCCACTGCTGTTCTTCAACCTCAGCAAGAAGCGGGCCCTGCGCCAGGTTCGCAGTAATCTCTGCAATAGTGTCACCGGTTGGGGTGATGATGTTCATGTAGCTCAACACATCATTAACCATGGAGACGTGGGCAAATGCTTGGGTAATGCCTTCGAAACCGATGAAAGTAGAGAATGGCTCCACAGCAAGAATATTGAGCTGTGCGCCGGAGGCATCTGCAAATTGGATCAACTGTCCGCCACGAACTTCACCGGTCACGGTGAGCTGATTGGTGGCGATGGCTGCTTCCACAACGTCTTGCCAGTGCTCAAAATTGAAACCGAGCGCGAGCATCTCTGAGTGGGTCTGGGCGGTAGTCATGACTTTGATTCTAGTCCCAAATGTGCGTTATCGAAAATGTATTAGTGTCATTTACCTGTGACTTCTAGCCAAGGGCAGGTCATTCGTGCGATACTGGGGAGACAATGACAGATTTTTCTAACCGATTTAATAGTGAAAAAGAGCGTGACGAGCTGTTGGCACGTGCTTTTTCAGAAAACACCCCGCAGCCCCGTTCAGGTGAGCGCGATGATGAAGATTTAACCCTGGGTGAACTAGAACTCGCGGAGCGCAATGCTTTTAGGCGAGTGACACGTGATACCGAAATTCGAGCTGAGGACACCACCGACGGCTATGAGGTGGAGTACCGAAAGCTCCGCCTTGAACAAGTTGTCCTCGTTGGTGTGTGGACCGAAGGCACGGCAGCAGAAGTAGAAGCCACAATGTCTGAGCTTGCAGCCTTGACGGAGACTGCCGGCGCAGAGATTGTGCAGATGCTGTACCAAAAGCGCGATCGTCCGGATCCCGGCACGTTTATTGGCTCCGGCAAGGTCAAAGAACTCAAGCAGATCATTGAGTCCACCGGCGCTGATACGGTCGTGTGCGATGGTGAGCTCAACCCTGGTCAGCTGTCCGCTTTGGAGCGCGAGCTCAACACCAAGGTGATTGACCGCACCATGCTGATTTTGGATATCTTCGCCCAGCACGCGAAGTCCAAAGAAGGTAAAGCGCAGGTCTCTCTGGCACAGCTGGAATACCTCTACACCCACACTCGTGGTTGGGGTGGCAACCTGTCCCGTCAGGGCGGCGGCCGCGCTGGATCCAACGGTGGCGTGGGTCTGCGTGGTCCTGGTGAAACCAAGATTGAGTCTGACCGTCGCCGAATCCGTACGGAAATGTCGCGTCTGCGCAAAGAACTCAAAGGTATGCAGACCGCACGAGACGTTAAGCGTGCGAACCGTCAGCGCTCCACCGTGCCGCAGATTGCTATTGCTGGCTACACCAACGCTGGCAAGTCTTCGCTCATTAACGCTTTGACCGGTGCTGGTGTCTTGGTGGAGGATGCGCTCTTTGCCACCTTGGATCCCACCACGCGTAAAGCAGAGCTTGGAGATGGCCGCCATGTGGTTCTCACGGACACCGTCGGGTTCGTCCGCCACCTGCCAACTCAGTTGGTTGAAGCATTCAAGTCCACCCTGGAAGAAGTTTTCAACGCTGATTTGATGCTGCATGTGGTTGATGGTGCGGATCCTTTCCCGCTAAAGCAGATTGACGCTGTTAACAAGGTCATCTATGACATTGCGAAGGAGACTGGGGAGACCCCGCCACCAGAAATCATTGTCATCAACAAGATTGACGCTGCTGATGAACTTGCACTAGCGGAGATTCGCCACGTTCTCGACCGTGACAATGTCGTCTATGTTTCAGCCTTTACTGGTGAGGGCATTAGTGAGCTGACCACGCGCATTGAGCTGTTTTTGAACTCGCTAGATTCTCACGTGCAGCTTCTGGTGCCGTTTACCCGTGGTGATGTCATCGCCCGTGTTCATGACTTGGGCACGGTCTTGGATGAGTCTTACGTTGAAGAGGGCACCTTCGTTGATGTCCGTCTGCCAGCGCAGCTTGCTGGTGAGCTTGAAGAGTTCATCATTGGCGAAGACGAGGCTAAGAAGCTCATGAACAAAGATTCTTCTGCCACAGACTCTGACCGCAGCGCTTCCTAGGATGCACTTGTTCTTCTGAAGTATTCCCACACCTGCAGAAATTAGTTTGGCAATTGGTTAGGTGAATTGCTGGGGATAGACAATAATAGTGTTTCGTGAGTTCATTAATTGGCTGGAAGCTGCACGGAGACGGTAAGAAGATTCAACCAGGGGCAGTAGTAGCCCCTGAGGAGCGCCTGAATTGGCCGCGGACCATCGGCATTGGCATGCAGCATGTTGTAGCCATGTTCGGTGCAACGCTGCTGGTTCCAACGTTGACCGGATTCCCAGTCAACACCACGCTGTTGTTCTCCGGTGTCGGCACGATCTTGTTCTTGCTGATTACCCGCAACCGCCTCCCGTCCTACCTCGGCTCCTCATTCGCCTTCATTGCGCCACTCGCTGCTTCCCAGCAGTACGGTATCGGCGCACAGGCAGGTTCCATCCTTGTCACCGGTATCTGCCTCATGGTCATCGGCTTCATCGTGAAGATGGCTGGCCGCAAGGTAGTGGACGCGGTTATGCCGCCGGCTGTTACCGGTGCCATTGTGGCGTTGATCGGTCTTAACCTGGCGCCAACTGCAGCATCAAACTTCCAGACCCAGCCAGCGGTTGCGACCGTCACCTTGCTGGCCATCGCCCTGTGCACCATCGGTGGACGCGGAATGGTTTCCCGTCTCGGCATCCTTATCGGTGTCATCATCGGCTGGATTTTTGCCGCTGTGACCGGAAATCTGAGCGAGGGCGCCGCGGAATCCATCGCCGATGCAGCATGGATTGGTCTTCCACAGTTCCATGCACCGGAGTTCAACTTCTCCGCGATTGCAGTCGCCTTGCCAGTACTCGTTGTTCTCGTCGCTGAGAATGTTGGCCACGTGAAGGCTGTCAGTGAGATGACCAAGCGGGACTTGGATGATCTCGCTGGTGACGCGCTGATTGCAGATGGACTTGCCACCGGGCTAGCGGGTGGCTTCGGCGGCTCCGCAACCACAACTTACGCGGAAAACATTGGAGTTATGGCGGCAACCCGCGTGTATTCCACCGCCGCCTATTGGGTCGCTGCTTTCACCGCGATTGCACTCGCGTTCATTCCAAAATTCGGCGCACTGATTTTCACCATCCCAACCGGTGTGCTTGGTGGAGCTACCCTGGTGCTTTACGGCCTCATCGGCATGCTGGGCATCCGCATCTGGATGGATAACAAGGTCAACTTCAACAATCCAGTCAACCTCACTTGTGCTGCGGTTGCGCTAGTCGCAGGTATCGGCAACCTAACGCTGACTGTCTTCGGCATCTCACTTGAAGGCATTGCTTGGGGTTCTGTCGGCATCATCGTCGCCTACCCAATTTTGAAGAAGCTTTATGAAACCCTTGGTGAGGGCCAGAACGCAAAGTACTAACAGCAGACGGTGGTAGTCTGTGCCCTACATCACCAATAAGTGGAGTTCTGGCAGAGAAACTCTCGCCAGGAATTCAGAGTAGGAATCAGCACATGAAGATCGAAATGACCACCGTTCCAGCTCACCATATTCTTTCAATCCGCGATACCGTCCCGCTGGACAGCATCCCAACTTTCCTCAAGCCCTCCTATGAACGCATCGAAGCTCTCGTGAACGAGGCTGGCATAAAGGAAGAGGCATGTCGCGCATATACATATTCAATGTCGCCCGATGAGATTGATATTGCCGCGGCATATGTCATCGCTGAGCAAGACCTCGACGTCATCCGCGCAGCGGTAGAAGAAGCCAACAACAATGACTCCAATGGTGCGTTCGGCGGCTTGGAGCTCATCGAATTCGATGAGCGCAATGCAGCGATGACCGTGCACCACGGCAGCTACAACAAGCTTGCAGATTCGTGGTCCGCCTTCGCCCAAGAACTTGCGACTGAAGGTGTTAAGGTTTCCGAGCCGACCTTTGAAAACTATGTCGACAGGGGAGAAGGCAGCAGCACAGCTGAAGCTGTGACCAACTTGTACTGGTATTTGTCGCACTAGCAAGCATGCGCAGGCAAAAGCAGAGGATCTGAGAAACTTCCGGTGGGAAGTTTCTCAGATCCTCTGCTTTGTATTGCGAGGTCTTGGGTGGCGCTTAGGCGTCGAGGTCCTGCTCAATGAGACCGGCTATCTTCTCAACGGCTTCAGCGTTGTCAGAGGTGACGGTGACTTCGTCACCTTGCTCGGCACCCAATGCCATGATCATCAAAGAAGATGCAGCATCGGTTTCATCGTCGTCTTCCTCGCCTACGAGAGCCAGGAAGATGTCCTCATCGTACTCTGCTGCAGCATCCGCGATGACGGAAGCTGGACGTGCGTGCAGGCCTACGGAGGAGCCGACTTTTACTGTCTTAGAAGCCATGATTAGTAAATCCTTTCCAGAATTAAAATTTCTCACACCAGTTTAAAGACGAATCCGAAACTCTGCCACGAATGGGCCTAGGAATGGCCGAGATTGATTCAAAGTCGCGGCAAGGTCACGGATTTTGTCCAGGAATTAGGCAGCTGCGGCAGCGGCCTTTTCCTTCTCATTCTTAGCTGCTGCTTCCTGAATGGCCTTGTTCGGCCAGAACTGCTTCAACGCGATAACCAGTACGGTTGCCACGAGCGTGCCGCCTAGGATTGCGGCGATGTAGCCCCAAATTGGGTCGATAGCGAAAAACACGAAGATGCCGCCGTGTGGTGCACGGGAACCGACGCCGAGCGCCATGATGATTGCGCCGGTCGTTGCGCCACCAGCCATCATCGCTGGAATGACGCGGAATGGGTCGGCGGCAGCGAATGGAATTGCGCCTTCAGACACGAAGGCCAGACCCATGAGCCAGGAAGACTTGCCGTTTTCCTGCTCAGCTGGGGTGAACAGATTCTTACGCACAAACGTTGCGATGGACAGTGCGATTGGTGGAACCATGCCGGAAGCCATAACCGCAGCCATGATCTGCAGGGAAGCCTGGTCACCTGTGGACAGGCCCGCGGTGCCGAAGAGGTACGCTGCCTTGTTGATTGGTCCGCCAAGGTCGGAACACATCATCAAACCAAGCACGATGCCCAATAGAATTGCAGAGGAGCCAGACATTCCGCCCAGCATGTTCTGCAGGCCGGTCATCAGTGCGGCTAGCGGTGCGCCCAGAACGAGGTACATGGCAAGGCCGACTACCAAGCTGGTCAGTAGTGGAATCAACATGACTGGCATCAGGGAAACCATCCAACGTGGAACCTTCCAGGAGCCGATCCACATTGCGATGAGACCTGCCAGCAGACCAGTAACCAGACCACCGATGAAGCCAGCGCCAACTACAACAGCGATAGCGCCGCCAGCGAAACCAGGGGCAATACCTGGGCGGCCGGCAAGTGCGTAGGAAATGTAGCCAGACAGTACGGAGACAATGAAGCCCATCGCTGCTTGGCCAGTAGCGAAGAGAACAGCACCGATGTAGAGCAGCATGCCAGAACGTTCAAAAGTCATGGTCGCGCCATCAACTTCAACGTCATGACCCGGCAGGTTGGTCAGAGAATACTCCGTGGAGATTGCCTGCCAGCCATTGGCCATATCGGCGCCGCCGAAGAGGAAGCCCAGAGCCAGCAGCAGACCACCGGCAGCAACGAAAGGCACCATGTAAGACACACCGGTCATAATGGCCTGCTGGATGCGCTTGCCCCAGCTCAGTTGTCCGCCGGCTTCTTCGCTGCTTGACGATGCCGCCGCACCAGAACCCGCCACCTTACGGGCTTTCGGATTCTTTGCAGCCGCGACAGCCTCATTGAGCATCACATCAGGTTCATTGATGGCGCGTTTTACGCCGGATTCAATGACCGGTTTGCCCGCGAAGCGTTCACGGTCGCGTACCCCGACGTCGGTAGCAAAAATGACCGCATCGGCAGCATCAATGACAGACTGCGCCACGGGAGTGTTGTTGGAAGACCCTTGAGTTTCGACCGTCAGATTTACATCGTCGCGGCCTTCTGCGGTCTGCGTCAAAGCATCGGCGGCCATGTACGTGTGCGCAATGCCGGTGGGGCAGGCGGTAACCGCAACAACATTCAAGGTTGAGCCCTTGTCCCTGGATGCTGCGGTGGTTGCAGCGGTGCCCGCTGCTGCGGTGCCAGCCGCGGCGCTTGCAGACTCAGCTGCAGGTGTAGCTTGTGCCTTTGGCTTCTTCTCTGCGTTGACAACCTCGAGGACGAGGGAGACAATCTCTTCCTTGCTGGTTGCGGTGCGAAGCGCTTCTAGGAAATCCTTGCGAACCAGCGCGCGAGCCAGCTTGGACAAAATCTTCAGGTGTTCCTTGCCGCCGCCAGCTGGCGCAGCAATGAGGAAAACTAACTGGGCATCACCGTCAGGACCAGAGAAGTCCACTGGATTGGACAGGCGAGCGAAAGCCAAGGTGGGTTCGCTGACTGCTTCAGAACGGCAATGGGGGATTGCAACTTGGCCGGGCACGCCAGTGCCAGCCTGAGATTCACGCTCGATTGCAGGCTGTGCCAAGCCCTCGATGTCGTTGGCACGCCCTGTGCCATGCACGAGCGTAGCGAGCTGGGTAATGACGGAATCAACGGACGAGCCAAAGTCAGCGTCTAACGCGACTAAGTCCGTAGTAATGAGATCGGATGCCATGAGAGGTCTCTCCTTGATTTATAAGGGAAGGAATATGAAACTAATTCAGTTCACTGACTTCGGTCTGTTCCAGATTCAGCATATCCGGAGTCGGAATAGTTGTACCCGGCAATGAGGTTGCGGCGGAACCATACGCCACGGATTGTTGTAGAGATTCAGCCAAGCTCTTGCCAGCCGCCTGGGCCAACAAGAATCCAGCAAGTGAGCTATCGCCCGCGCCAACAGTGGAGACCACTTCGATGGGTGGCGGACTAGCCAACCACGCACCCGACTCAGTGACCAACAATGCACCCGCAGCGCCGAGCGTCACCAGAACATAGGCAACACCCTGAGCGTTGACCTTGCGTGCTGCAGCAATCACACCAGAAAAGTCACCTTGTTCGGCAGCTTCTTCCAGTGCAAGACCGTCCTCACCGACTAGCTGACCCAACTCCAAGCCATTTGGCTTGATCAAATCAGGTGCCGCGGTAGAGAGATTCTTTGCAATCTCTTCCATCGGCTTGTCGGAAGTGTCCAAAGCAATTCGGATATTCGGTGCTGATTCACGCAGAGCCTTGATGGCGGTGACGTAGAAATCAGACGGCACGCCATTCGGCAAGGAACCGGCCATAACCACCCACGAGGCATCGGCAGCCGCGGCGGAGGTGGCGTCAATCAGCAGTTGCTGTGCCTTCTTATCCACCAATGGACCTTTGCCATTGAGTTTGGTTGTGCGCCCGGATTGTTCCGTAACGGTGGTGTTGGTGCGGATGGGTTGATCAATCGCGACAGTGTTGATCTCAACGTTGATGTCGCGAACCAAAGGAACAAAAGGATCATTGTCTGCAGCTGGAAAAACTGCGATGTTGGGCTGGTTTGCCAGCGTCACTGCGTGGGCCACATTGATGCCTTTGCCGCCGGCAACATGCGTCATACTATGGGCCCGGTGCACAGTGCCGGGTTCAAGGGCAGAATCCAACGCGATAGTGGCATCGATACTTGGATTCGGAGTTAGAGTCACAATCATTTGGTGCGGGGTTCTCCAAAAATTAGCTATATTGGGACAAAGCCCGAGTAAATGGCGATTACTTGGGAAATTGCATGGATAAATACTCGACAATGTTGATTGTTGCCCGAATATGTCCGATTGTCAATGATATTCTGTGGCTAATCTGTGGAATATTGTTTCCCAAACCCATTTACAACTTCACACCTCTAATCCGCATCACTGTTTCGCATGGCGCAGGCATAAAGCGCAGCGCACAGCATGCAAGAAAGACAAGGGAGAAGAACACACCATGTCAAAGTCCATCAACGGTACTGGCGTCGTTGCAGGCGTCGCTTATGCTCCAGCCGTTTGGGTGCGTCCGCGTCCAGAACTTCCGCAACCAGGTCAATCCATCGCGGAAGATGCGCGTGACGCCGAATTTGAACGTTTCCAGCAAGCAGCAGAAGTGGTGTCCACACGTCTGAATGACCGCGCCGCACAAGCAGAAGGTCATGCACAGGAAGTTCTCAACGTGACCGCCGGAATGGTCAAGGACCGGGGATGGCAAAAGGCCGTCAAGAAGAATATCTTCGGTGGGCACAATGCTGAGTACGCGGTCGTCGGTGCGACAGATAAGTTCGTCGCCATGTTTGAGGCCGCTGGTGGCGTCATGGCAGAACGCACGACCGACCTGCGCGATGTGCGCGATCGCGTCATCGCTGAGTTGCGGGGTGAAGAAGAACCGGGCCTTCCTCACATTGAGGGCGAGGCAATTTTGCTTGCCGATGATTTGGCGCCGGCCGACACAGCCACCCTTGATACTTCACACGTTAAGGCCTTGGTGACTGAACTTGGTGGCCCAACTAGCCACACCGCGATTATTGCCCGCCAGCTGGATATCCCTTGTATCGTCGCCGTGGGTAAGTCTCTTCGAGACATTGAAGCGTCGACAGTGCTGTTTATTGATGGTGCTTTGGGCACCGTGAGCACCGATGCTGATGAGAACGAAGCTCGTCAGGCCGTCGAGGAATACAAAGAGCGCGCTGAGAAAGTTGCGCAGTGGACCGGCCCCGCGCAGACCAAAGACGGCCACTCCATTCAGGTTCTTGCCAATGTTGCCGATGGCAATGCAGCGCGCCTTGCGGCCCAGTCACAGGCAGAAGGCGTTGGCCTGTACCGCACCGAACTGTCATTCCTCTCTGCTAGCTCCGAACCTTCAGTTGATGAGCAAGCCAAGATCTATAGCAAGGTGTTCCAGGCATTCCCTGACTCCAAGGTCGTTGTCCGAACCTTGGATGCGGGCTCTGATAAGCCAATATCTTATGCAACCTTGAGCGAAGAAGAAAACCCTGCCCTGGGTGTTCGTGGTCTGCGTATTGCGCGGGATAACGAGTCTTTGCTGACTCGCCAGCTCGACGCCATTGCCCGGGCGGCAGCAGAGCGTAATGAAGGCGCTCAAACCTGGGTCATGGCACCCATGGTGGCTACCTCGACTGAGGCAAAGTGGTTTGCTGAGCTGTGCCGTGAGCGCGGCCTAGTCCCGGGCGCAATGGTGGAAGTTCCAGCCGCTGCATTGATGGCCGATACCATCATGCCGCACTTGGACTTCGTCTCCATTGGCACCAACGACCTCACCCAGTACACGATGGCGGCAGACCGTTTGTCCCCGCAGCTGGCATACCTGACTGACCCGTGGCAGCCTGCAGTTCTGCGCTTGATTCAGCACACCTGCATTGGCGGCGCCGACAACAACGTCCCCGTCGGCGTATGTGGCGAGGCTGCAGCAGACCCACTATTGGCGTGCGTTCTCGTAGGACTTGGCGTCAATTCCTTGTCCGCGGCCTCGACAGCAATCGCTGGTGTTGGTGCTCAGCTTGCTGAAGTGACCTTGGAGCAGTGTCAGAAGATGGCTGAGGCAGCCATCTATTCCGTGGGCGCACCGGAGGCGCGCGAAGCTGTCCGCGCACTGCTGGATGAATACATCTCCTAAAACGCGGTCTTAAACAGCTAACACAAAAGAAAGCCGGTCAAAGCAGTTATTGTTCTGCTTTGACCGGATTGTTTGTTTGCGCGTTTACCTATGAGCGGTTTACGTCAGGTACAACGATCACTTCAATCTCTCGATCACGCAGCGAGTTCAAGAAGACCTCAGATGCGCCACTATCCGTGATAACGACATCGACCTCAGAAATTGGCGCGAAACTCACCAAGTAGTCCGTGCCCAACTTCGATGAGTCACACAAAACAACTACCTTGTGCGCGTTGGTTACGAATGCAGACTTAATGGCTGCTTCTTGTGCGTCTGCAGTGGACAGCCCATGGTCCAGGGTGAGGGCGTTGGTGCCGATGAAAGCGACATCGGCACGAAGCAACGCCATCGTGCGCAGCGCCGTATCACCCACAACTGCCTGCGTGATGGCACGAACCGTGCCGCCAAGCAGCTGGACATATTGCACACCGTTATTAGCCAGCGATAATGCAATGGGCAGACTATTGGAGACGATAGACAACTGATGCGCAGCAGGGGATTGACCAATCAAATCGGCCACTGCACTCGTGGTTGTACCTGCGTCGAGGAAAATACTGCCGTGGCCCTGGGGGAGAAACTCCATTGCAGCACGGGCGATGGCCATCTTCGCGGTGGTTGCTGAACGCAGACGTGTGTCAAGAGTCAATTCAGAAGTTTGGAAAGACTGTGATGCTACTGCGCCACCGTGGACACGATGCACAACGCCTTCTCGGTCGAGCACCGCAAGGTCACGACGGATGGTTTCAGCAGTGACATCGAAGCGCTCTGATAGCTCGGTGACGTTGACACGACCCTCTACTGCAGTCATTGAAGCAATTTGTCGGCGACGCTCCTCAGCGTACATATGGCATTCCCTTCCATCACGGGCGTAGATCGAATCAGCCAAGGTCAATTCCCCCACCCGATAATGTGATGCGCAAGAAAGTTAACCGGAGGGTGGAAATGTGGAGTTATGTCCTAATTTGGCAGTCTTAACTCCAGAATGCCATGGTTTTCAGAACTAAACACAGATTCAACATCAACGACATAGTCACATGAAGCCCGCTGAACAGTATTATTGCTGCTATTAATAACGGTCAGCGGCTTAATATCGGAAACAGAATGTGGGAATACCTGCGATTTGAGAACCATAGGAAATTACCCTTTCGGGGGGAATAGATTTCCGATATCTCACAAACTGAGAACACAAAAATAGGCCGCGTCCTCCTTTGTTAGAAGACGCGGCCTAGGTTCTAGCGAGTGCGCGAGTTAAATCTTGCGGATTACAGAGACAACCTTGCCCATTATCTTGGCGTCATCACCTGGAATTGGTGCAAAAGCCTCATTGTGTGGAAGTAGCCACACGCCACTGGAGTCCTGGTGGAATTCCTTGACTGTGGCTTCCTCATTGTCCAGGAGCGCCGCGACAAAGTCGCCGGATTCCGCGGTTGGCTGGGAACGGATAATTACCCAGTCGCCGTCAAGGATGGCTGCGTCCTTCATGGATTCGCCGACGACCTTGAGCATGTAGAGCTCGCCCTTGCCCACGATCTCATCGGGAAGGGGGTAGTAGGAGTCCACATTCTCCTCGGCTGTAATCGGAGCGCCCGCAGCAATACGGCCGACAACCGGGATGTAGCTAACGCCTGCTGCACCTTCCGGAAGAGTGGCGTCAATTGGAGCCTCCGCGGCACTCTTGCGTCCAGGCTTCGGCTCATCATCCATTGCAAACTGACGAAGATCCACAGCGCGTGGCTTGTTTGGATCTCGACGAAGGAAGCCCTTCTGCTCCAGCTGGTTCAACTGGTAAGCAACAGAAGAGGTGGACTGAAGTCCAACCGCGTCACCAATTTCGCGGATGCTTGGCGGATAACCGCGCAAAACAACCGCATCTTTGATGACTTCGAGGATCCGGCGCTGTCGCGGCGACAGCTCGGAAATATCTGGACGGGGAGTAACTCCTCGTGGTTTGGCCATTTTCTTAGCTCCTTGGACTTCTAAGCCAGCATCCAAATTGCGTGATGCTTTAGCGGCTTAGTTCGACTGAACTTACGTCAAGTGGACTGCGGGTAATCGGTGAAAGTGAAATAGCTATAAAAGCGATACCCCATTTGTATCACGTTTTTCGCCGATGTTCGACAATTTCTGGCTATTTCTGGACAAACTTTCGAAATCCTGTTATAAATCGAACATACAAAGAAAATCGAACAGTTGCGCTAATGGCAGATTCCAGTGTCTGGATAGATGGATAGTGTCACATGCGTAACCGAAAAGGAAAATACTATGGCTATCGCTCTTAACCGCGGAAACGTAAATTCAGCACGTACTTCTGCCTTCTCCTCGCATCGCGTTAATCGAGTTCCATCCGCATCTGTGTGGGAACCTTCACTTCGGGATCCGCGAGTAAATAATGTTCGCACTTTAGGGACTTCTCCTAGAACAGTGCAGCGAAACACTTTCGAAAATCGTGCTTCAAATCCAGAATTATCTACTCCCGAAAATGGTGGACGCACTGCAAGTGTTCGAAGCAACATCGCGCTGGGCGCAGTATTTGGCGCTGCAGTATTTATGGGCACTCTTTTCGCCGGCTTCAATGCTCCAGAAGAACCAATGTCGCAGGTTACCTCCGTTAGCAGCTCACCTGCGGCCGGCGAGATTATTGCTCGATAATCTGAGCCTCAAAGCATTCAGATTTGAGCAATATCGCTGGCCATAGCGGCACATTGGGCAGTCTGAATAAGTTTTCTTAAGGGCAGTACACTAGTTCTAGTTAAGTATTCATCACGCTTTAAGTTGGCGTGAGAATCTCACAGTTAGGACCTTTGGTGTACTGCCCTTTTTGCCATTTCGAACAATCCCGTGTGATCGACTCCCGCGTTATCGATGCAGGCTCAGCCATTCGCCGTCGCCGTGAGTGCGCCTCCTGCCAGGGACGTTTTACCACCATTGAAAAAGCCATCCTTTTGGTGGTCAAGCGTAATGGTTTGGCTGAACCTTTTAGCCGCGACAAATTGATTCGCGGTGTACGTCGAGCCTGCCAGGGCCGTGATGTCTCCGATGACGCTCTGAAGCGGCTTGCGCAGGAAGTAGAGGAACGGGTGCGTAGCCACGGCAGCTCCCAAGTCAACGCTAATGACGTTGGCCTGGCCATCCTCGAGCCGCTCCGTGACTTGGATGAGGTTGCGTATTTGCGCTTTGCTTCCGTCTACAAGTCTTTCGATAGCGCGGATGACTTTGAATCTGAGATTCGCCTAATGCGTCGCCGCGAACGCGACGTCTGATTATCGCTAGAGCTTATCGACGGCCTTTTGGATTCGGCGCAACGAGACCGCATGAGCGGTACCAAGCCGTTGTGCGAAGAGTGAGACTCGGAGCTCTTCGATCATCCAACGGATGTCTTTGACCTCCCGTGACTTCGCACGACCCGCCGGTAGATTGCGCAGCCTGTTGTTGAGATAAGCATGAGCATTTTCTACCTCTGCTTGGCGGTCCGCGTCCTTGTCTGGGTCAATTCCCATCTCTTCCATGCGGATGTTCATTGCCTGCAAATACCTCGGTAGGTGCTTGAGATGCTGGATGCCGTGGACAGTGATGGCGTGTTTCGGCAGCAAGAATTCCAGCTGCTTCTTCATGTCATCAATAGCTGGGCCGGTCCACCTCTTGAGCTCATCGCTAACATGAGCAAACTGCACCATGGCCGGAGCTAGAGCGACGATGGATTGGCGAACACGCCCTGGAACTTCTGGCTTCACCTTCATTTTGAGTTCTTGGAACTCTTCTGGAGAACGTACTGGACCGCCTGATTCCATCATGACATCGCGGATCGCAGCGATTCGAGCATCATTGACTAACTCTTCAGCACCGTAGTTGTCGATTGCAACGCGTTGTTGCAAGGGCAGGCCCTTGACCATCTGCGTGGTATTGACGGTGATATCGCGCATGAGCAAAGTCAGCGTCGTTGTAATCATTGCCGAATCCGCAGCTGCTTTAGTCGCGTGTACTTTGACCTCAACGCCATCTGGGGTGGCGACGAGCGCAGGATAGGCAACCACGTCATGGCCATCCACAACGGTTGCTACTTCTTTCTCGATCTCACCAATCGTGTCAGTCGTCCATTCGGATACAGCTGCAGATTCCTTGGCCCGACCCAGCTGTGACACCGAAGAAGTAATCGATCCCGCTTGGCGCTTGACCAGCAGCGCCAAATCTCGATCCGAGTCGATGATGTCGCCCTTCTTATCCACCGCAGCGAAGTTGAACTTCAGGTGAGGAGGTAGTGCTTCCGGACGGAAATCAGATGCAGAGATGCCGGACCCGCCGAGTTCTCGCAGCACATCAGATAGCTGTTGTACCAAACTGCCCTGATATGGAATGAGCTTGTCCATCGCACGACTAGCGAACTCTGGAACCGGCACGACAGAGCGGCGCAGAGCCTTAGGAAGGGTACGCAGTAACTCCGTGACAAGTTCCTCGCGAAGTCCCGGCACCAGCCAATCGAAATGTTCTTTCTCCAGCCCCGCCAGTAGCGGAACCGGAATCATCAAGGTGACACCATCGAGAGGATCGCCCGGCTCGAAACGATAGGTCAGCTCATAGTCAATCGAGCCCTGCTTCCAGTGATCAGGGAACGCCTCTTCGGTGACCGTCGAATCATCATTGATGAGGCTTTCGGGATCAAAATCTAGAAGCGTTGGATTCTTATGACGCTCCTTCTTCCACCACGTGTCAAAGTTGCGACCCGTGGTTGCTTTGGCAGGCAGTCTCTTATCGTAGAAATCGAAGAGAGTATCTTCATCTACAACAATTCCGCGGCGACGCGCCTTTTCCTCATACTGGCTTGCGTCCTCGAGCTTCTTTACGTTGTCGTGGAAGAAGTGGTGGTGTGTGTTCCAATTGCCGCCAATGAGCGCCTCGCGGATAAACATGTCCCGGGCCGCTACAGGGTCGATGCGGTGATAAGGCACGCTGCGGTCGGCGACTACGGTGACTCCGTAGAGAGTTGAGCGCTGCGTAGCCATCGCGGCAGCACGCTTGCTGGACCAAGTTGGTTCTGAATAGTTGTGGCGCAGCAGCTTCTCAGCAAGCTTTTCTACCCAGGCGGGATCAATCTTGGCAACATCGCGAGCCCACAGACGTGAAGTCTCCACAAGCTCTGCTGCCATGATGAACTCAGGCGGTTTCTTCGCCAGGGCAGAACCTGGGAAGATGAGGAATTTCGTGTTGCGCGCGCCGAAGTACTCCTTAGAGTTCCCGTCGCGTGCACCAATATTGGACAGCAGGCCAGACAGCAGCGACTGATGAATGCTGTCCTCTTGGCGTTGGGTTTGAGTAGCCGTCCAGCCCATCTGCTTGGTGACATTTTGGAGCTGTCGCACCAGATCGAACCATTCGCGGATGCGCATGTAGTGCAAGAACTCTTTCTTCATGCGCTTGCGGAATGCATTTCCCGACATTTCATCGCGGGAGTCCTGGATGTAATCCCACAACTTCAACATCGAGATGAAATCTGAGGTCTTATCCTTAAACCGAGCATGCGCCTGGTCGGCTTGGGCTTGGAACTCGAGTGGGCGCTCACGAACATCTTGCACAGTCATCGCAGCCACGATGACGGTTACAGCGCTCAGTGCACCGAGTTTCTGTGCCTCGACAAGCATGCGTGCCATTCGTGGATCCACAGGAATGCGCGCTAAGTCTTGACCAATCTCAGTAAGTTTGGGCAGTCCTTCGTCTTCTGTGTCCTGCAATGCAGAGAGCTCATGCAGCACCATCAAGCCATCACGAATAGATTTGGCCTCTGGCGGCTGGACAAAGGGGAACTCTTCAATGGCGCCCAAGCGCAGCGACACCATCTGCAAAATGACGCTGGCGAGGTTGGTGCGCAGAATCTCTGGGTCGGTAAATTCTGGACGGGACTCGAAGTCTTCCTCGGAATAGAGGCGAATAGCAATACCATCAGCGATACGACCACAACGGCCCGAGCGCTGATTTGCTGACGCCTGTGAGATTGGCTCAATCGGCAGTCGCTGCACTTTAGTGCGCGTGGAATAACGGGAGATACGCGCAGTGCCGGTATCGACCACGTAGTGGATGCCAGGGACCGTGAGTGAAGTTTCAGCAATATTGGTTGCCAGGACAACGCGGCGTCCCGAGTGAGGGCTAAAGACACGGTGCTGTTCTTGATTGGACAGACGGCCGAACAGTGGAGTTACCTCCACACCCCGCCAGCGCCGCGCTTCGATTGCTTCCATGGCATCACGGATGTCGCGCTCACCGGGGAAGAAGCACAAGATATCTCCGTCGCCCTCCTTCATGAGCTCTTCAATCGCCTCGCACAGGCCGTCAAGGGGATCTTGGTCTACTAATTTGCCTGCGGCTTCAAACTGCAGGGGGCGGTAGCGAATTTCAACGGGGTAGGTGCGGCCTGATACTTCAATGATTGGCGCCGGATTGCCTTCCTGATCCGCGAAGTGCTCAGCGAAGCGCTCTGGGTCAATCGTCGCAGAGGTGATGATGACCTTCAGGTCCGGGCGGCGGGGGAGAAGTCGCTTCAAATAGCCCAGCAGGAAGTCGATATTGAGCGAGCGCTCATGGGCTTCATCAATGATGATGGTGTCATAAGCGTTGAGGAAACGGTCACGCTGCATCTCCGCCAGCAAAATACCATCGGTCATGAGCTTGACCGCGGTTGTTTTGGTAACGCGGTCATCGAAACGAATGGCGTAACCAACCGACTCGCCCAAGTCTTGGCCCAGTTCATCCGCGATACGCTCAGCGACAGTGCGGGCAGCTAGACGCCGGGGCTGGGTATGTCCGATAAGTCCTCGACGTCCGCGTCCAAGCTCAAGGCAAATCTTCGGAATCTGAGTAGTCTTACCCGAACCAGTTTCACCAGCAATGATGACAATCTGGTTATTGGCTATGGCCTCTGCAATATCCTCTTTGCGGTCTGTGACAGGAAGTGCCTCGGGGTATTCGAGCTCCGGCACGTGGGCATCGATAAGCTCTACCCGCGAAACAGCTTTATCAATGTCCACACCGATAGCTGCCAGTGCCTTCTGTGCACGTGCTTTGGACAGGCGACGGCGAAAAGAACGTTCCTCAGTCAGCGCAACGCGCTCTAGACGCTCATACAACTCTTGACGAGTTGGAGCGTCGATAGAATCATCCTGGGACTTCTGTGAATTTTCAGCGGAATTATCGCGGTGTGAATTACTCATGACTAGTGGGAAATCATACCCGTTATCATTGCCTTTACCCAGTTGGTTCGGCGCTTGAGCGTCGACTGCGCTTTAAGCTTGTCGATGTGCAGTCGAGAATTTTTCAAAGTGTAATGAATCGCAGCGCTATCGAAGATAAATTCCGCTCTACCTTGCACAATGGCAATAGTATGCCGCCGAAAATTGTTCAGAATCTCTCGGCGCGGGAATGCGATGTCGTATGCGGTAGTGCGGGGTGTGAAAGTACACGGTAGCGTTGAACGGGAATTACTTTCGAGGTAGTGATTATCCTGTGAAGTAGAGCTTTAATTTAAGAAGGGGACGGCAAATGAGTACTCCATACAACGGTAACGGGGATGACTTTTGGGACAAGGAGAATGAAGGATCTGGGGACTTGCCGCGATACAGGTCCACAAATCATCCTGAGGACCGCCCTGACTATGGTCAAGCCGGGTACGGACAGAGCGGCAACGGCCAGCCGTATTCCTCTGGCTATGACTCCAATTATGGGGACTCTGGCTACAGCGGTGCCCAATTCGGCGGCGCAGGGTACTCGGAGAATCTTTTCAACAATGGCTCAGGCCAGCGCGATTTGGTAGAGACCAACGGCAAGCTACAGGTCTTTAGCGCAATTGGTTTTGGCTTCAAGCGCACGTTCTCCAATGCCAAGCTATGGCTGTTGGGCTCACTTGCCTTCATCGCGGCTTCCTTCATCTTCGGTGGAATCGTCGGTGCGATTTTCGGAAACGATGCTGCACAAACAAACGTCGGTGTCGAGCTCGGTACCGACCTTGCTGGCAATATTGTCAGCCTCATTTCCCTGGCTCTGATGCCGTTTATTTACCGCCTTGCAACCAAGGAAGTGGACTCCCGTTCCACCGGCTGGTCAACCCTGGGCAAAGACGTCCACTACTTCCCGACACTGGCCATTACGTTTATTCTCTGGCTCATCAGCCTTGTATTTTCGTTCTTTGTCGTCACAGTGATTCTCGGGAGCTTCTTTGCGCAGCTCGAAGCTGCCGGCACTGATGAAGTTGAGTTCTACAACTCCTTGGCAGCGAACATTGGTACCTTCTTGGGTATTCTCATGCTGATCATGGCCGGCTACTTGCTGGTAACGCCGCTGTACCAGCTGATGGTGTGGTATGCAGCAGACGGCCGCGCTGGTATTGGACAGTCCATCGTGCAAGGCTTCCAGTCTGGCGCCGCCAACTATTTCCGACTGATTGGATTCAACATCGCGATTAGCGTTGTCATGGTCTTCATTACTTTGGTAACACTTGGACTTGGCATGATTATCGCCTTGCCGGTATATCTGCTGGCACAAGCTCATGCTTACCGTCAGATTGCCGGTGGACCAGTTCCATTTGACAGCATCGATCGCAGCTAAGGGTAAAACCCGGCGCTAATGCAGAACAACGGCCTAACCAAAGTGATGTGGTTGGGCCGTTGCTGTGGGCTGGGGCGTTGGGAAGTTTAGCTATCCAACTTTTTCAGCGAGAACAGTGCGTGAGCGCGATACAGCAGCTTCATATGCCTGCACGACCAGATCACCAAAGCGACGGAATTCTTCACCGCGGGCAGCAGAAGCGCGGAAGACCAAGCCAATCTCGCGCTCGGCGATGACATCATCCCGGAAAGTAGCAAGCTTCAACTTGTCGTTGGAGTACTCCGTAGCGATGGCTGATTCCGGCAGTAGCGTTGAACCCAAGCCGCCGAGCACCAATTGGATGATCGTAGTCAGTGAAGATGCACGGGTGATGGAATTTGTGGCGTCAGATGGATTCACATCCGCGCGACGGCATAGGTCCATGATTTGATCACGGAGGCAATGCCCGTCATCGAGAAGCAAAAGCTCAAGGTTTTTAATCTCGTTCAATGACACATCATTATGTCCCGCCAAAGGATGCCCGTCCGGCAGAACAATGGAGAAACGCTCACGATAAAGAGGAACGGACACTAGCCCTGAGCCTTCTGCAGGAAGCGCAATGATCGCCATATCTAGTTGACCATCACGGAGCTTTTGCGTCAGGTGAGTAGTTTGTTCTTCCACGATGCGTGGTTCAAGCCCCGGGAACTGAGTCTGGATATCAGTAAGGATCTGCGGCAACACATAAGGCGCGACCGTAGGAATCATGCCAATTGTTAGGGGGCCAGCGAGCTCACCATGGGTGCCACGTGCGTGCGTCAGGAAGATGTCAGCTGCCTCAAGGGTGGCTTTGGCGTAGGGGAGCAGACGCTCCCCGGCAGAGGTCACAATGACTTTGCGGGTGGAGCGTTCAATAAGTTGAATCTCGAGTCCTTGCTCGAGTGCAACCAGCGCCTGAGATAGGGAGGGCTGGGAAATTTTTAGCTTTTGGGCTGCTGTACCGAAATGCTTGTTCTCCGCAATGGTCACGAAGGTTCGCAACTGCGCCAGGGTGGGGCGGTACTCTTTATCGAACATGCCTATAACTCTACACCTACTGTTAAGGAAATCTATAAATCCAATTACTATTGATAACCATTTCAACTAGATGCAGGTTAATGGCAATAGTTAGGTAGGTAAAGGAGCCACTCCTATGGGCGGATTCTGCTCATGATTTTAGCCTGTCACTACTATTAATGGCAGAAGTTCACTCTTACCCACGTTAAAGGACGGCCGTCGCAATGGCTTTGGACAACCTTAAGCATTTAATTCCCGATTACGCCAAAGATCAGCGACGAAACCTTGATGCTCTCATCAATACTTCGGTGCTGACGCAGCAACAGCTGTGGGGCTGCTTGCTCGTTTCTGCCGCGACGTCGCGCAACGATGTGGTTTTAAAGCTCGTCAACGCTGAAGCCAGCGAGCATTTGAGTGACAAAGCTGTTGACGTGGCACTGGCGTGTACCACCGCGATGACTTTGAACAACTATGGCTTCCGGGCGAAGCATTGGCTGGGCCACGACTTTGAAGCCATTCGCTTTGGGCTGCGCAATGGTGTCTCCCTAAAACCCGGTGTCACCCAAGCTGACTATGAGCTTTGGGCTGTTGCTGTTTCGGTAGTTAACGGTTGCGAACAATGCTCTCAAGCGCACTCTTATGATGCCCAAGAACAAGGGCTGAATACGCTGCAAGTGTGGGAAGCGGTCAAGATTGCCTCAGTGATTCAAGCTATTGCGCAGACCATTCACGTGGAGTCCGTACTTCAAGACGGAAAACCTTTCTGAATGAATTAAAAGTTTTTTATCGTCCTAGCGCGTTAGCATGGCAGTTTGCGCTCTTGACAGCGCAAACACACCGCAAGCTTAGGAACCTAATGAATGA
The DNA here is from genome assembly GCA_030535535.1 of Corynebacterium casei. Classification (GTDB taxonomy): domain Bacteria; phylum Actinomycetota; class Actinomycetes; order Mycobacteriales; family Mycobacteriaceae; genus Corynebacterium; species Corynebacterium casei_A. Next base: position 75,847 of record JAUNRU010000004.1, read on the forward strand.
GTGGGGGATATGAATACGTCGAATAAGACAATGGCTGGAGCAGTCATTGTGGCCGTTGCCGTCATTTGGCAGGGAATCGGCACCGCTGTGGTGGGGATGCGGGTTGCGCCGGAGCTATCTACTTTCACGACGTTTTCGGCCTTTCTCATAGCGGCAGTGCTTTCAACCATTGGCTACTTCGCAGTGAAGCAGCGAAAGGCGGGCGTGCATACCGGGAACGACGTAGAGGTGCCGGGCCCAACGAAGTCGCAGCGGATTAAGTCTGCGCTGTCGTTGAATCTGTTTTCGGCTGGTGCGTTTTGTTTGTTCTATATCGCTGCCACGATGATTCAGCCAACGGCGGCGAGCGTGATTGAGACAGGAATCGGACCCTTCGTGGTTGCCGTGCTTCTAGCGCTCACGGCCAAAAGATTTAACAGTACCCTGATTCCAACGTTTGCCATCGTGGCTTTGGCTCTCGCCTTCTTTTTCATTGGTGATATCAGTGCCACGGGCGAAACCTATGCTGGCGTCCTGCTTGCCATCGGCGCTGGTATTTCGGCAGTCGGCGTGTTGTATTCGTCGCGCTGGGCATCGAGCCAAGGCCTTGGCGTGCTCACCATTGCCGCGATCCGGTTCCACTTGGCATGGATTTTAAGTGGTCTAGTGGCGTTTGCTTCCGTGGACCTCACACAATTGCAGGGAAATGTTGGACAGCTGATTATGCTGTCGACGTTGTGCATTACGCTTCCCATCTTGTTGTTGCAATGGGGAGTTATCCTTGCACCGCCGTTTATTTCAGCCTTGATTCTTGCCATGTTGCCGGCCATGGTCATGGCTACTGAGACCTTGCTGGGTTCAACTACTAACCCGGTTCAGCTCATGCTGCTTGTACTCATCGTTGTCATCACGATGGGCCAAGCAATACGTGGGACGAGGCAAAGCAAGAAGGGCTGAACCTAGTATTCGATATGAAGGCTGGAGAGCCTAACTTCTCCCGCTTCATCGGAGGCATCTAGGTCGATGGTTGCAACGAGCTGGTAGCCGAGGTCGCCTGCGGGATCTTTGATGATTTGGCGGACGTCCCAGCAGCGGCCGGAAGTGTCGCCGAGACGGAAGAACTCTTTACCACGCGCTTCTGGCCCAGTTTCCATATCGTCATATTCGTCGAAGTAGCTATCCAACACGGCGCCAAAGTCTGGCATGTCCTCGAGGTACTCCAGCATCTCTTCCAGTCGGTCCTCCTTCTCAAAGGCAAAGAGCTGGACAATACGGAAGAGGTAGTTTCGCACCATGATGGTAAACGCTCTGCGGTTTGAGGTAAGAAGCGTTGGATCTTCTACGCCGAAGGCAAGCTCGCGGTCGAGGGTCTCCTGTGAAATTGGGGAGTCTTCACCAGTCATCTCAGCCCACTCATCAACCAGCGATGAGTCGACTTGTCGGATCATCTCACCTAGCCACTCGATGACATCGGCGAGCTCTTCGGTCATGTATTCATCGGGAATGGACTGACGCAGCGTGCGCCAAGCATCCGTGAGATAACGCAGGATAACGCCTTCGGACCGTGCTAGTCCATAGGTGGCTACCAAATCAGAGAAGGTCATGGCGTTCTCGAGCATGTCGCGAACGATTGCCTTAGGAGAAAGCTCAAATTCCTTCACCCAAGGGTTGGACTCCGCGAAAGTATCATAGCCTTGCTCAAGTAATTCTTCGAGCGGCTTTGGCCAGGTGACATCCTCAACAATGGCCATGCGTTCTGTATAGTCCACGCCCTCAGCCTTCAAAGCAGCGATTTCCTCACCGCGGCGTTGGGATTGCTGTGCCTGGAGCACCTGGCGTGGATTGTCCAGAATCGACTCGAAGACAGAGATGACGTCGAGGTAGAAAGTGGGGGATTCTTTGTCCAACAGCGACAGGGCCGCGAGTGCGAAGGGGGACAGTGGCTGGTTCAGAGCGAAGTCACGGGGGAGTTCGCGCACCAAGTGATAAGGCCGACCGTAGATGTCTAGGCCCTTGGTTGAACGCTGCACCAAGCCAGCATTGAGCAGACCTCTAAACAGATCAAGCGCGGTCAAGATGTGTTTGTTTTGCTGGGTGCGGGTGTCATGATTGGTGCGCAGAAGATGCTTCATGTGTTCATAGCCGTTGCCGTGACGTGCTAGCACATTGAGCAGCATTGAATTAGAGACCCGGAACTGGGAAGTTAGCTGTTCCGGCTCAGCATTAATGATGCGGTCAAAAGTCTGCTCGGACCAAGTAACGGAACCTTCGCGGGCGGACTTCTTCTTGAGCTTCTTTAGCTTCGCTGGATCGCTGGACAGCCTTTGGCGCGCCTTGGCGTTTTCAATCTCGTGTTCTGGCGCTTCAACCACCACGGTGCCTTCGGTGTCATATCCGGCTCGCCCTGCGCGACCAGCAATCTGGTGGAACTCGCGGGACTTGAGGATACGTTCCCGACGGCCGTCATATTTTGCCAGTCCAGTCATGAGCACGGTGCGGATAGGCACGTTAATGCCAACGCCGAGGGTGTCGGTGCCGCAGATGACTTTGAGCAAGCCTTTTTGCGCGAGGCGCTCTACCAAGCGGCGGTATTTGGGAAGCATGCCGGCATGGTGTACGCCGATGCCGCGTCGCACGAGCTTGGAGAGGTCTTTGCCGAAGGTGGTGGTGAAGCGGAAGGTGCCTATTT